>NZ_CAMXYR010000020.1 GCF_947253225.1 uncultured Anaerococcus sp. | reverse complement strand
ACTTCTGTCTGATGCGTGATTTATTTTGTCCTTATCTTCCGATAAGAATCATTGTACTCAAAGTATTAACTTTGGTTGTTGTTATATTCTATATAATTGTATGATTATCATCCTTAGATGTTAATCTCGGTTCAATGTCGCATCTTTAACGACTTTTATATAATACCACATATTTTTTTGCTTGTCAACTATTTTTATCATTTTTTTATGATTTTTTTAGTTTTTTAAGCTCTTAATTCATGTCGCATTACATATATTATACACTCTATGAAGTTTGTTGTCAAATTATTTTGTTTTGCATAATTTCCAACTCTTCAACGTGCCTTATTATAATACTAGGATTTTTCCTTTATGTCAAATATTTTCTTATTTTTATTTTCTTTCTATAATATAGCCTTATTATATAGCCTTATTTTATTTATTAATTTTCAATTTTTTTCATATTTTTGTTTACAAATTGAAAAAAAGGTCTATAGTATGTAATTATACTATAGAGGATGTGATACTTTTGTTTAAAACAATAATTGATATAAATGGACGTTTGGGAACTTTCTTATGGGGTTATCCTATGATTGTTACTCTCTTTCTTGGTGGCTTGTATTTGATTTTTAGGTCGAGGTTTTGGGTTTATAGAAATTTTTTCTATATTTTTTCTCAAACTTTCGGAAAACCTCGTGCTAACAACGGGTCTACCGATAATTCTATCTCTCCCTTTCAAGCTGTATCTACTGCTCTTGCTGGTACTATTGGTGCGGGCTCTATTATAGGTGTTTCTACTGCCATAGAGTTTGGCGGTCCTGGCTCCATTTTTTGGATGTGGATGGCTGCTCTTGTTTGTATGACGACTAAGATGGTTGAGGTAAGTCTGGCTGTAGCTACTCGTGAACTTGATGGTGAGGGGAAGTTGGTTGGTGGCCCTATGTATTATATTTCTAAGGGGGCTAAGAAGCCTTTGCTTGCCAAGCTTTTTGCGTTTTTCTCTGTTATAGCTATCCTTGGAACTGGTGGGCTTGTCCAAGCAAATTCTATTTCTGATTCTATAAATGATTTAAGTGGTCTTTCTTTAAGAACTTCAGGAGTTTTTATTGTTCTGCTTATGCTTTTGGTCCTTGTTGGAGGTATTAAGAGGATTGGGGCTTTTGCCGAAAAAATTGTTCCTTTTATGGCAATTTTTTATGTTCTTGGCTCTATTTTTATAATTTTTCTCCAAAGAAACTACCTTGTTGATGCTTTTAAACTTATCATTAGTGACGCTTTCTCTAATGAATCTCTTGTTGGAGGTGTGGCAGGTTCTGGTGTGCTAATGTCTGTTAGGTGGGGACTGGCTAGGGGTATTTTCTCTAATGAAGCTGGGCTTGGTACTGCTCCTATGGCTCACGCAACAAGTCATACCGATCACCCTATCAGGCAAGGTATGTGGGGCGCAATTGAGGTTTTTGTATCTTCCCTTGTGATTTGTACCATGACAGCTCTTGTTATTATTACTTCCGGCTTGTGGACTGACCCAAACTTATCTGGTGCAAGCCTTACTGCTGCTGCCTTTTCTAAGTCTCTTCCTCTGGGGAGGTTAGTTGTTAGTGTAAGCCTAATTCTTTTTGCCTTTACTACAGCTGTATCTTGGTGTTATTATGGCCAAAGGTCTATTTTCTACCTAACCAAGTCCGATAAGGCAAGTTCTTACTTTAAATACATTTATATAGGATTTTGCTACTTAGGAGCCATAGGTGGGTTGAAGTTTGCTTGGAATGTGGCTGATACTGCCAATGCTCTTATGGTTATTCCTAATGTAATCGCTCTAGTTTTGATGGCCAAGCCTTTCTATAGGTTGTTGAAAGATTTTGATTCCTATAAGAATTCAAGCAAAAAAGGAAATTATAAGTGGACCTATGATAATAAATGGAAATCTTATTTTGAAGATTAGATAAATTAAGCTTTTGGTTGTTCCAAAAGCTTTTTTTGTTCAAAAATCCTCTACTTAATTTCTTTCAAGCTCTTTTGTAGAATTTTTTCTCTAGTATATTCCGATTTTTCCTTTTCCAAAAGACTCTATTGGATTAAAATATTTCCCTCAGTTTATTTTATATATTTTCTACACTTTATTTGTAAGAAAACTGTTGGTTTTAAGCATTCTATGAATCATCCGATAAATAAACACACAAAAAGGCTAAAGCTTTCGCCTTAGCCTAGCATATTTATAAAATTGCCTCTCTTAAATCTTTGAGAGCTCCTCTTGCTACATCCATTGCCTTTTGCATAGCAACTTTGTTGGTCATATCTACCCCTGCTTTTTTGAGAACTTCTAGTGGGTATTCGCTCTCTCCTGCCTTTAGGAAATTGAGGTAAGCTTGTCTTTGCTCATCTGTTCCATGAAGGATGTTTTGGCTTAGGGCGACTGCACTCATAAAACCAGTAGCATATTGGAAAACATAGTAGAACATATAGAAGTGAGGTATCCTAGCCCATTCTGCTGAGATGTATTCATCTACCTTTATGTCCTTTCCAAAGAGGTCTTCGTTCAATTGCTTGTATATTTCGTGGAGTCTTTCTGCTGGAATTGGCTCTCCTTTTTCTACTAGCTTATTTACCTTGTGTTCAAATTCTGCAAACATGGCTTGTCTAAAGACTGTTGACTTAAATTGATTCACAAAATAATTTAACAAGTAAGCTGTTTCTTCTTCTGACTTAGAGTTTTTGAGTAAATAATCTAGGAGAAGAAGCTCATTTGTTGTTGATGCTATCTCTGCTAAGAAGATTGAATAAGCTCCATATTGGTAGTTTTGGGTCTTTCTTGTGTAGTAGGAGTGCATAGAATGGCCCAGTTCATGAATCACTGTAAATACATCATCAATTGTATCTGTGTAATTTAGGAGGATGAAAGGTTGGGTATCGTAAGAACCTGAAGAGTAAGCTCCACCTCTCTTGCCCTTGTTTGGGCATACATCAAACCATCCCGTCTCAAAACCATTTCTAGCAACTTTTACATATTCTTCGCCCAAAGGTTTGATTGCCTCAAGCACTATTTCCTTAGCCTCATCAAAGTCGATTTTTCTCTCATAATCTTTTACAAGTGGCATATAGATATCGTGAAAACCTAAGTCGTCTACCCCAAGAAAGTCCTTCCTTAGACTTGTGTAATCTCTATGAATATCTACATTGTCGTGGATGACTTCCAAAAGATTGTCGTAAATCTCCTCAGGAAGATTGTTGGCAAAGAGGCTCATTTGCCTAGCTGAATCAAATTTTCTAAGCCTTGCTTCTGTGTTGTGGGCTGAATAATCTCCATCAAGAGTACTTGCTAGAGTATTGGCAAATTGCCTGTAAGTTTGGTAGTATTTCTCGTAAACTTCACGTCTGAAGTCCCTATCCTTATCTTGTTGGAGGTTTACAAAGTTTGCTCCAGTTATTTGGATTTCTTCCCCATCTTTTTCAACGCTTGGAAAGCTTAAATCTGCATTTTCAAAAATCATATAAGTTGAACGTGGGTTTTGGGCTGTTTTTCCAAAACTTGCTATGATTTGCTCACTTTTTGAATCAAGGGTGTGGTCCTTGTACCTGTAGATATTATCAAAGTAATGAGCTAGGTTAATAATTTCTGGATCCTTTAAATATTCTTTTATAAGTTCATAGTCGGTTGCCAAAAGCTCTGGTCTTACAAAAGATGAAGCTTGAGCAACTGCAACATAGGTATTTGTAGCAATTTGACTCATTTCTTGGTATTTGGTTACTCTTGTATCCTCATCAGACCTAAGAGATGCGTATACATAAGCTTTTTCCAGTTTCCTTGATAATTTTTCATCAAGTTTTATAAATGCTTTGAATGTTTGAAGATTTGATGTGATTTTTCCTTCAAATTCTCCAAGTTCTTGGGAAAGCTTATTGATTTCTTCGATTTCCCTATAGAAATCCTCGTCTTTTGCATAAATTGATGTGGTATCCCACTTTAATCTTTCATCTATATCTTTTCTTTCCATAATTTCTCCTTATAATTAGTAAAGAGCAAGGCTCTTATTTCCAATTCTAATAAACAAAAAGCTTAAAATCACAAAGGCTATAACAGATATCAGGATTGTAGTAAGAGGGAGATTTCTATGAACTACTGGAAATATTCCAGCAAGAATTATCCCTCCTATAAAGCCTCCTAGATGTCCTTGGATGCCAATTCCTGGTGCTAAGAGTGAATAGATAAGGTTTATAGCTATTATAGATATAAAGCTTGCTCCAAGTCCCCTAAGTACCGCATCGTCCCTGTAATTTAGCATAAGTCCTATAGCAAGTCCAAACATCCCATAAAGACTAGTAGATGCTCCAGCTGAAACTGTATTTGCTCCTCCAAAGGCATAGGTAAAGAGATTGCCCATTACCCCAGCTAGCAGGTAAATAATAAGAAAATTAACCGATCCATAGAGTTTCTCAAAAAGAGGTCCAATATTGTATAGGAAGTACATATTAAACATAATATGGAAAAATCCTATATGGATAAAGGCCGCAGTAACAATCCTCCACCAACCACCTTCGTGGACAAGGGGTTTAACCATAGCTCCGAATCTAATTAGATTCTCAATACTTTCACTACCGCCAGTTAGGCTCATAAGAACAAAAACAGCGATATTTACAAACATCAGGACTGCCGTCACTTTTGTTTCTCCTAATTTTTTTATATTTATATTCATAATTATTAATTGTACCACTTTTTTACTTTAATTTAAGTATTTGTCATCTACTTTACGAGCAAGTTTCCTAATTTCTCTCATTAGACTCATCCTATCCAAGTAATCGTCAATATCATACTCGCAAATATAGTCAAAATATTCATCATCAGATACTTTCTTGTCATTTTTATCATGCAAAAAAATTATCTTAATATCTTCCTTATAGCTCTTGGCAAGTCTTGCCATCCCTATTGAAGAATAGGCATCAAACTGACTTACATCTTCTCCAAGTACAATATAATCAACATCTGCAAGCAAATTTTTGAAATCAATTTTTTGTAATATATAATCCATTGGTCTACTAATCTTCGCCTTAAAATAAGTAAACAAGGCCCAAGCAGCTCCTCCCCCAGACCCCAAGGAAGGAAAGTCGATGTCGCTTACACCCAAAAGCTCGGACGTTCTTTCAATAAAATTCTCACATCCCCTAAAAAGCCTTGCCACATCATAATCATCAGCTCCCTTCCTGTAGGCTCTATCTTCCAAAAAAGAATTGTTCCCAAAGAGAGTCATCTCGCTACTTGTCGCTATATTTATATCAGCCATCTTAAATCTTTCATCAACATTTTCTATGTCTATACTTTTAACTTTAACCAAATTTTTGGCAACTGGACTTAAGCTATTTCCATCCTCATCATAAAACCTTGCTCCAAGACCATAGAGCATCCCCATGCCCATGTCATTACAAGCACTATCGCCAAGACCTATATAAAAACTCCTAGCTCCTTGGTCTAAGGCATCTACAAAAACTTCTCCAAGTCCCAATGATGAGGCGTTCATAACATCAAGATCTTCCTTATAGATAAGAGAAAGGCCTGATGACTCAGCCATCTCAATTGTAGCAAAATCCTTATTTATAAGATATCTTGCAGTTATAGCTTCATTCAAAGGATTATGGACATTGACGTACTTATACTTGCCACCTGCTATAAACTTCATGGACTCTATTGTTCCTTCGCCTCCATCGAGAAAAGGGATAGGAATAACTTCACCGCCGAGTTCTTCCCTAAAAATTTGACCCATAGTAACAGAATTTTCAAAATTTTTGATTGTATCTATAGCTATTAATGTTTTCATTGTATCTCCTCACCTAGTATATACCCGAATTTTTTACAGATTTTTGTAATAAAACTTAAATTATTTTGTTAAAATATCATTCTTTACTTATTTTTAGCTAATTTAAGCCAAAAAACACTTTACAGAAAGCCCAAGTCTTGTTATACTAGATTAGAAAGAATATAACTTTCGCTGTTTAACTCATGGAATCCATAGGATTTCAACCATCAAAGACCATTACCCTTGTAATGGTTTTTTTAGTTAGATAGCAGTTAACCAGCGAAAGAGCAAAATTTTATCCTGAAATTTTGTAAGGTAGGTATTTTTTCCTATTTTTTAATAAGACGCTTTATAGAGTTTTGATATATAGCATATTTTAAGTAAAGTAATAATATTATTACATTTTTAGGAGGATTTTTTGTTAAAGAATAAAAAAATAGCAATTATTTTTTCAATATTTGCGATGTTATTATGGGGATCTGCCATCCCTACTATAAAGACAACTTATCTTGAATTAGGGGTTGGTGCTGGTGATACTGGTCAGAAAATCCTAATTGCAGGTATAAGATTTTTTATGGCTGGGTTAATAACCTTAATCTATTTCATGATTTTTGATAGATCTTTTAAAGATTTCAAAAAACTTGATTGGAAATTTGTCTTAATCCTTGGTTTTATCCAAACGAGCGTCCAATATCTTTTCTACTATATAGGTCTATCTAATACTTTTGGGGTCAAATCTTCAATTATTCAAGCTGCCAACTCCTTTATTGTCGTTATATTTTCTTCCCTACTTTTGCCAGAAGATAAGATTAACTCAAAGATGATTATGGCTTTAATTATAGGTACAATCGGGATTATAATTACAAATACTGGCAAGGCTTTCGGCGGAGAATCTATGAAGATAAGTGGTGAGGGTTTTATTATTGTTTCCACATCTATCAATGCCTTGTGTACAGTCCTTGTAAGAAAATACGGCAAGGGATTAAATGGATTTTTGCTTACTGGCGTCCAATTTCTCGTTGGCTCAACCGTTTTAATTATTGTTGGAAGTATGGCTTCCCAAACTTCCCTACATTTCACAATGAAGGCTTGTATCCTCTTACTTTATGCAGCCTTTATTTCTGCAACTGCCTTTAGCATATGGACGATTGTTCTTCAAACCCACTCAGCTAATGAGTTTGGTATTTACAAGCTTTTTGTTCCTCTTTTCGGATCAATTCTTTCAGTTCTTATCCTTGGAGAAAGCTTTACAACTAGGCTTGCTATAGGTATGATCCTCGTTCTTTCTGCATCTTTGATTCTTAATTTGAATAAGAGAAGGGTCTAATTCGCATATAAAGTTAGAGCAAATTTTATTTAAAAAACCATATCTTCCTCTATGCTTAGTCATAGAGGATTTTTTATTGGTTATTTTATAAAGATTTAATTTGACTTTTAATTTAGAATGATTATAATTATATTAGAAAGAGTGATAATGATTATTATAATTATTAAATCTCTACTAATATAAAAAAGGAGAATGATATGGCTTTTATAGGAAGAAAATTACCAGAATTTAGTTTAGATGCTTACAATCCAGCTAAGGAGGAATTTGTTACAGTTACTGACAAGGATCTTCTTGACAAGTGGACTGTCCTAATTTTTTATCCAGCAGACTTTACTTTTGTATGTCCAACAGAGCTTGAAGATATGCAAGAATCTTACAAAGAATTGAAGGAGCTTGGTGCTGAAGTTTATTCAGTATCTGTTGATACCCACTTCGTTCACAAGGCATGGCATGACAATAGCCAGGCCATTAGCAAGATTGAATACACAATGATTGGTGATTCCAACAAAGAACTTACTAGAGAACTCGACCTTCTTGATGCATCAGGCAAGGCTTTAAGAGCAACTCTTGTTGTTGATCCTGAAAATGTAATCCAAACTATCGAAATCAATGCAGATGGAATCGGTAGAAAGGCAAATGTAAATATCAACAAGATTAAGGCAGCTAAGTATGTTGCATCTCACCCAGGTGAGGCTTGCCCTGCTAAGTGGGAAAGCGAAGAAGATGCTACCCTTACTCCAGGACTTGACCTTGTAGGAAAAATCTAATATGTTAGAGCAAACTTTAAAGAACCAGCTAGCCCAATATCTTGACTTATTAAAGACAGAAGTCGTTATTGGGCTTTCTGTTGATGATGGTGAAAATTCTAAAAAGGTTAAAGAGTTTATTGATGATGTAGCAAGTCTTTCTTCGAAAATAAAAGTCGAAGAAAAGAAACTCACCTACATTCCTTCTTTCGAGCTAAAGGGAGAGTTTGACCATGGAAAAATCGTCTTTGCCGGTCTTCCTCTAGGTCACGAATTTGCTTCCTTTGCCCTTGCCCTCCTTCAAGTTGGAGGAATCGAGCCAAAGGTTGATCCTAGCATAAAGAAAAGAATCAAGGCTCTTGATGGATGTGATTTTGAAACAATAGTTTCCCTATCCTGCCACAATTGTCCAGATGTTGTCCAAGCCCTCAATATAATGGCAATCCTAAATCCTTCTGTAAATCACACAATGATTGAAGGATCCATGTTCCAAGACCTAGCAGAAGGTCGTGATGTACTTGCAGTTCCAGCTATTTTTAAAGATGGGGACTTCTTCGAGGGTGGCAAACAATCAATTGAGACTATCCTCGATAAACTCGGCTCTAAGATAGATGCTAATCACTTTGCTGATAAGGGACTTTTCGATGTCTTAATAATTGGTGGGGGCCCTGCAGCAGCAACCGCAGCAATTTATGCAGCAAGAAAAGGAATCAAGACAGGAATAATTGCAAGCGAATTTGGTGGTCAGGTAAATGAAACACTTGGCATAGAAAATATTCCTGGCTTTAAATACACCGAAGGCCCTGATTTCATGAATCAAATGAAAGAACAAGCCCTAGCCTTGGATGTTGATATAATGACAGGAGCCCTTGCAGATAATATAGAAAAAAAGGATGCTCTTGTTGAAATAAGCCTAGATAATGGAGCAAAATTAGAAACAAAAACAGCAATTATAGCCACAGGCGCTAGATGGAGGCTAATAGGTATCCCTGGAGAAACTGAATTTAGAAACAAGGGAGTAGCTTATTGCACCCACTGTGATGGCCCACTCTTTAAGGGCAAAAACGTAGCAGTAATCGGCGGAGGAAATTCAGGAATAGAGGCTGCAATTGATCTAGCTGGCATGGTTAAGCATGTAACTGTCCTAGAATTTTTACCAGAATTAAAGGCTGATGAAGTCCTCCAAAAAAAGGTAAAATCCCTAGTTAACGTAGATATCATAACCAACGCCCAAACCACAGGCCTATATGGTTCTAACAGACTAGAAAGCCTAGAATATACAGACAGGATTTCTGGAAAGGAAAACAAGATTGATATAGCAGGTTGCTTTATCCAAGTAGGCCTTGTGCCAAATACAGAATGGCTAGAAAAGACAGAAGTAAAACTTAGCCAAAGAGGAGAAATTATCACAGGCCAAGATGGGGCTACAAATGTAGAAGGCATCTTTGCAGCAGGAGATGTGACAGAAGAGCTATTTAAACAAATTGTTATAGCAGCAGGATCAGGTGCGACAGCAGCCCTTGGTGCTTTTAACTTCTTGATGAGAAAATAAAAATCTAACATATAAATTATTAATAAACTAAACTTTAAAATCCATCCAAGAAACGGTCTCTTCCCCTTATGGGGATTGACCGTTTTTTATTTTATCTTCGCAATATTTACCTATCTTCTAAATGTCTTCTACTAGACCTAAAATCCTATTCTTAAAACTGATTAGCTAATATTTATTGTAAAAAATTTTGTTAATCCCCTATCTTTTTTGATAATGCAAATCACTCTTGATTAACTATTTAATATGTGTTATCATTATCATGACTAGTCAACTGATTAACAAAATATAAGTATGAGGTGAATTATGAAAAACAACAAGAAATATACTCTAGTAGCTCTCCTTTCTCTAGGTCTTATCCTTTCTGCTTGCCAAAAGGATCAAGCTAATGATAAGGCTTCTGATGATGGTAAGGCAGAAACTAAGGTAGAAGAACAAGCTAAGGAAGAAAAACCAGCTGAAGATGCTAAAGAAGATGCTAAAGATGCTGATAAAGCTTCTGAAGAAGTAAGCATGGCTGATTGGGAAGGCGAATGGAACAACATGGGTGGTTACCTAGAAAAACCTGAAATCCAAGCTGCTTACAAGACCCTAGCTGAAAAAGAAAATACAGATGAAAAGACTGCTAAAGAAGGATACCTAAAGAAAAGAAAATGTGATTTTGGTGGTCTTGAAATTTCAGGCGACCATGTGAAATTCTTAAAGGAATTCCCAGAAGCTAAGGGCGAAGTTATTGCCGAAGCTGATTACAAATTCAAGGAAAAAGTAGAGGCAGAACATGAAGGCCATAAATTAGAGTGGGATATCTTCGAAGCTACAAGCGAAAATGCTCCTTACAAGGTTCTCATGATGATGCCTATCCACGGTGAAGAAAGTCTAACCCACTTCCACATGAGATATGGTGATGATAAGGATAGCCTCCTTAAAGAAGAGGGCTGGTATCCAACCTTTGTTAAACCATCTTCTACCGACCAACAAATCATAGATGAAATTAGTGAGTAGGATATTATCCCTTGGTCTTAGGGCTAAAAGTCCTTATAGATTTAGGCTAAAGAATTTTCTTGTAGTTTTTCCCCTACTAATCCTCTTTTTAGCAAGCGGATGTTCAAAAGACAGTAAAAAGACTAAAGATTCTCCCTTAATTTATACTTCTTTTTATCCAATCTGTGACCTAACAAAGATGGTTGGTGGGGATACTATAAATGTAGAATCTTTCATGCCCTTGGATAAGGATCCTCATATTTGGGAACCAAGCCCAAAGGATATGAAAAAGCTAGCCAAATGCGACCTTCTAGTTGTTAATGGAGCAAATATGGAGCCTTGGCTTGATAATGTTAGAGAGAATTTGCCAAATCTTGATATCCTAAAGCTTTCAGATTCTGTAGACCTCATTACCTATAAGGGCGCAGCAGCTATTGGTGATTTTCAATATCTAGCAAGGATTGATGTCGAAGCGGGTAAAAATAAAATCGACTTCGGCCATACCCACGAGGATATGATGAGGGTCGCTTTTATTAAAGATGAAGGACTTAGCCAAAAAGATTTGGTAAAAAAGGCCAAGGAAGTGATGAGCCAAAAGGGCGAACTAGTCCATCAAAAATCCACAAGCAAGATAGAAGAGGGCAAGGTTTATGGTATAGAGATGGGCCATGAATCTGGTGAAGTATTTTTTGATTTCCCAGAAGCTGGCAAATGGATTTTCATCTCTGATAGGATAAGCGAGGACTTGCTCCCATACAACTTTGCTGATGGCAAGGGAAATTTCTTAAAGGATGAGGGTAAGGAGGTCTCCCTTATGGAGGGCTCTTCGTCAGGTTTTGATAAAATTACCTATGACCCTCACTCATGGATATCTATTGTCAATGCTAAGAAATACCTAAATGCCATCCAAGAAAAACTTATTGAAAAATATCCGGACCACGAAAGACTTTATAGAAAAAATAAGTTAAAATACGTTGATAAATTGACAGATATAGATGCAGAATATAAAGATAAATTCTCTAAGCTTGATAAAAATAGGAAGAATTTCCTAACCCTCCATTATGCTTACGCTTATCTAGCTAGAGATTTTAATCTTAACCAATACCCTCTCCAGGGCCTAACTAGCCTTGAAAGTCCAAGTCTAAAGACAATCAAGAAGGCTATTGACTTTTCGCAATATTACCATATTTCAACTGTCTTTTATGAATATGGTCAAAATCCAAAACAAGCCAAGGCTCTGGCAGAAGAAATAGGGGCTAAGATCTCTCCTCTTACCTCTATGGAGTTTTTAAGCAAAGAACAAAAAGACAAAAATCAAGACTATATTGATTTGATGAGAATGAATCTAGAAAATCTCTACAATTCTATGGCCGAGGAGGAAAAATGAAAGCAATAGAAATAAAAGATGTGACCTTTGCCTACAACAAAATCCCCGTCATAAAATCCTGTAATTTTAGCCTAGAGATGGGAGATTTGGCCCTTATCCTTGGTGGTAATGGCAGTGGTAAGTCAACTTTGATTAAATTAATGTTAGGTGAACTAAAAAAAGATACAGGTTCGATAAAGATTTTAGGAAAGAATATCGAAGATTATAAGTCCTATAAAGATATCGGTTACCTTCCTCAAATAAATATTGTAAATAAGATTTCTTTTCCTATAACTTGTTTGGAGCTTGTATCTTTAAATCTTTATGAGGATTTCGGTTTTATCAAAATCCCTAGGAAATCCCATTACAAAAAGGCTAAGGATATCCTTAATAAGATGGGCATGGTGGATTTTATCAATACTCCTGTTAATGAATTATCTGGCGGACTTGCCCAAAGAGCAATGATTGCCAAAGCAATGATTAATAACCCACAAATCCTCATTTTAGATGAGCCTACAGCAGGTGTAGATAAGGAAAGTAAGGCTAATTTTTTTGAAACCATAGACATTCTTTCAGAGAAATTTTCCATAACTATTGTCATGGTGACTCATGAACTAAAGGAAATGGAAAGCCTTAACTTCGCTATGAAAAAATATGAAATGACTGAAGGGAGGCTTGTAGAATGTTAGAATTTGCTTTTATGAGAAAAGCCCTACTTCTAGGTTTTCTCCTTTCTATTATGATTCCTATTATAGGAATAGTTATTGTCAATAGAAAGACCTCAATGATAGGCGATGCCCTATCTCATACAGCCCTTGCAGGCGTTGGTATGGGGCTTATCCTTGGCTTTGATCCTCTTTTAGGATCTGCTATTATTTGTGTAATAGCGGCCTTTCTTATAGAATTAATAAGAAAAAAATTTCCCCAATATGGTGATATGGCAACAGCAGTAATAATGTCGACAGGTCTTGGTATAGCAGCCATCCTATCAGATTTCGCTCCTGGTGGTAATTCCTTCGAGTCCTACCTCTTTGGTTCGATCTCATCAGTTACCACAGCTGATATAATAAATACATCCATTGTGTTTGTCTTAATTATTATCCTTTCTGTAAGCAGGTATTCAGCCCTTTTAGCTATTGCCATAGATCCAAATACTGCAAGGCTTTCTGGGGTTAAGGTAGAAGCTGTTGATGCTATCTTTACCCTCCTTGCAGCTATAACTATAGCCTTATCTGTTAAAATAATTGGAGCCTTGATGGTTACAAGCCTCATCGTTCTTCCAGTTGCAACAGCCCTTATAGTAGCTAAATCCTACAAACAAACTTTTTTCATAACTACTATTCTTGGTGTAATTTATATGATGCTAGGTATTATCCTATCCTATAATTTTGACATCAAACCAGGCGGGGCTATTGTAGTAAATGCAATTATCGGCATGGCTGTCTTTGCACTTTATAAAAAATTTTTAAGAAAATGAGTTAACTAAAAAGATTTATTTTACCTGTAAGACTTTTAGGAAAAATGAGTAACAGCTTAAAATTTAGCAAATAAAAACTGGCAAGCTATATTATCGGTAGAGATCCTATAGCCTAGCCAGTTTTTCTATTCGCCAAGTTCTTTTTTATACAACTTTATAAGTTCATCTTCTGTTATATCCTTTGCCCTTAAATCTAGGGCTATATGTCCCTTATTTAGCATTATTATCCTATCAGAATACCTCACTACATCTCTTAGGTTGTGAGAGATTAGTAGGGTTGTGATTTTTTCTTTGTCTATTAGGCTTCTTGTCATATCCATTATATTTCTGCTAGTTTTTGGATCAAGGGCTGCTGTGTGTTCGTCTAATAAGAGGATGTCTGGCCTTTTGGCTGTTGCCATTAAAAGAGCTAGGGATTGCCTTTGACCTCCTGATAGCAGGCCTGTTTTGGTGTGAAGCTTTGTTTCAAGACCCAATTTTAGTTCTTTGAGCCTTTTTATTATTTCATCTGTATCAGCAGATTTCTTTAAAGACTTTAAGCCAAACTTTTCATTCTTTTTTAGGGCAAGTGCCATATTTTCATATATGTCAAGGTTTGTTGCTACTCCGTCCTTGGGGTCTTGGTTGACCTTGCCCATATATTTTGACCTTTTTTCTTCGCTGAGTTTGGATATATCCTCGCCATTTACTATGATTTGTCCCTCATCTAGGGGAAGGCTACCACTTATTAAATTCATCAAGGTAGACTTCCCACATCCGTTTGGTCCGATTATGGTTGTTGCAATTCCTTCTTCAACCTCTAGGGAGAACTTATCAAAGATTGTGTTTTCTTCACTTGTTCCTATGTTAAAGGTTTTTGTTATATTTCTAATTTCGAGCATTTTCTACACTCCTTTTGCGTTTTCTTCCAGAAAGATAATTATTATAGGCTATAAAGGCTATTACAATCAAGGCTGTGATTAGCTTTAGGTCATTTGGATTAAGACCTAAAAAGATGGCAAGACCTGATATTATCCTATATACAACTGCTCCAATTATAGCTCTTGAGCTATCCCTTAGCTTATCAGAAGATTTCATGATGGTATCGCCTATAATTATTGATGCAAGCCCTGTAACAATCATGGCTGTTCCCATCTGTATGTCAGCAAAGCCTTGATAGTTTGCCATAAGAGCTCCACTAAGTCCAATCATAGCGTTTGATAGGATGAGACCTATCATAACAAAGGTATCGGGATTTTTACCTAACATTTTGGTCAATTTTCTATTGTTGCCAGTGATTTTCAAAAGATAACCAGCTTCACTTCTTAGGTAGTAGTCAATAGCAAGTTTTATTATTACTGTAAGTCCCAAAAGAAGAGGCCATTTTGGTAGGTCTCCAAAAACACTAGGATTTCCTGCTATCGGAATGTTGCTTACACCTCCAATTCTTAGGTTGATTGAATAAAGCATTGTTAGGGTGAGGATTCCCGAAAGAAGAGGGTCAACCTTAACCTTTTTGTAGAAGAAGTAAGTTAGAAGTCCTCCAAGTCCTCCTCCAATTATAGCTCCAAGTATTCCCAGATATGGTCCAAGACCCTTTTGGATAAGAATCGCCCCCAGAAAGGCTCCGAGTGGATAAGTTCCCTCCAAGGACAAATCGTAGTATTTTAGAAACTTGTAGGTCATCATATAGCCCATAGCGAGGATTGCAAAGATTAATCCAACCTCTACAGATGCCCCTAGGCTTTGTGCTAGTCCAGTCATTTTTTCTCCTTAGTCGATTTTTTCTGCATCTTTTAAAATTTCATTTGTTAAATCTAAGCCAAGAGCTTCGGCGGTCTTTTTGTTTACAAGAGTCTTTAAAGTATTTGCCTTTTCATATGGAAGGTCTTTGACTGCTTTACCATTTTTTAGAATTTCTACAGCCATAGCTCCAGCTTGACTGCCTAGGTCCTTGTAATTTACCCCCTCACTCATCAAGGCTCCATTTTTTACACTTCCTTCGTCGTAGGCTATTGATGGAATTTTCTCCTTTATGAGAGCTTCGCTAATAACTGGCATAGCATTTACTACAACATTGTCAGTAACTGTAACCATGGCGTCTATTTTGCCCTTTAGGCTTGCTATAGCTTGAGGGATGTCGTTGATTGAAGAGACCCCTTGTTTTTCAAGCTTCAATCCCCTTTGGTTGAGGGCTTTTTCTAAGGCTTCAATTTGAACAACTGAGTTCTGTTCATTGGTGTTATACATAGTTCCAAAAACTTTTGCCTTTGGATATAATTTTAGAAAATCGTCGATTAACTTACCAGCTTCAACATAGTCTGAAACTCCACTAACATTATCACCCTTTAGACCAGCTCCCTCAGGGTCTGTTACTGCGGCAAACAAAACTGGTTTATCCTTGATGGTATTTGAAACCCCTTGGGCAGCAGGAGTTCCTATAGTGTAAATCAAATCAGCCTTCTTGCTCTTTAAATCTGTCGCAAACTGTGGGACTAAGGCAAGGTCTCCGTTTGCCCTATGGTCTATCAACTCATAAGCAATATTTTCGCTATCAAGTTTTTCTATAAAGCCTTCCCTAGCAGCGTCTAGTGATGGATGGTCGGCAATTTGAACAATCCCTACCTTTAGTTTCCCCTCTGCCTTAGCTTCTTTATCCTCGCTTTTAGCCTTGCCACAAGATGCCAAGATGAGACACGCAAGTCCTAGTCCTAATATTTTTTTGATTTTCATAACATTCTCCTTATTTTTATTTGATAGATTTGGGTAATAAAAAAACTCGCCCTCCATAGGACGAGTATAATTCGTGGTACCACCTAATTTCATAATCTAAAAAGATTATCTCAACAGAAGTCTATCAACTCCTTGCTTCTGATAACGGTAGCTTCCGTAATAGCTTACTTCATTCAGCTATTCTGTCTACAGATGGAATAAGTAAATAATCCTTACAAGACTTGCACCAACCGTCTTTTCTCTATGGTAATTCATATAAACCGTCTTTCTGTAATCACATTTTCTCTTTAACTAGATAATACATCCTTTAGAAATTTTTGTCAAATATTTTTAATTTTTTATTTATTTGAATTAATATTATCCATACAAGGTCAAGGCTCAGTCAACCTTCAAGGTTGAATACAAAATTGCCTTAACTGCTGGAATCCTATTTTCTGTTTGGTCAAAAACCATAGATTTTTGTGATCTAAAGACTTCATCAGTTACTTCCATCCCATTAAAATCCATATCCTTAGGAAGTTGGGCTATCACTTTTTGGGCTAATTTCGATTTTTTGTCATGAAAAGCTGGTAGACAATGCATAAATATAGAATTATCATGAGTTTTCGCCATAACTTTACTATCAACCCTATAAGGATAAAGCTTGTAAATCCTATCTACAGGGACCTTTTCCATCTCATTTAGGGCAATCCACATATCTGTATAAATTATATCCGCTCCCCTCACAGCCTCTTGCAAATCCTCTGTATAGATTACTTCTGAGTGATGATTTTCCGCAAAGTCTTGGGATAAGTCTATGAAGTCCTTTTGTGGAAAATATTCCCTAGGACCGCAAGCTGTGAAATTTATCCCAAGCTTAGCACAGGTTACTGCTAGAGAATTGGGCATAATATCTCCAGGATAGCCCAAATAAACCAAGTTTAACCCACGAAGATATCCAAACTTTTCTTTTATGGTTAGCATATCAGAGATCATCTGACTAGGATGGCTCTTGTCCGTCATGGCGTTATAGATTGGCACTTCAGTCATTTTGACCAATTTTTCAAGCATAGCTTGTTTGTTGCCCCTGTAGACAATCCCATCAAAATACCTATCAAAAACATTTATGCTATCTTCTATGGACTCTTTCTCACCGAGCTTGCTTGAATTTGAATTTATGAGGCTTACTCCCATGCCCAAATCAAAGGCCGCTACCTCAAAGGAGGTTCTTGTCCTTGTTGAGGCTTCTTCAAAGAGCAAAATCAAGTTTTGTCCTTCTAGGTACTTGTGAGCTTTCTTTTCTCTTTTGAGTTTCTTAAAGTCTTCTGCCAAATCTATCAAATATAGGATTTCTTCCTCCTTAAAATATTTCATATCGAGGAAGTTTCTATTTCGTAAATCAATTTCCATCTCTTTCTCCTTTTTTATAATATACCATATTTGTAGGTTTGTACGGTAAAAAAGAGGCTGTAGCAAATTATAAAGCAAGCCAATTTCTTAGGATATTCTAAAAATCTCCTAAAAAAGCCTCAGGGATAGGATTATTGTTTTTATAACAGCCTCATATATTATTTAATTATTTCTTCAACTATCGGAATTGCTTTGACTTCATGGTCTGTAAAGGAGAAAGTCTTGTAGAAGTCCTCTATCCATTCTTCACTTAGGTCTGTATCATGGTAGACTGTGCAAAGAAGGTCGCCAACTTTTACATAATCACCCTTTTTAACATTCATTTCAAGACCGACTGCATAATTGATTGGATCGGTTTTTTTCGCCCTTCCTGCCCCCAATTTCATGGCTTGAATACCTAGACCCATAGAGTGGATATTTTCTATGTAGCCTTCTTCTTTGGCGAGCATCTTTGTTTGGTACTTAGCTTGAGGAAGAAGATCGTTATTTCTTATTTGTTCCACATTTCCTCCTTGGTATTCAACCATTTTTTCCAATTTCTCGTAGGCCCTACCGGATGCTACCGCTTCTTCAAGCATTTTTCTTGCTTGGGCTTTATTTTCTGCCTTACCTGCTTGCATGAGCATGATTTCTCCAGCACACATACAAAGCTCAGTGAAGTCTTTTGGGCCATGACCTCTTACAGTTTCTATAGCTTCCCTTACTTCAAGAGCATTACCAATGGTGTTTCCAAGAGGTTGGTTCATGTCTGTAATAATTGCCATAGTATTTTTCCCTAGGCTTTTGCCTATAGAAATCATAGCTTTGGCAAGTTTTCTTGCATCCTCTAGGGTGTGCATGAAAGCACCTTCCCCATATTTTACATCAAGAAGGATAGTATCAGCCCCAGAAGCTAGCTTTTTAGACATTATTGATGAAGCAATCAAAGGAATTGAATCTACAGTTGCTGTAACATCTCTAAGAGCGTAGAGCTTCTTATCCGCAGGGACGAGATCACCAGTTTGACCGATTATGGCAAGGCCAATTTCATTTACTTGTTTTTTAAATTCCTCTTCTGTTAGAGATATGTTAAAACCCTCTATTGATTCTAGCTTATCTATGGTTCCTCCAGTATGTCCTAGCCCCCTACCACTCATCTTGGCAAGTTTTAGTCCACAGGCGGCAACCATTGCCCCTAGCGCCATTGAGGTCTTATCTCCAACACCACCTGTTGAATGTTTGTCTGACTTGATGCCTTCGATATCTGATAGGTCGATTACATCTCCAGAATGCATCATGGCCTCAGCCAACTTAGCTGTTTCATGGTCTGTCATCCCATTAAGCCTTATTGCCATAAGAAGAGCTGCTATTTGATAGTCCTCAACAGAACCATCTGTAACCTTGTCTATAAAAAATTGAATTTCTTGATCTGTAAGTTCTTCCTTATTTTTCTTTTTTTCAATTACGTCTATAAATCTCATTTTAATCTCCTTTAAAATATTAAGCAAATTCCAACAATTAAGCTTAAAGTACGCTTACACAAAAACCTGCTACCATCGCCCTTAGAGTAGGCTTGGCAAGGAGGACTGGTCTTTTTTTCTGGTCAAAGAACTGATATTCCAGATATACAAATTCCTATTGAACTTACATTGGCAAAGCCTGCCAAGGAAACCGCAAGCATGAAACCTAGTCTCTCACTCATTTGTCCAAGCATTGGTCCAAGCTTTCCAAAGGCAACAAATTTATTAAGGATAAACTTAGAACTAAAAAGTTTTCCTGCTGTTAATATTTCTTTACCCTCAAATCCTATCAACTAACCCCTTGGTGCAAAAAAAATATAGGAAAAATCGTTTCAGGATAAATACTAAATACTTAGCAACTAGGAGTGGACTTATTATTAGAAAAGTTAGGATATTGAAGTTATAATATCGGATAAATAAAAAAGGCAGTGCCTAGAGTCTTTTATATAGACTTTGGGTCTTGCCTTTTTTGTTTGAATTTTTATTAAATTTTGTAATCCTTCATGTTCTTACCAGCTATCATAACTGTTGATAGGTTGTGAAGGAGTGAAGAACTTGTATTTGACAAAATTCCTAGAACTCCTAAGATTATAAGACTTGAGTTTATAGACACAATTTGCTTGTAATCAGTTTTTATCCTCCTATCCATCTCCTTTGATAGTTTTACAACATCAACTAGGCCGTCTAGACTATCGCTTGCTATGGATATGTCAGAAATTTCTTTGGCTATATCAGCACCTTGGTGCATTGAAATGCCTACGTCTGCACTTGATAGGGCTACAGAATCATTTATTCCATCTCCTATCATTACAACTGTCCTTCCCTTAGCTTTCTCATCCATTACATATTTTTGTTTATCTTCTGGCAAAACTTGGGACTTGTAATAATCGAGGTCTAGCTTTTCTGCTACACTCCTTGCTGCATTTTCTGCATCTCCTGTAAGCATGGCTATGTTGTCGAAGGACAAATCTCTAAGATCCTTTACTATATCCTTGGCTTCTTCCCTTAGAGGATCTTCTATGCAGATTACTGCTATAAGTCTATCAGCAAAGGCTAGGTAGAGAAGAGAATAATCTTCTTTGAGTCTATCAATTATATCCCTAGTCTTATTGTCTATTTCGACTCTCTCATCGTCCAAGATAAAATGCTCTGAGCCAATCATAGCTACCTTGTCTACTATAGTAGTCTTTATACCATGGGCTACTATATATTCAGGCTTAGAGTGCATCTCCTCGTGTCTTAAATTCCTCTCCTTAGCAGCTTCTACTACAGCAGTTGCTATAGAGTGTGGGAAGTGTTCTTCAAGACAAGCTGCAATTCTTAAGCATTCATCTTCTTCGATATCATCAAGGGCAATAACTTTTGCAACCTTTGGTTCAGACTTAGTTAGGGTACCTGTCTTGTCAAAGACAATTGTATTGGCCTTAGATAAGTTTTCAAGGTATTTACCACCCTTAACCAAAACTTTCTCCTCAGATGCTTGGCTAATAGCCTTCATTATAGCTATAGGAATTGTTAGTTTTAACGCACATGAGAAATCTACCATCAAGAATGACTTGGCCTTTTCTAGGTTTCTTGTAAGAAGGTAGGTAAGTCCTGCTCCTATAAAAGAATACTTAACTAGGCTATCTGCCATATTTTCTGCATTTTTCTGAGCTAAAGACTTGTTCTTTTCGCTATCTGAAATAAGTTCTATAATATGGCTTAACCTAGATTCATCATACTTTTTCTTAGTTTCTATTAGGATTGCCCCTTCTTCAAGAGCAGTTCCTGCAAAAACTATGGAACCTACTGATTTCTTGACAGGATTTGATTCTCCTGTGAAAGAAGATTCGTTGACCATGGCAACACCCTTGATGACCTTGCCATCTACAGGAATGGAGTTACCCATCTCAACTTCTACCAAATCTCCTTCTTCAACTTCCTTAATATTTTTGATAATCTTCTCGCCATTTTTAATTACAAAAACATTATCAACATTTAAGGCAAGGGAATGAGCTAAGTCTTCTTGGGACTTCTTCATTGTGTAATCTTCAAGTTTTTCACCAAGTCCCAAAAGGAACATAATGTTACCCGCATCTCCAAACTGTCTAGTTGCAAGAGAGATTGAAATTGCTGTTGCATCCAAGAGTTCTACATTTACCTTTCCTTTAATCAAAGACTTGACTCCTGCTTTGATAAATGGATAGGCCCTAATAAATAGACCGATAGTGCTTAGAGGTTGAGGTAGGATATATTTGAAAAATATCCTAGTATACATGGCATCTCTTAAAATATGGAAGATGTCATTTTCAGATTGAGCTTGGAAGTCTGCTCTTTCTATAGAAGTTTCCTCAATAGTTTTTAGGTCTAGATCAAGAATCGCCCTAGCTATTTGTGGAATAAATCTTTCCTCATAATTCACAGTGATGGACTTTGTGAGGATTGATACCCTACAAGATTTAACTCCTGCGATTTCTTCTATGCGATATTTTAGCTTATTTAGATTTTCCTCTTTGATATAATCTTCATAGGTGAAACGGCTTCTGCCCTCAATTCTATGAGCAATAGAGGCTCTCATTACTTATTTTCTTCCTCAGCTGTTTCTTCTTCGCATCCACACTCGCATTCGCAAGCTACTTTTTCAATATCTTTTTCAGCTTCTTTTTTTGCTTCTTCAGCTTCTTCCTTAGCCTTTACTTCCTTAGCTTCTGCAAGGACATCTTCTGCTGAAACTCTGATAGATTCAAGAGTTTTATCAATAGATTCCTTTACCTTTAGGCCTCCAACAACTGTGTTAACTGTTGCTTTTTTGGCAAGTTTTGAGTTTAGAATTTTTCCTCCAACTAATCCTACCAATAATCCTGCTCCAACGCTTAATGCTTTCTTTTCTAACATGATATCCTCCTTAAATTCTAAGGATTTAGACTCTTTATAAAGTTTGTCCTTATTTAAGCCTAAAATCCTTGTTTATACTTCATATTATACTCTTTTTATTTGATTTTGAACAGAGGGGGATTTTCTAACTTTAAAATTATTCTTACTTTCCATCGATTATAGTGTCGGAAAATCCTAGCAAAATATCAAAATCAGAATTTTTCATCTCTAATATGCCATATTCAACTAAGCTAATCTCTGGATTATCCTTATACCTTCTATCTGGCTGACCATCCTTGGTGGCGTGGAGGTAGGTTTTTTCTATAAGATTCGCATCTTTGGCTACATGTCCAAATTCTACAAATTCTTCAGCCCTAAGGTCAACTTCCATATCTTCGTAAGAAATCGCCTTGTAGCTATTGGTTTCTGCAAGTAAGAGTGCATCTGGCAAGAAGCTTAGGCTAAAGTTTCCACTCCATAGACTTGTAACTTCAACATTTGTCTTAAATTTCCCTGGAAGGTTCTTAGTTATTTTTAGGGGACTTCTCTTGCTAATTACTAGTCTATTACCATCTTCTGCTATAGCTTCAATCAAAAATACCTCATCACTTTCAAGAATACCCGCAAGAAGCTTGTTAGTTAGGGCAAACTCTTCCTTAGAGTTTTCATTAAAATCATAGTCAATGTCAACCTCGGGACCCTCTTTCTTGTAGAAATATAGAATTAACCCTATTGCAGAAAGACCAATAAGAGATGGATTGATAAAAAATAAAAATATACCTGCCACAACTAGGATAAGACCTAAGAGCTTGTAGGGTCTTTCATCCCTCGCTGCTTCAATTATTTCACTTAGGCCAGTTGATTTTATATTCTTAAAATCTAGGGCGTAAGACTTTTCATTTTCGTAAGCCTCCATTTGCCTGTGTTCATTTTTTTCTTTTCTAGATCCTTGTCTACTTTCCTTAGCCAAGGGGTTTTTGAACTCCTTTTGGTAGGAAAGCCCCGTACCTGGTAGGTAGGCAGTTCCTCTAATATTTCCACTAGCCGTTCTTGTTAGCCTAAAGCCCTTGCCACCCCAAGAAAATCCTGGACCAGTCTTAGACATATTTATCCTAAAACCCAGACCCAAATTTATGCTTTTTCTAAATCTAATTCCCATAATATCATCCTTTCACAAGTATTATATCATAAGAGAGAATACTTTTAACCAAAGAAAACCTGCCAGCTCCAACTGACAGGTCAACTCGTAAATTCTTATTTAAGTGTTGCATACATAATTGCTTTGATTGTGTGCATCCTATTTTCAGCCTCATCAAAAACCTTAGATTGTTTTGACAAAAATACTTCTTCAGTAACTTCCATACCATTTAGGTCGTACTTGTCACCGAACTTGTCATAGATGTCCTTACCAACTGTTGTATTTAGGTCGTGGAAAGATGGTAGACAATGCATGAAGATTGTTTCTTCTTTGGCATTATCCATAACTTTCTTGTTTACTTGGTATGGGTGAAGTTGTTCGATTCTGCTAGCCCAAACTTCTTCTGGCTCTCCCATTGATACCCAAATATCGGTATAGATTACATCTGCATTTTTGGTGCTTGCCATTACATCTTCACTAAATTCAACTTTTGTACCGTGCTTTTTAGCAAATTCTCTAGCTATTTCTTGAACATCTTCTTCTGGCCAGAGGTCTTTTGGTCCACAGCCTATGAAGTTTAGACCAAGTTTTGCACATGTTACCGCAAGAGAGTTGCCCATGTTGTTTCTACAATCTCCCATATATACAAAGTTTAGCCCACGAAGATGTCCGAAGTTATCTTTTATGGTTAGCATATCGGCAATCATTTGTGTTGGATGCCACTTATCTGTTAGGCCATTCCATACTGGTACTCCTGCATTTTCAGCAAGTTCTTCAACCAAGTCTTGTCTAAAGCCTCTGTATTCAATACCATCATAGAATCTTCCCAAGACTTTTGCAGTATCAGCGATTGACTCCTTCTTGCCCATTTGGCTTGAACCTGGGTCAAGGTAGGTTACTCCCATACCAAGGTCCATGCCAGCTACTTCGAATGAACATCTTGTCCTTGTAGATGTTTTTTCAAAAAGCAAAACTATATTTTTCCCTTGAAGGTAGTTGTGAGGTGTTCCTGTTAATTTCAAATTTTTGAATTGTTCTGATAATTTGATTAAGTACAATACTTCATCTTCTGTGAAATCTTTAATAGCTAATAAATTGCGTCCCCTTAAATTAACTCCCATTTTTATCTCCTTTTAATTTTACCTACTGCTAATCTTTCTCTAGCATACTTGTAAGCATACCTTTCCATAAAATCATACTATCATAATTTACAAATAACTAGGTTAAGAATAATTTTATCCTAAGTAATACCTTGCCTGGTCCATTTTTATTCTAAAGTTATTCCTAGTTTTTTACTATTAGCAAAGCTTAATTATTATCTAGTTATTCTTGTCCCAACTTTTCCTTCTAGGCCATAAAGAGCCTTATCTAGGGAAGTGATTATAGCTTCTCCTTGTGGATTTTCTTCTAAGAACTTGATGCAGGCTTCAATTTTTGGTAACATTGAACCCTTGGCAAATTGGCCTTCTTCTATATATTTTTCTGCCTCATCAATTGTTATATCCCTTAACTCTTCTTGGTTTTCCTTAGCAAAATTAATGTAAACACTATCAACCGCAGTTAGAATTAGAAGTTTGTCCGCTTTTATATCTGCCGATATTTTGCTCGCAACAAAATCTTTATCAATGACAGCATCAACTCCGACACTAGCACCATCTTCATCAAAAACAGGAATGCCACCACCTCCGCCTGTGATAACAGTTGTATTGTTGGCAAGTAGAGTTTCTAATATATCTAGTTCTTTAAGTCTAAGAGGCTTAGGACTTGCCACAACTCTCCTATAGCCTCTTCCAGCATCCTCCTTAAAGCTATAGCCGTCCTCTTTTTCGATTTTCTCGGCTTCTTTCCTGCTATAAAAAGTTCCTATAGGCTTAGTTGGCTCAGAAAAGGCTGGATCATTTTTAGCTACTTCTACTTGGCTTATTATCGTTACCACCTTCTTATCTAAGTCTCTTTTTTCAATTTCATTTCCGATGGCTTGTTGGAGGTGGTAGCCAATATAGCCTTGACTTAGGGAAACACATTCTACCAAAGGAAATTTAGGTAGACTTTCATCAACTTCTGCTCCCTTAGCAAGACCTAGGTTTATCACCCCAACTTGGGGACCATTACCATGAACTATGGCAACCCTCTCATATTTTTCTATAATATCTACAAGGGCTTTAGCTGACCCCTTTACTACTTCTAGCTGTTTTTGTGGGCTATTGCCTAGGGCATTGCCCCCCAAAGCTACTACTATTGTCTTCATTTATGCTCCTTTCTTATGGTAAATGATGGTTCGTCTTTATATCTTGGCTTTATTTCTTATTTTTTTGATCTAGTTTGTAATACTTGTCTCCATCAAAGAATTCTTTTTTTATTTCGGCTACCTCTCTGCTCATAACAACGAGCCCTATCATATTTGGTATAACTACAAGCCCCAAAGTAAAGTCTAGGAAAACTCCTGCCTTGTCGAAGGATACGAAGATTCCTAAGATAATCATAAGTGATGCTATAAGTCTCATTAGCTTACCTATTCTTGTTCCCCAAAGATATTCCGCTTGTTTTTCACAATAAAATACTATTACTATGATTGTTGATAAAACAAAGAGAAATAGACTTATGGAAACAACTATTGAACCTAGCTGTCCAAAAAGCGTGTTGAAAGCTCTCTCTACAGCAACTGCTGATACTTGACTAATCGCTTCCTTGCTCATGTTTGGTTGCCATATTCCTGTAAGAAGGACAGTGAGAGCTGATATTGTGCAGACTACAATTGTATCTGCAAACACTTCAAAGATTCCCCACATTCCTTGTCTAGCTGGGTGGTCGGTTGTTGCGGCCGCATGACCATAGCCAGCAGAACCCATACCTGCTTCGTTGGAGTAAACTCCTCTGGCAACTCCCTTGGAAATAACTTGGGATAGGCTCACACCCCCTACTCCACCTACAACAGCAAGTGGATCAAAGGCTCCCTTAAAGATAAGTCCTATTACCCTTGGCAACTCGCTTATGTGCATAAGGATAATAATTATACCAAAAAGCACATACAAGCTTGCCATTATAGGTACCATTTTTTCAGTAACCCTGCCGATTTGCTTAACTCCGCCAAAAACCACTACAGATACTAAAATGAAGATAACTACTATAGCTATATTCTTTATAAGATTCTCATTTAGGTTGGTTTGGGCAAATACATTTTTTATAGGACCTGCCGCTGCCAGAGTTTGGAGGGTTATTGATGGAAGAATTTCTATCATAAAGAAGAAGGCAGCCAAACCTCCTAGTGCCTTACCAAGCTTTCCCTTCAAGCCATTCTTTAACATGTAAGAGCAACCTCCTACATAATCTCCATCATCATTCTTTTCCCTGTACTTAATAGATAGGGCAACTTCTGCAAACTTAGTGCCTTGACCAATTATTGCCGTTATCCACATCCAAAAAATTGCTCCAGGCCCCGCAGCAAAGATTATTGTGGGAACAACAACAATATTCGCCGCTCCTATTGATGAAGCAAGAGCTGTAGTCATTGCTTGGAAGGCTGATACTGTTCCAAAACCTCCGTCATCTTTTGAGAACATCTTGCCAAAAGTTTGTTTCATCACATAAGGGAAATATCTAAGTTGGATAAATCCTGTTCTAATATTAATAATCAGACCCCCACCTATCACAAGAGCCAACAAGGGCCAGCCCCATAGCCATTCCGTAAACGATTCAATAATTTCTACCATAAACTTCTCCTTGTTAAAAACTTACTACAAACCATCATCCTTTTTTAATTAAAGTGGATGCTAACTTTAATTACCATATAAAAACTATAAAATTTAATATTAATTAATCAGGATTTAACCTTTTATTAATTTTTACTATAGTTTTTAATATTATATACCTGTCTCTTATACACATCTGACGC
>NZ_CAMXYR010000019.1 GCF_947253225.1 uncultured Anaerococcus sp. | reverse complement strand
GATGAGCGCAATAGTCTCGTGGGCTCGGAGATGTGTATAAGAGACAGACCAAGTCTTTTTTTGTACGTAAATTAGAAGCTGTATAAATAACTAACACCTATCACGAAAACACGTTTGCTGAGAAACTATTTCGGACTATTGTACTCAGTTTATGTTATAAGAGTGATAGTTAAAGCATCTTTTGGTACTGGGAAGTAGCTGTATGCTAGATTTAAGACTAAGCTCCTATGAAACTATAAAAATACCTAATGGCATTTTGAACTTGAAATATAGCTATTAAAGCATAGGAAGAATTTCTCGGCAAACGACTTTAAGAGTAAATCGCAGAACAAAGACAATTTAATCGTTATACAAATAAAGAAATTTACTTGAATCACGATATAATGATTTAGAAAGATTTATATGGACAAAGAAATGGATGTTAATTTTAAGAAACAAATAATGAATGATTATTCAATTACTTATGAAGAATTCGAAGCTAAAGGGAATATTTTTAAGGTAAATAAGGATGATGATTCCTTTATGTTTAATGATAAGAAATTATTCTCTGCGATATGTACAGGAGGAAGGGTATTTATGAGATCGGAAAATTCTGATTTAATAGATAAACTTAGGGAAAGTTTCAAAGCTTATCCAGGTGCCTGGTTTGCTGAGGCAGATAATATCAGATCTTTAGATAGAATTCTGGGAGAATTTGGCATAGAAATTGATAATTTTTTTCCTTTGATGAGTTTTACTAATAGGAAAGTACTTGTAAGAGACTTTGTATTTACAAGGATAGAGAAAGAAGATATAGAAAAGTTTAAAGGAAAGACTAAAATGGCCTTTACTTTTGATTATGATGATAGACTTGGCCTTAGTTATTATGATGACAAAAAATTAATAGCCCTTGCTGGTAGCTCTGTTTCTGGGAAATACCTTTGGGATGTTGGTCTGGAGAAATTTTCTGAAGAATCTAAATACAATGGCCTTGCTGCCTCTATTTTAAGGAGTCTATCTTTAATAATAAGGCAAGAAAACCCCGATATTAGCCCTATTATAACGACGCAATTTTCTCATACTAAGTCAATTAATACTGCAATTAGGGCAGGATATGAAATGAATCTTTGTCTTACAGGTAGTCGAAAATAAGCCCTTATTTTATGGATTTTATGTTGAAAAAATAATTTAAAGCGGTAATTTATAAGGGTAAGGATTTTTGGAATGTAGCCAAGTTGGTAAGGCACCAGATTCTGACTCTGGAGAGCACAGGTTCGAGTCCTGTCATTCCAGCCATTTACAGCTTCGGCTGTATTTTTTTTGCTTTTAAGAAGAATAGTCTAGGGATAAAGTATTTAATTATCTTTCAAATAAATTTCGCTAACTTACGAAGACTATAAGACTTATCCTATATTCTTGTTGGGTGTATTAAAAAGAGGTTGATTAAGGCTCTTAAAATTGATTTATTTTTTCTGTATGATTTTCTAATAGTATTATGAGTAAGATTTTTAAGTTTATAACAATTCGTAAAATTATATTTAATAATATAGGATTGACCAGTACAGCTTTCTTTTTTGTTTGGTTTTATAAGTGTGGGTAGGATACTTTAATTTATTTAATTATTGAAGTTTTTTTGCAAATATTTGTGGGATCGGAAATAAGATAGGGAATTATCTCTAGTGATTTAATAGTTGCTAGAGTTTTTTATTGAAAATTTTCAATTGCTTGATAATCTACTTGAAAACGCTTGACAGATGTTTGAATTTCTTGTACTATATAGATAAGTGAACAAAAAAAGATATAATAAGACAAAAACAAACAAGGAGGTCTTATGAAGGTTTATATTTCTTCAGATGTAAATGCTCTGGAATTAAAGGATGCTTTGATTGAAGAGCTAGAAAATTTATCAGTTGCTTATGAGGATTTGACTAAAGATGGTTTCGATTTTGTTGATAGTTCTAATGCAGTTTGTGAAAAACTTTTAGAGGTTGATGGAATTTTGACAACTGGGTCAGATGATGCTTGCGTGGGTGTTGTCCTTGATAGATATGGGGCAGGTAGCTATATGGCGTGCTCAAAACACAAGGGAATGGTTAGTGCGGAAGTATCAGATGAGAGAAGTGCTTTGATGACAAAAAGACATAATGGAGCAAGGATTTTGGTTATGGGTTCTGGAATTGTTGGTAAAGATTTGGCTAAATCTTGCCTTAGAAATTTCCTAAGCCATGGATATGATGGCGGTCGCCACCAAATCAGAATTGATATGCTCAACAAGATGATGTAGGAGGTAGATTATGAAAATAGCTTTGGGATGTGATCATATAGTTACAAGTCTTAAGATGGAAGTTTCAGACCACCTTAAAAGCCTTGGTCATGAGGTTGTTGATGTAGGAACATACGACAATACTAGAACCCACTATCCAATTTTTGGAAAAAAGGTAGGGGAGCTTGTTGCTAGTAAGGAATGCGACCTTGGTGTTGTTCTTTGTGGAACAGGTGTAGGTATTTCTACGTCGGTAAACAAGGCTTTTGGTACTCGTTGTGCTCTTGTGAGGGATTGTGCTACAGCTATCCATGCTAGGAGAGACCTCGATGCGAATGTAATTGCTTTTGGGGGCATGATTGTTGGTAGAGACCTTGCTTTTGAAATTGTTGACTCTTTCTTAAATGCTGAGTATGAAAAAACTGAAGAAAAGGATAAAATTATTAAGAAACTTATGGCTATTGAGGATAAGTACAAGGAAGATGAGAAAGACCAAGTTAATAATGATGAGTTTTTTGATGAATTTATTGAAAAATGGGATAGAGGAGAATATCACGACTGATTTCCAAGAAATGTCCATTCTATGCTGTTAATCTTCTATACAAACAAATTCATATAACAATTAGGGTAGTTAACAAAGCTAGTTATTTTAAGGAGCTAGTTTTAAGGCTTGCTAAGATATATTTAGTAATCTAAATTATTTAGGTGAATTTATTTTATAAAAAGGATAAGAGAAGGATAGGGTATGAAAAACAGTAGCTTGCTAGGGAGATTAGCTTTATTTGCAGATGCAATAATATGGTAAATGGCTTTGTTGCTAGTTCCTTGTCCTTAAATTACTTCTCTATCTAGCAATCTTTTATAATTGCCTTGTTAGTTTCTTTAGTAATATATGGTTTGAAGCTGAAAATTACTGGAATTTAAGGACTTAAAGAGGGAGCGATAATAGGAGTTTTTCTATTTGTAGCCTTCCTATCTCAAATACGGGGTCTTGGTTATACGACTGCAAGCAAGAATGCTTTTCAAAAAGCGGTAATCATTGTAATAGTTCCATTTTTAAGTTATCTTATCTCAGCTAGGAGAGTAAATAGAAACGAATTTTGTAAGCTTAAAGAACTCTCCTAGCAATAGCGATATTATCTTTTTGACATGTGACAGGTAGGATGATATTTGCAGGTATAGTTATAGTACAATATAAACAAAGATTAAAAACAAAGTGATTTAGTAGCGTAACTCTAGTTGGGCTATTAAGCAAAGGAAGAATTATGTTAAAAGAAAAAAGACACGAGCTTATTTTATCTCAACTACAGAATGAAGGCACAGTCCAGGTATCAAAGCTTAGTGAATTTCTAAGGGTAACTGACATGACAGTAAGGCGTGACCTTAAGGAGCTTGAGGATAAGAATCTCTTAGTGAGGGTTCATGGAGGGGCAAAAAGTCCTGATATGTCCTTACCTAGGGAGTTTTCTAATGATGAGAAACTTTCAAAAAATAGGGATCAGAAAGAATATATAGCAAAAATTATTGCGGCCCTAATCGGAGATTACGAAAATATATTTCTAGGGGCAGGAACCACTATTGAATATGTTAGTAACCACATAACTAACAAGACTTGTAATATCTACACCAACTCCTTGTATCTTTTTGAGAAACTAAAGTATATTAGAGGACTTAGGGTTTTTCTAATAGGGGGTGAGTTTAGGGAAATTACAGGTGCCTTTGTAGGAAGTCTTGCCATGGAACTTGTCGAAAAACTCAGATTTTCCAGAGCCTTCATAGGAGTAAATGGTATAGCTGATGGCATGGCTTACACTTATAGTGTTGATGAGGGTATCCTCCAAGCAAAAATTCTTGAAAATTCTAATAAGGCTTATCTTATTGCAGATTCTTCCAAAATTGGTGTTGAGGACTTCTATGGTTTCTATAATATAGAAAATGCTGATGTAATATGTGATAACCTCATAAATAATAAAGGGAAAAAAGAGATAGAGAAATTCACTAAATTGATTAATTGATTACAATTGGTTCCCTACTTTGTTGACTAAAGAAGCTATAGGTTATATAATTATAGTGGTAGTTACCAGTAGGAGGTATATATGTTTTTAGATTTAGATTATATTAAGGCGAATGATGCCATGAATACTTACAGCGAGATTTTCCAACAAGCTAATATTTGGGAACTTGTTTATGAGTCCTATGCTCAAAAGAAAGCAGAAATTGAAGCCTTTCTTGAAAGAGCTAAGGGCTCTAAGGTTATTTTCACTGGGGCAGGCACAAGTGAGTATGTAGGAAATATTGCCAAAGAATATCTCAAGATAAATGGAGATTTTGATTTTGAATCAATAGCTACAACAGACCTTGTTTCCGCCCCTTACTTGCATTTTAGAAAAGATGAAAAGACTCTCTTAGTTTCTTTTGCCAGAAGTGGTAATTCGCCAGAATCTCTTGCTGCAGTTGAGCTTATGGAAAAACTCGTGGATGATTGCTATAATCTAGCTATTACTTGTGCGGAAGATGGCAAGCTTGCACAAAAACTCTATGATGATGAAAAATCATATGTTTTCATTGAACCAGCTGGTACTAATGATAAGGGCTTTGCTATGACAAGTTCTTTTACTTCAATGCTTCTTACAAGCCTTCTTATTTTTGATAGGAAGAGTATTGATAAGGATAAGGTTGTTGGCAAGATTTCATCTGCTGCAAGGTCGATTTTGGATGATAAGGCTAGGCTAGAGAGCTTAGTGAATTTTGACTTCGATAGGATAATTTACCTAGGAAGTGGGCCTTTGTATAAGCTAACTAATGAGGCGAGGCTTAAAGTTTTGGAGCTAACAGGTGGACTTGTGGCAAGTATGTATGAGTCAAGTATGGGCTTTAGGCATGGGCCAAAGTCTTTTGTAAGTGGAAAAACTCTCGTTGTATCTTTTGTTTCAAGCAATCCTTACACCAGGGCTTATGATACAGATATCTTGGATGAGCTTTGCTTAGATAAGATAGCTAGGAAGGTTATTGGTGTAAGCACAACAGAGCTTGATGGCGCTTATGATAAGTTGCTTTATAAGCTAGAAGGGGTTGATGATGCCTATCTTTGCGTTCTATTTGCAGTTGTGGCTCAATTAATAAGCTTAATTACAGCTCTTAGGGTTGGCAATACTCCAGATAATCCATCTAAGTCTCATACTGTAAATAGGGTTGTAAAGGGCGTTACTATCCACGATTATACCAAGTAGGTCGCTATGAGTTTATATTCAGATATTGTAAAAGATATTACAGAGAAAATATCTACTATGGATAAGGGAGATAAGATTCCTTCTGAAAGACAGCTCTGCCTAGACTATGGGGTTAGCAGAACCACCATAAGAAATGCCATAGGAGATTTGGTAAATTCAGGACTTATCATCCAAATTCAAGGCAAGGGGAGTTTTGTTACAGGCAAGCACAATTTAAGGGATAATCTTTCAAACTATTATTCCTTCACCCAAAGAACTAGGGCAAACGGAATGGTTCCAAGGTCTGAGATAATCGACTTTAGGATAAAAAAAGCCACCAAAGACCTAGCCAAGCAGATGAAGCTTAACAATATGGATTTGATAATAGAGCTTGTAAGGTTAAGGCTTGCTGATGATGAGCCGATGATGTATGAAACAACCTATATTCCGTATGAAAGATTTACGAATATATCCAGAGAGTTGGTTGGCAAAAAACCACTTTACGATATATTTGATGAGTCTAATGCAAAAATTTTTACTGTAAATGAAAGATTTTCTGTAGCAAAACTTACCAATAAATTAGCTAACTTTTTAGGGCAAAAGGCAGATGCACCAAGCCTAAAGATTACAAGAAAGAGCTTTGACTTTGACGATAATTTGGTTGAATATACTATATCCTACGCCAGAGGAGATAAGTTCTACTATGAAACAAGTTATAGTCCAAGATAAGAGGAGAAAGAATGTATTATTTCGCAAAATATATAGTTTTAGAAGATAGGATTTTAGAAGATTATTATATGCAAATAGAAGATGGCAAGATTAAGTCATTTTCTAAAGAAGAACCAGAAAATTATGAAGATTTAGGAGAGATTATTGCTCCAGGTCTTGTGGATACCCATATTCATGGTTATGGTGGAAAAGATATAATGGATTGCAAGAAAGGTTACCTAAATGAAATTTCTAAGGGGATTTTGGAATGTGGGGTAACAAGCTTTTTACCAACTACTCTTACAGATTCAACTGAAAAATTAAATGAAGCTTGTAAGGTGATAGGCGAGGAATATGAAAATGTTGAAGGAGCCAAGGTTCGCGGGATTTTCCTTGAGGGACCATTCTTCACTGAAAAATATAAGGGAGCACAAAATCCATCCTATATGTCAGATCCTGAAATAGAAAAACTAAAAAAATGGAAAGACCTATCTAAGGGGTTGGTTAACAAGATTGCCATAGCTCCAGAAAGAGAAGGAGCAATCGACTTTATCAAAAAGGCCAACTCCATGGGGGTTAGGGTAGCCTTGGGTCACTCAGATGCAAGTTATGAGGAGGCTGTAAGGGCTGTTGAAGCAGGAGCTAATATTTTTGTTCATGTCTACAATGGTATGAGTGGTCTTCACCACAGAAAGCCTGGAATGGTTGGGGCAGCTATGAATACAGATTCTTATGGAGAATTGATTTGCGATGGCCACCATGTAAATCCAGCAGCAGCCAATGTTTTGATGAATGCCAAGGGCAGGGACAAGGTAGCTCTAATTACAGATTGTATGTCCGCAGGGGGAATGCCTGAGGGAGATTACAAGCTTGGAGAATTTCCAGTAATTGTAAAGGACGGAACTGCAAGGCTAAAAGATTCAGGAAATCTTGCAGGTTCAATATTAAGGCTAAAAGAAGCTGTAAAAAATGTTGTGGAATGGGAGATTGCTGATGTCTTTGAAGCTATCCAAATGGCAAGCCTTGTTCCAGCTAAATCAGTTGGTATAGACAATGTTTGTGGTAAGCTTCACGAGGGCTATGATGCTGACTTCATAGTGCTTGATGAAAACTTAGACCTAAAAGCAACCTTCTTAAATGGAGAGAGAGTTTTTGGATGATATTAACTATAACTGCTAATCCTTCTGTGGATATATCTTATCATTTAGATAAGTTTAACATTGATGATGTAACAAGAACATCTGATATCAATAAACACGCAGGGGGTAAGGGCATCCATGTAGGCTACGTCCTCAAAGAGCTTGGCGCAAGACCAGTGCATTCTGGTTTTGTAGGTGGCAAGCTCGGAGAATATATTGAAGATGACCTAGAAAAAAGAGGCCATGAGGCAAGGTTTGTAAAAATAAAGGAAGAAACTAGAAACTGTATAGCCATTCTTCACGAAGGCAAGCAAACAGAAATTCTTGAGGCAGGACCAACTATAGCAAGAGAAGAAGAGGAAGATTTTATTGATAAGCTTAAAGAAATAAGCGAAGACTGCGATGTTATAAACATATCGGGTTCTTTGCCAAAGGGAGTAACTAGCGATTTTTATAAAAAAATAATAAGCTTTGCCAAAGAAAATAATAAATTTATCTCAGTTGATACTTCAGGAAAAACCCTAAGGGATATGATTGAGGCTGAAATCAAGCCTGACTTAATTAAACCAAATGAAACAGAAATTGGCTATGTTCTTGGCAGAAAAATAGCAAAGAAAGACCTTGGAGATATCCTATTAGAAAAACCATTTAGTGATATCAAATACATCATAGTTTCTATGGGCAAGGATGGGGCGGTTGTTAAGGTAGGAAATAAACTTTACAATGCAAAAGTCCCTAAAGTTTGTGCAGTAAATCCTGTTGGGAGTGGAGATTCAACCCTTGCAGGAGCTATTTTTGCCATAGCCAAGAAAGAAAATGATGTGGATGTGATAAAGACAGCCATGACTTGTGGGCTCCTAAATGTTCTTACAGAAGAGATCGCCCACATAGAAATAGAAAAGTTTGACGAATATTTTGATAAAATAGAAGTAGAGGAATATAAATGAAAATTTCACAAGAAAAATTAGAAAACCTAAAGAAATTAGTAAATGAGGATGGAGCTATAGCAGCCCTTGCCATAGACCAAAGAGGGTCAATGGAAAAAATGATGCAAGCAGCAAATCCTGACCTAAATAATGTTGAGGGAATTGGTTCTTACAAGGAATTAGTATCAAAAGAACTTACACCCTTTGCTTCATCAATCCTCCTAGATCCAATCTATGGAGAAAAAGGAATTAAAGCCAAAGATAAAAATGCTGGACTAATCTTAAGCTATGAACAAACTGGTTATGATGAATATGATGAAGGAAGATTACCAAGACTAATTGACTTTATGAGCGTCCTAAGAGCAAAGGAAATGGGAGCAAATGCCATAAAAACCCTACTATACTTCGATTGTGATGATGATGAAAAAACAAACGACATCAAAAAAGCTTGGGTAGAAAGAGTTGGCTATGAATGTGAAGGACTTGGACTTCCACACTTTCTTGAAATCATAACCTATGATAGAAATATGGATTCAGAAAAGAGTGCAGAATATGCCAAAGTTAGACCATACAAGGTAAACTCTGCCATGAAAGAATTTTCTGACCCAAGATATAAGGTTGACGTACTCAAGGTAGAAACACCAACTAACATGAACTTTGTAGAAACAATAGGTAATGAAGAGGCCGTTTATACAAGAGAAGAAGCAATCAAACACTTCAAAGACCAAGCTGCATCAACAAATCTACCATTCATTTTCCTATCAGGTGGAGTAAGTGCTGAAATCTTCCAAGAAACCCTAAAACTTGCCAAGGAAGCAGAATCAAACTTCAATGGAGTCCTATGTGGAAGAGCAACATGGAAAGACTCAGTAGCAATATTTGGCAAAGACCAAGCAGAAGCTAAAAAATGGTTGGAATCAACAGGAAAATCAAATATAGAAACCCTAAATCAAGTCTTAATAGAAACAGCCCACTCTGTTTTTGAAAAGATTGAAGGATAAGAAAAGTTTAAATATTAACTAGTAAAAATGATATGAACCCTCTTTATTGGAAAAACCAACAAGGAGGGTTCTATTTGTAATAAAAAACAAATCAAGTATTTAAAAAAAATTCAAAGGTAGAGATATATTTTCTTTCTCTAGTGTTCAAAATGCCTAGTTTATTCCTATATTTGCTGATTGTTCTTCTCTTAACTAGGATGCCTTCTCTGTTTAGCAATTCACACAAGCTATCATCTGATATAGGATGAGTCTTATCTTCGGCTTCTATTTTAGAAATGATTATTGTTTTTATTTGATCTGCTGAAAATTCTCCATATGGCGTTTTTATTCCTGATGAAAAAAACGATTTTAAGGAATAAATTTTTGAATTACACATAAGATTTTTGTTATTAACTACCCTAGACACTGTAGAAATAGAAAGACCAGTTTTTTGAGCAATCAACTTCATAGTCAATATCTTTAAGGGCTTTTCTCCCAAAATAAAGGGCTTTTGATAATCTATAATGGCCTTACTTACTGACAAAATGTTCCTATTTCTCTGACTAATGGAATTTTTTAAAAACTTAGCCCTACTAAGTTGTCTTTTAAGGTAAGTTTTTGTTTGAGCTGGGGCGGTGTCAATCATATCTCGATAAAAATCATTAATCCTAAAGGCTACAGGATCATTTATTTTTACCCTAATTGAATCTCCTACCACAGCTACAATATCTACTTCAACATTAGTTGCTTCATTATTATTTTTCAATAATCCTTGCAAGGGGTATAATCTGAAATTCTTAATCTCGTTTAAGTAAATCTTAAACTCATCCTCTCTATTTGGACAATCTCTAAGAATCGAAAAAAATTTACAAGATATTATTTTATCAAAATATTTACTAATAAAGTCCTTTAGATTATCATTTGAGGCTTGGAAGATGAAAAAATCCTTAATATTTTTACTTGAAAGACCCCCAAGGCCAAGTTTCTTGATTATTTCAATATTTTTTTCTATAAGCTCTGTTGAAGTTTGGAATATATTAGATATTTCCTCAACAGGAGTCCTCAAGTACCCCTTCTCATCTAAGCTATAGATAATATATTCGGAAATTTTATAATCTAAATCACTAAGCTTTATAAGTTTTACCTCTTCTAAGAGTTCCTTCCTATAATCTTCTTTTGAATCTTTAAGGCTATTAATAAAATCAAAATTATCATAAGAATCGCAATCTGATCTAACGATTGAAGATTTTCTAGGCATCATATCTATAAAGATATTGCCCTCTGATTCAGACTCTATTTCCTTCTCCAAGTCGTAACTACTCATAGTCAACAGCTCTATGGCATACCTCAAGCTTTGGCTTAGTATTAAATTTTGTTCAAGTTTTGTATTTAAGTTAAAATCCATAGCAAGCCTCTTATATATTAATCATATGATATTAGACCAATAAAAGCAAGAAGGCTATATGCTAAAGGATATAAGAAGATAAGGTATAATAATTTATGAATATATGATATTTTATTTATAACGAAAGAAGGGGGAAATCTAAATGAAAGAAGCAGAATCAGTAAATAAAGCCGACCTTATAAAAATATTAGAGGAGGTAAGCGAAGGTATCTATATAACTGATGGAAAAGCCAAGACCCTATTTGTAAATAAATCATACGAACGCATAAGCGGAGCCAAAAGAGATATGTTTATTGGCAAATACATGGAAGATGTAGTAAAGCAGAAGCTAATAGACGAATCAGCAACCTTAAAAGTTCTAGCGGAAAAATCTGAGATAACTATGGTGCAAACACTCAGTAACAAAAAAACAGTCCTCATAACTGCCTCCCCTATCTACAATGATAGGAAAGAGATAAATATGGTAGTTACTATCTTGAGGGATTTAACAAGTTTAAATAAAATAAAAAACGATATAGATGCTAAGAAAAAAAGAATAAACAAACTTGTTAGTATGCTAGAAAAGGATGGAGACCTTGTTTATAGGTCAGAGTCCATGAAAGAAGTAGTCAACAAAGCAATTAGAGCCTCCAAATACGATACTACGATCCTGATTAATGGAGAAACAGGTGTAGGAAAAGACCTTGTAGCGAAGTTAATTGCTAAGCAAGGAATAAGAAAGGACAAAGTTTTTATAGAAGTAAACTGCACCGCTATACCTGACTCCCTCATGGAATCAGAGTTTTTTGGCTATGAACCAGGCTCATTTACTGGAGCATTAAAAAATGGGAAAAAAGGAATATTTGAGTTAGCCCATGGGGGAACTCTTTTCCTTGATGAGATTGGAGATATCTCTCAAGAAATGCAAACGAAACTTCTAAAAGTTATCCAGGACAAAAAATTTCATAGGGTCGGAGGTTATCAAGATATTCAGGCAGATGTGAACATAATATCTGCTACGAACAAAAACTTATATGAAATGGTCAAGGAGGGAAGCTTTAGAGAAGATTTATATTATAGGCTAAATGTTATACCTATATACATTCCTCCATTAAGGAAAAGGCAAGAAGATGTTTTGGTGCTAATCGAATACTTTCTAAATGATTTGATAAATATATATGGTGAAGAAAAGCATTTCAGCAATGAAGCCCTCAAAATTCTATACGAATATAAATGGCCTGGAAATATAAGAGAATTAAAAAATCTTATAGAACGCACATATATCTTATCTAGTAATGAGACTATAGAAGAATATCAACTGCCGATATCACTTAGAGAAAGTGATCAACGAGCTCAACTAGATGTTGCAGATGGGATGAAGCTAAATGATTTAGTAGAAAATCTAGAAATAAAAGTTATAACTCAAGCATTAAAAAAATCCAAAAATAATAAGGAAGCGGCAAAAATATTAGGCATAGACCCATCAACATTAACGAGAAAAAGACAAAAATATTCCATTTGAAGGATATAATCTTGCAAAAAATCAATAATTGCAGATATGCAAGATTACCTATGAACACTATGGGAACGATTTATTAACAGAATAAAATTAATTTTAGGAAAATCCGAATTGCATTTCTGCAATTTGGATTTTTTTGGTTAAAGTGAAAGCAAGAAAAATCGAGCCTTTAACATTGGCACGATATTTGCATAGATATTAGTACAAGTCGTAATACATAATAATAAGTTTGAAAGGAGAGAAATTATGACATTAATGACAGGAAAAGAATACATAGAAAGTTTAAGAAAACTAAACCCAAAAGTATACATATTTGGAGAACTAATAGAAAATCCGGTAGACCACCCTATACTAAGGCCATCAGTAAACTCAATAGCAATGACCTATGACCTAGCTCATGACCCAGAATACGAAGATCTACTAACAACAACAAGCCACCTTACAGGCAAAAAAATAAATAGATTCTGCCACATCCACCAAAGCCCAGAAGACCTAGTAAAGAAAATAAAAATGCAAAGACTCCTAGGCCAAAAAACAGCAAGCTGTTTCCAAAGATGTGTAGGAATGGACGCCCTAAACTCAATATACTCAACAACATATGAAATAGACAAAGAATACGGAACAAACTACCATGAAAGGCTAAAAAACTACCTTCTAGAAGCCCAAGAAAAAGACTGGACAATAGATGGAGCAATGACAGATCCAAAAGGAGATAGAGGACTTGCCCCACACCTTCAAGAAGATCCAGATATGTTCGTACATATAAACGAAGTAAGAGAAGATGGAATAATAGTATCAGGAGCAAAAGCTCACCAAACAGGCTCCCTAAATAGCCACGAACACCTAATAATGCCAACAATGTCATTATCAGAAGAAGACAAAGACTACGCAGTAAGCTTTGCAGTACCAACAGATGCAGAAGGCGTATTCATGATCTACGGAAGACAATCATGTGATACAAGAAAACTAGAAGAAGGAGCAGACATAGACCTAGGAAACAACACATTCGGAGGTCAAGAAGCCCTAGTAATCTTCGACAGAGTATTCATACCAAACGAAAGAGTCTTCATGTGCAAAGAATATAAATACGCAAACATGATGGTAGAAAGATTCGCAGGCTACCATAGACAATCTTACGCCTGCAAAACAGGAGTAGGCGATGTACTAATAGGAGCAGCAGCCCTAGCAGCAGACTACAACGGAGTACCAAAAGCAAGCCACATAAAAGACAAAATAATAGAAATGCAACACCTAAATGAAACAATATGGGGTTGTTCATTAGCCTGTTCAGCAGAAGGACACAAAACAGAATCAGGCAACTACTTAGTAGACCTACTCCTAGCCAACGTATGTAAACAAAACGTAACAAGATTCCCATATGAAATAGCAAGACTAGCAGAAGACATAGCAGGTGGACTAATGGTAACAATGCCATCAGAAAAAGACCTAAGAGGCGAAGTAACAGGCCCATGGGTAAGAAAATACCTAAAAGGAAAAGTGGGAATGGATGTAGAAAACAGGATGAGAGTACTAAGACTAATCGAAAACATCACCCTAGGAACAGCAGCAGTAGGCTACAGAACAGAATCAATGCATGGAGCAGGCTCACCTCAAGCACAAAGAATAATGATAGCAAGACAAGGAAACCTTGAAGCTAAAAAAGAAATGGCTAGAAAGATTGCTCATGTGGATGTAACTAAAGATAAAATTAAATAGAAGAGAGAAACAATGACCTGGAAAGAAGAATATAAAAATAAATTAAAAACTTTTAAAGAAGCTGCCGATTTAATTAAATCTAACGATAGAGTTGTATTTGAACACGCTGCGGGTGAACCAAAATCCCTAGTCGATGCTATAGTTGCCAATAAAGATGCCTATGAAAACGTAGAGATAGTACACATGGTTCCAATGGGAGATGCGAAATACTGCGATGAAGATATGTCTAAACATTTTAGACACAATTCTTTGTTTGTGGGCTCATCTACTAAGAAAGCTGTCTCTGAAGCAAGGGCCGATTTTACTCCAACATTTTTCTACCAAGTGCCAAGGCTATTTAGGGAGAGCTTACCAGTGGATGTAGCTATAGTACAAGTATCTAAACCTGATGAACATGGATATGTTAGTTTGGGTGTATCTGTAGATTATACTAAGGCAGCTTGCCAATTAGCTAAAACTGTGATAGCACAGGTTAACAAATATATGCCAAGAACTTTAGGAGAAAGTTTCTTGCATGTCTCTGAGATTGATTGCTTTGTTGAGTGCGATGAACCTATATATGAACTTCCAAATCCAAAGATAGGTGAAATAGAAAGAGAAATAGGAAAATACTGTGCATCATTAATCAATGATGGGGATACCTTACAACTAGGTATAGGTGCTATACCAGATGCTGTGTTATCTTTCCTAACTGAGAAAAAAGATCTAGGCATACACTCAGAAATGTTTTCTGATGGGGTTGTAGATTTATACAATAAGGGCGTTATTAATAACAAGAAAAAGACAACCAATAAAGGGAAAATGGTGGCTGCTTTCTTGATGGGAACAAGAAAATTGTATGACTTTGTAGACGACAACCCAGAAGTTATAATGATGCCAGTTGACTATGTTAATAATCCAGTTGTAATTATGCAAGAAGATAACATCGTGTCAATAAATTCATGTATACAAGTAGACTTGATGGGACAAGTAGTGTCTGAAAGTATTGGAGAGACTCAAATAAGCGGTGTCGGCGGTCAAGTTGACTTTGTTAGGGGAGCATCAATGGCCAAAAATGGTCGCTCTATAATAGCTATGCCAAGTACCGTTAAAGGCAAATTTTCTAAGATAGTCCCAGTTATAGATGAAAAGGCTGCTGTAACAACAAGTAGATGTGATGTCGACTATATAGTAACAGAATATGGAATAGCCCACCTAAGAGGAAAAACTCTAAGAGAAAGATCTAAGGCACTTATAGCTATTGCCCATCCAGACTTTAGAGATGAATTAATAAAAGAACACAACAAGAAATTTAAAGACGATTTTTCATTATAAAAGGAGAGAAATTATGACATTAATGACAGGAAAAGAATACATAGAAAGTTTAAGAAAACTAAACCCAAAAGTATACATATTTGGAGAACTAATAGAAAATCCGGTAGACCACCCTATACTAAGGCCATCAGTAAACTCAATAGCAATGACCTATGACCTAGCTCATGACCCAGAATACGAAGATCTACTAACAACAACAAGCCACCTTACAGGCAAAAAAATAAATAGATTCTGCCACATCCACCAAAGCCCAGAAGACCTAGTAAAGAAAATAAAAATGCAAAGACTCCTAGGCCAAAAAACAGCAAGCTGTTTCCAAAGATGTGTAGGAATGGACGCCCTAAACTCAATATACTCAACAACATATGAAATAGACAAAGAATACGGAACAAACTACCATGAAAGGCTAAAAAACTACCTTCTAGAAGCCCAAGAAAAAGACTGGACAATAGATGGAGCAATGACAGATCCAAAAGGAGATAGAGGACTTGCCCCACACCTTCAAGAAGATCCAGATATGTTCGTACATATAAACGAAGTAAGAGAAGATGGAATAATAGTATCAGGAGCAAAAGCTCACCAAACAGGCTCCCTAAATAGCCACGAACACCTAATAATGCCAACAATGTCATTATCAGAAGAAGACAAAGACTACGCAGTAAGCTTTGCAGTACCAACAGATGCAGAAGGCGTATTCATGATCTACGGAAGACAATCATGTGATACAAGAAAACTAGAAGAAGGAGCAGACATAGACCTAGGAAACAACACATTCGGAGGTCAAGAAGCCCTAGTAATCTTCGACAGAGTATTCATACCAAACGAAAGAGTCTTCATGTGCAAAGAATATAAATACGCAAACATGATGGTAGAAAGATTCGCAGGCTACCATAGACAATCTTACGCCTGCAAAACAGGAGTAGGCGATGTACTAATAGGAGCAGCAGCCCTAGCAGCAGACTACAACGGAGTACCAAAAGCAAGCCACATAAAAGACAAAATAATAGAAATGCAACACCTAAATGAAACAATATGGGGTTGTTCATTAGCCTGTTCAGCAGAAGGACACAAAACAGAATCAGGCAACTACTTAGTAGACCTACTCCTAGCCAACGTATGTAAACAAAACGTAACAAGATTCCCATATGAAATAGCAAGACTAGCAGAAGACATAGCAGGTGGACTAATGGTAACAATGCCATCAGAAAAAGACCTAAGAGGCGAAGTAACAGGCCCATGGGTAAGAAAATACCTAAAAGGAAAAGTGGGAATGGATGTAGAAAACAGGATGAGAGTACTAAGACTAATCGAAAACATCACCCTAGGAACAGCAGCAGTAGGCTACAGAACAGAATCAATGCATGGAGCAGGCTCACCTCAAGCACAAAGAATAATGATAGCAAGACAAGGAAACCTTGAAGCTAAAAAAGAAATGGCTAGAAAGATTGCTCATGTGGATGTAACTAAAGATAAGGTCCAATAATAATGGATTTAGACAAAGAAGTAAAGAAAGTAATAGATGAAGATATTTCGCCGATAATTTCAACACATGGTGGACAGATACAACTTGAATCTGTCAAAGATGGTGTCGTTACGATTGCCCTTTTGGGTAATTGTAACGGATGCCCCTCAGCTCAAATCACTACAGAAGAGATAGTAAAAGAAATCTTAACACAAAAATTGCCTGACAAAATAAAAAACGTTGTTTTGAGTAATGGAATAAGTGATGAAATGTGGCGTTATGCGAAAAATTTAATAAAAAATAACAGATAAGAGGATAAAATGCATAAAAGAGAATATGGACAAGAACAACCAGGTATTAAACTTGGTATGTTTGTTATAAGAATCCCATTTATACATTACAGGTGGGAGGTGTCGGAGTTTCTTCAAGCACTTATAATGTGTGCCACATGTTTGGGGGCCATACCTATACTAACAGATGTGTTAAAGATACCATTTGAATTGGCTTGGAGCATGGTTATTATTAATGGGTTTTTATACACCCTACATTCAACCTTAGGAGATCCGGTAGTTCCGGGTTGGATAACACCATCCATACCTTTAACCTTAGTTTATTTGAATGCGATACCAGAAGGGGAGCAAAGGATTAGAGCCCTTATAGCCCTACAAATATTGGTTGGAATAATATTTGTAGTAATGGGGTTAACCGGAATAGCAGGAAAGCTACTTGGCATAGTTCCTGAATCAATCAAGTCAGGAATTCTGTTGGGAGCAGGAATTGCAGCTGTAACTGGTCAGTTCAAAGAGGGTGGTAATTTCGATAAATTCCCAATAACTTTCTCTATCGGAGTTTTGGCAGCACTATTCTTGTTGTTCTCGGACTTGTTTAAAGACTTGAGGAAAGGCAATAAAATTTTAGAGAAAATTGGTGGATATGGAATGTTGCCAGCCATTATATTAAGCATAGTAGTTGGCCCTTTGTTCGCTGAGTTTCCAGCACCTAAAATTGAATTGTTCCCAATTTTCAAAATACCAGATTTTATGGGGATAATACATACCCTAAGTCCATTCGGAGTGGGATTTCCTTCAGCGAAAGAATTTATATCTGCTATACCAATGGCTATAGTAGTATATATAATTGCTTTTGGAGACTTTGTAACATCAGAAGCCTTGCTCAACGAAGCTGACGAGATGAGACCAGATGAGAAAATAAACTTTGACGCCAATAGGTCAAACTTGATAAGCGGTATTAGAAATATAACAATGGGTCTATTCACACCTTATCCACCACTTTGTGGTCCTTTGTGGGCAGCTATAACAACATCTGTAGCCGAAAGATACAAGGAAGGACCTGATAAGATGGAGAGTATTTTTTCTGGAGTTGGAACCTTTAGATGGACATCATTTATAGCAGTGGCTTTAACTCCAATAGTAACTCTAGTTCAACCTATACTTCCAGCAGCTACAGCTCTAACACTCCTTGTTCAAGGATTCGTTTGTGTAAGACTAGCTATTGAAACAGCTGATACCCACATAGATAGGGGTATAGCAGGAATAATAGGTGCCATTATAGTAGTTAGAGGAGCATCTATCGGACTTGCAGCAGGAATATTATTACACTTAATACTTTCAAAGAGAAAAAAGAAAGATTCTGAGACAAGTGTAGCTAAAGCTTGATTATAATAATGAAGATTGGAATAAAATATTGCGGAGGTTGTCAGAGTAAATATAATAGAACGAAAGTCGTAGATAAAATAAAGAAAAAGTATGCTGAATATGATTTTGAATATGTCAGAGATGGCGAAATCTACGATTATATTATAGTTATCAACGGCTGCCAAATTAAATGTGCGGACGTTTCTAAATATATAGCTAAAAATGAAATTGTATGGATTGATAGTCCTGATATATCAATTCTAGAAAAAATCCTAGTAAAAAGATGATTACCTAAATTTTAATAGAAGACCATTTGAGAAATTCCCGCTATACTCCAGCGGGAATTTCCTTTATATTATTAACTTATTTTATGAAGCTATGCTTACAGTCTTAACAACTCCGTTTTCTACTACAATAATAAGTCCCAACCCTGAATCTTTCGCTTTTTTAGCTAGGTCGTTGAACTCTTCTGCGTTGTAAGGCTTTGGTTCGCTTGTGCCACCTGTGCTTCTTAGGATTGAGTTTTCATCGAGTTTGAAGGTGTAGGTCATCTTGTCCATAGCTTTAGCATTTTCAAAAGTATTTATATCATCAGCTTTTTCGTTATAGCTTAAAGATCCCTTTACTGTTAGTGTATTTGTAGCAGTATCTACAAAACATTCGTAGCAAGTAGCATGACCTGCTTGGTCTACTTTTCCTTCTTGTTCAGCGAGGAGGAGAGAAGCATATTGACCATCAGTTTCTATTAAAGTACCATTTGCTGGACTTTCTTTGCTTTCGTTATTATTCTTATCCTCTGCCTTGGTGGAATCTTCTTTCTTGTCGTCTTTTTCTGTCATCTTATCATCTTTTTTTACTTCCTCTTTGTTATCTTTCTCATCTTTAGCCTTATCTTCACTTTCATTTTTGGAAGTTTCTAGGTTCTTATCTGGTGAAGTACTTGCACCATCATTAGTTTTTTGCGAACAAGCTTGAAGGCTTAGGGCAAAGAGTGCTAGAAGTAGTATTTTTTTGATTTTATTTTGCATAAAATTCTCCTTTATTTGATATTTTACCCCAACAACTAAAAAGAAATCTACTTTTAGAGTTAATTTAGGTTGTTAATACTAAAAAATGGGTAAAATATAAGTGGGAAAAGCTTTTTAAGAACTTATCTGTAAATCTAATTAAATTAAGATGAAGTTTATAAATTGAGGTAAGCTATTGCATGAAATTTTTAGGTATATTCGTAAAAATTTTATAAATATTGTGGCGGATAAATATATTTGACAAATTTACTCATTAAGTTTACAATTTAATTAGATGACAATATTAAAGGAGGATTTTATGCTTTTTAAGACAACAGATGCACATGAGGCTCTACGCAAAAAAGTAAGAGCTTTCGCTGAAGAAAAAGTAAAACCAATCGCTTTTGACCTAGATCAAAACAACGAGTTCCCAGATGATATAGTAAAAGAAATGGGTGAATTGGGATTTTTGGGAATACCTTATCCTAAAGAATATGGCGGTCAAGGTCTTGATGTAATTTCTTATGCAATCGTTGTAGAAGAACTATCAAGAGTAGATGGCGGTGTTGGTGTAATTTGCTCAGCTCATACATCACTTGGTTCATGGCCAATCTTTGCCTTCGGTACAGAAGAACAAAAGAAAAAATACCTAACCCCACTTGCTAAGGGTGAAAAATTAGGCGGCTTTGGACTTACAGAAGAAAACGCAGGTTCAGACGCAGGTGGTACAGAGACAACTGCTGAACTTGATGGTGATAATTACATCTTAAACGGTAAGAAAATATTCATAACAAATGCTCCAAAAGCTGATACATATGTTGTATTCGCAGTAACTACTCCTGGTATAGGAACACATGGTATTTCAGCCTTTATCGTAGAAAAAGACTTTGAAGGATTTACTTTCTCTGATCACTATGACAAATTAGGTATTAGATCTTCTTCTACAGCAGAGCTTCATTTTGATAATGTTAAAGTTCCTAAAGAAAACTTACTTGGTAAAGAAGGTCAAGGATTTAAGATTGCCATGGCAACCCTAGATGGTGGTAGAATCGGTATCGCTTCACAAGCCCTAGGTATTGGTCAAGGTGCTTATGAGTCTGCTCTTGCTTACGGTAAGGAACGTGAACAATTCGGTCTTCCAATAGCTCACTTACAAGCAAATACTTTCAAATTAGCAGATATGGCTACTAACCTTCATGCTGCAAGACTTATGATTTATACAGCTGCTGAACTTAAAGAAAATCACGAAAGATATTCAGCAGAAGCAGCTATGGCTAAGCAATTCGCATCAGATCTAGCTATGAAGATTGCTACAGAAGCAGTACAAATCTATGGTGGTTCTGGATTTATTAAGGGTGTCGATGTAGAAAGATTCTTTAGAGATGCCAAAATCACTCAAATCTATGAAGGTACTAATGAAATCATGAGAGTAGTAGTAGGTGCTAGCACGGTAGGTCGTCCTCCAAAGATGAAAAGAGCAGGAGGTAAGGGCAAAGCCACAGGTCCCATCGCAGGAGTTCGTAAAAAAGAAATCTATGAAGGAGACCCTAAAGAAGCTGTTAAAAAGCTTGTTCAAGCACTAAAGAAAGATGGATACGACTTTACAGTTGGTATAGATCCAAATACTCCAATTCCTGAAGCTCAAAGAGTTGTAGTTGCAGGACGTGGTATTGGTGAAAAGAAGAATATGAAATTGATTGAAGAGCTTGCTTACCAAGCAGGTGCAGCTATTTCTTCATCAAGACCAGTTGCTGAAACTCTCAAATATGTCCCACTTGACAGATATATAGGAATGAGTGGACAATCATTTAAGGGTAACCTCTACATTGGTGTCGGAGTATCAGGTGCAGGTCAACACTTGAAAGGAATGAAAGATGCATCAACAATTGTTGCAATCAACAATAGCAAGAATGCTCCTATGTTTAACAACTGCGATTATGGTATAGTAGGCGATGCTATGGAAATTCTTCCACTTCTTATCAAAGAGCTAGATAATGGAGAGGCAAAGAAACCAGCCCCACCTATGAAAAAAATCAAAAGGTCTAAACCGAGAAAGATGGCTCCCAAAGAAGATATTTATGTGGATTTGGGATCTGGTTACGAATATGACCCAGAAGTAGGCGATCCGAGCCAAGGAATTGAGCCAGGAACACCATTTGACAAACTACCAGACGAATGGGTAAGCCCTGTTTCTGGAGAATCTAAAGACGAATTCGTAAAAGTAGAATTCCCAGATGATAGAAAATAGTAGGAGGATTTAATGTATACAGTTAGAAAAGTAACAGATGATTTATATTATGTAGGTGGGGACGACAGAAGGCTTGCCCTATTTGAGAATATATTTCCTATTCCTGAAGGAGTTTCTTACAACTCATACCTACTAATGGATGAAAAGACAGTTCTAATCGACGCAGTTGACTGGGCTATAACAAGAGAATATATGATTAACGTTAGCCGTGTGCTAAACGGTCGTGATCTAGACTATATGATAATCCACCACATGGAACCAGACCACTGTTCATCAATCGAACTTATGCTACAAAGATATCCAAACCTCAAAATCATTTCTTCTGAAAAGGGAGTAATGTTCATGAGACAATTTGGCTATCATGTAGATGATAGATACATTGAAGTAAAAGAAGGAGATACCTTTAGCTTTGGTAAACACGAATTTACCTTTGTTGAAGCTCCAATGGTTCACTGGCCAGAAGTTCTAATGAGCTATGATAGCACAGACAAGGTTCTATTTTCAGCAGACGCTTTCGGTTCATTTATAGCAAACAATGGTAGGTTGTTCGCTGATGAAGTTGATTGGGACAGGGACTACCTTGATGAAGGACGTAGATACTATACAAATATCGTTGGCAAATACGGAACTTTTGTACAAAAAGCCCTTGCTAAAGCTGGTGGACTGGACCTTAACTATATCTGCCCACTTCACGGACTTGTTTGGAGAGATAATTTCGGATACATCATTGATAAGTATGTCCACTGGGCAACCTATGAACCAGAAGAAGAAGGCGTGTTAATCGCTTATGCATCAATGTATGGTAATACAGAATATGCTGCGCAAGCACTTGCAAGCAAACTTTGCGAAGCTGGAATTACAAAAATTGCCCTAAGAGATGTTTCAAGCACAGATATATCAATCTTAATTGCAGATACATTCAAATACTCTAACCTAGTTCTTGCATCAGTAACCTATAACCTAGGCATCTATCCAAAGATGAAGGACTTCCTAAACGATATGGCTGCTCTAAATGTACAAAATAGAGCTGTATCAATCATTGGAAACGGTACTTGGGCACCACAAGCAGCAGAAAAAATGGAAAAATTCCTTGATGAAGAAATGAGACTGATGGATGTGCTTCCAGAAGGACTAGACATTGTATCAAGCCTTAAATCACAAAAAGAAGGCGATATGGATGCTATAGTTGAAGGAATTAAAGACTCTATGAAGAAACGTAGAGAAGAAAAAGCTAAGGCTGCTTCACAAAAAAAATAATAGTATTATAGCTGATACTGTTTAACTTAGAAAACCTCCCTTGCTGGGAGGTTTTTCTATTGAAAAAATATTAGGTTTTAATAGAGCTAATATATTGACCCTAAGTATAAAACAAGCAAGCTTCAATGAAAAAGGTGCTTGAAATTAGTAAATAAGTCTCCAATATCCAAGTTTTATTGAAGAAATATTTCCTCAATAAAAATAATTGGGCATGACAAGTATTTATAAGGCCTTGCAAAAACTTTAATCTTTATATTTGATAAAAAAGTGGCAGTCCTAAAGACTTAACTGTCAATTTTAACCCAATTACATAGGATATTAGTGAAAAATTGATAAAATCTTCTTATAATTGATTTAGTGCAAATAAGCTCTTTAGAGGATATAAGATTTTAATTTTTCAAATGGTATATTTTGCTGGTTTATTTGGCTTTTTTATAAATAAAGTACCTTGACAAATTTATTCTGGAGGATTATTTCGTATTAGTCTTCTCCCCTATAATTAGACCTTGCCATTTGGATAGTTTGCCATCTTCTTCCTCTTATAGCAAGGCCCATGGCGTAAATATTTTCAGGAAGAGAAATTCCTTCCATCCCATCACCTATGTGTTGGAGGTGGGCTCCTCCCGCCTTAGCTGCAAGTGCTATTTGCCTGATTGTTGAAGTATCGGCAGACTCTTGACTTGTTCCTATGGCTGACATGATTAACACTTTTTCATCTAGGTCCCTATCTTCGTTATAGGATCTAACATAGTCGGCTATATTACGGAAATCATCCTCAGAGAAGTGGTAGACTGTGTAAGGAGCTGGGATTAGGAGGATATCACAACCAGCTTCTACAAAGTCTTTAGCTATAGCTAGGTTCATGACGGGCTCATTTGTGCCTGCTGCGTGCATTTTTCCAGCTATTATAAGGCCGTTATAGGTTTCTCTTGCCTCTTTTATGGCCTTTGTTATCATCTGGTTGCTAACCCCTGTGGCTGGATTTCCAGTAAGACAAATCATATCTATACCATAGTCGTTGGCAAGTTTGTAATTTTCAATATTGGCAATTCTCCCAGCATTAAGGGTGATTTTTTCTTCATTCATAGCTATACTATCATCAACAGGTTCGAGATTTACTCCGATAGGTCTTGATAGAGCCTTTTTAATCCATGAAATGTGGTTTTCTTTTACATAGGAAGGAACCCCTTGAATCTTTGGGTTCCTAAGGTCTAGAGTATTTAAGAGAAGGATGTCTGCCCCAAAAGCTTTTTCTATCTCAGCATTAGTAACCTCGCTAAGATAGGGAGCTTTAGTAACAACGGACTCAGAAACTATAACCCTTCCCTCTGATGCTAGTATAGCTCTTTTCAAATCAAATTTTGATACATTGAGGTAGTCTTTACCTTCAAAGTTGAGTAGTCTTTTCATAGTATCCTTTCTTTTTGAAAATAAAAATCAGCAAGCCTAAGCCTGCTGATCTTTCCTACTTAACTAACTTAACAAATTCATCATAGACGGCTTGTACTTGTGGGCCTATGATTACTTGAACAGCTTTAGGACCTGGTTTGATGATTCCGGCAACTCCTGCTGCCTTAACTTTGTCATCGTCAACCTTAGCTGGGTCTTTGACAGTTAGTCTAAGTCTTGTTGTGCAGTAACCTGTTGTATCAATGTTTTCTGCTCCACCAAGGCCAGCTAATATCTTTCTTGCTGTTTCTTCATAAGAGTTAGATATTGTTAGATTTTCTTCTCTTTCTTCATCAGCAGCTGATTTATCAGTTGCTCCAACTTTTCCTAAATCTTTCTTTGTGCTTCTACCTGGTGTAGCAATGTCCCATTTAACAATGAGAGTATTGAATACAAAGTAGTAAAGAGCAAAATATACAAGACCCATAACAATTAGTATTAGGATATTTGCGTGCATTGGGTTTTTGATTGATAGAACAAAGTCTACTAGACCTGCTGAGAAACCAAATCCTGCATAAGCTTTAAGAGTAGCTGCAAGGAAAGCAGAAATTCCTGTAAAGGCAGCGTGGATTAGGTAAAGTTGAGGAGCTGCAAACATGAATGAAAATTCAAGCGGTTCAGTAACACCTGTTGCAAAAGATGCAAGAGCACCTGCAAGCATGATAGCTTTTGTAGCTTTTTTCTTATCAGCATCTGCCCTGTTAATAATAGCAAGAGCAGCACCTGGTAGACCAAACATCATAATTGGGAAGAAACCAGCTTGGTACATACCTGGGTGGTAAACATTAGTGATAGATTCTTTAACATTTCCTAAGAAGTTAGGAATATCATTAATACCAACTAGGTTAAACCAGAATACTTGGTTAAGAGCGTGGTGAAGACCAGTTGGGATTAATAGTCTATTAAAGAAAGCATAGATTCCTGCACCTATTGGGCCAAGACCTACCAAGAATTGTCCGAAGTTTACAAGACCAACATAGATAAGTGGCCATACAACAAAAAGTATTCCTGAAGCTACCATAGCAATGAAAGATGCCATAATTGGAACTAATCTTCTACCAGAGAAGAAAGCCAAGAAGTCAGGAAGTTTTGTTGAGAAGAACTTGTCATAAGCAAATCCACCGATAATACCTGATAAAATTCCGACAAAAACATTTCCATTACCCATAGTACCAAAGGCTGTTGATCTGAATTGATCTGCTGCTGTCCAAGCTTCAAGATCCATTCCAGATAGCATAGCAACTGTGGCAGGGCTTAGTAACTTAACAATAGTTAGAAATGACACAAGACCTGCAAGAGCTGAAGCTCCGTGGTTATCGTGAGCCATTCCAAAAGCAATACCTACTGCGAAAATAATACCGAGATTATCAAGTATTGAACCACCAGCAGAAATTAAAAATGCTGCTAGAGGAGATCCACCACCCCATAATTCAGGGTCTATCGCATAGCCTATACCTAAAAGTAAGGCTGCTAGAGGCATTACAGCGACTGGCTGCATTAGGGATTGCCCTAATCTTTGTAGTTTTTCCTTCATAACTACCTCCTATAAATTTTTAAAACGTTTACACTTATATAATAACACATTTCCGAAAAAAATGGAATAGGAAATTGTAAGGGGTGAAAATAATCAGATGTTGATAAATACACATAATGGAAAAATAATAAAAAACATAAACAAAAAAATAAAATAAAAATCGAAAAAAATATATTGAATTATTTTAGAAAATCATTTATAATGAAGCCAAAAGATATCGTTATTATTTTAGAGGGAGGAAATATGAAAAATAAAAACAGAGCTATTATAACAAGTGCCTTAGCCATGGCATTGAGTGTAAGTGTTGTTACTTCAACATCTCACGCCGAGGATTTAAATGATGGAAAGCTTAATAACAATTATATCTTAGAAAACAAAGAAAATGAAGATGAAAATTTAAAAAGCGAAGAAACGTTTGTAGAAAACGAAAAAAATAAACAAACTGACTTATCTACTTTAGAAGATGAATCTAAAAAATCAGATGAGGGAAAGCTTATCGAAAATATTGAGGATAAAGCTTCTAAAGTTGAGGAAAAAGAAACAGATGAACCAACTAAGGACTTAGAAGAGTTGAAAGATACTCTTATAACAAAAATAAACAAGTCCCAACTTAATGATAATGAAAAGAACGATTTCTCGAGAAGGGCAGAAGAGCTAACATCTAAAGCTGACTTGGAAAAGCTTGGTGAAGAAGTTGATAAGGCCATAGCAAAGACTACAAAAGACGAAGAAAAGTCTTTAGAAAAAGAAAACAAAGATAAGGGCGATGGAGAGAAAATCAAAAAAAATCAAGAAGATCTTGAGATTTTTTTGAAGGAGAGATTTGGAAGTGACCTCCCAGAAACAATTTATGATTTAAACCTTACTAATGAGGAGCTAGCGAGCTTGGAAAGTGAACTTAGAGAAAAGTTTTCTGGCCAAATAGCTGAAAGGTTTTTAAATATTCTTGCTGTTATGCCTGGTGAAGTGGATAAGGCTATAAGTAAGATTAATAAACTTGATAAATTAAGTCAAGGAGAAAAAGATTACTTTATTGCTCTTATAAGAGAGATAGAAAATAATCCAAATGCAGTTGGCATGAAAGAAACTATGGCTGTAGTGAGAGAGGCTACTAATTTAAATAGAAGTAAGAAAGAAAAAACAGAAGCTACAGCTATAACAGAAGAAGATAGAAAAGCGGCCAACCAAAGGCTAGAAAAACTAATTTACCTAAGTCCTGAAGCAAGAGAGAAATTCAAAAAAAGGATGGAAGCTGTTGGAGATAAGGCTGGCTTAGACTATCTTTTAAGTCAAGCTACAGCAGAAAATGATAAGAACAATGAGTATGCAAAAGTTGAAAAAGTTACAGACTCAAAAACTGTGGATGACTTGATTAACAGGTATAAGAGAAAACTATACGATAAGAGTTATGAGGGTTATATAGAAAATATATCTGATGAGGAGAGAAAGGCTAAAAGTGATGAATTAGACGAAATTGCTAAGGGAGAGAATAACACAGATATTCAAAAATATATAGGTCTTACAAGCATCCTTGATAGGTTAAATGAATTAAGAACTCCTTATGTTAATAAGGTAAATAATCTTAATCTGGATGAGGCAAAAAAGGCTGCCTTTATTGAAAGAATCTTGAAGGCTAATGTTAAAGAAGTCTTAGATCTAATTCAAAAAGCAGCAGAAAAAGAAAGTGAACAAGTTGAGGATAAGGAAGTTACAGACAAACGAGAAGAGCTCGCTAAAAGGCTTGAATCTATACCGACAGATGACAAAGAAGCCCTAAAAAAAGCCCTTCAAGATGCCAAGAGCCTAGATGACTTAGAAAAAATCGAAAAAGAGATTGCTAGCAAGGAAACTGAGGCTAAAAGAAAAGATATAATCCTTGCCTTCAAATTAAAGGCCAAGGAAGTAGTTAAGGGCCTTGAAAATCTAAGCCCAGAAAGAAAGGCAGAAATAGAAAAAGAAATTGACCAAGCAGATGATAAAGAATCCATAATAAAGATTTCTGATTCTGCTAAGGCTGAAGATAAGAAGATAGTAGAAGATAAGAAAAATAAAGAACTTGAAGAAGAAAATAAAAAGGCGCTTGAAGATAATAAGGAAGTTTTGAGAAAAAGATTAGAGACCATTGAAAAAGATGCTGATCCCGCTAAGGTTGAGGAAATCAAAAAGAAAATCGAGGCCTTGACTGATGTAAAAGATTTTGAAAGTCAAGATGCTATTAAAAAGGAAATTGAGGAGCTTGAAATCGAGATAAAGAATAGACCTAAAGATCCTAGCGAGGAAACAAAAAATGAGGTTCTAGAAGAAATTAAAAAGGGACATATTGAGAAGATAAAAAAATTAAAAAATCTAAGTGAGGAAGAAAAAGCTAAGTTTATTGAAGAAATAAATAAAAAAGACAAATTAGATCAAGAAACAATAAAAGAAATTACTGAAAAAACAAATCAAGCAGAAGAAATAAATAAAAAAAGAAGCGAAGAGAAGCTTTTGGCTGACTTTAGAGATGGATACAAGAAAAAAATTGAATCTCTAGCTAATTTATCAGATGAAGAAAAACAAAATTATTATGCCAACCTAGCTAGTGCGAAAAATGTAGGAGAAATGAGCGATATATATAAAGAAGCCCTAGAAAAAAGCAAGATTAGTCCTGAAGTTAAGGATAGGGTTGTAAATGATTTGAGAAAAGCCTACCTAGCAGAGCTAAATAGCCTTGTTAATCTCGATATTGAAAGTAGAAAGGATTTTACAAATCAAATAAACAAGGCGACTGACCTTAAAGGAGAGGGTGGATTCTTAGAAATCATTGATAAAGCAAGGGAGCTTGATAAAAAAATTGTAAATCAAAAATCAGTAGCCCAAGATGCGAGGAAAAAATTCAATGAGGAATTAGAGAAATTAACCAATCTTACACCTAGCGAGAAAAAAGGCTTTGAAGCAAGAGCTCAACTAACGGATTTACCAAGTGAAATGGCTCAAATTTTGATGGAAGCAAGAGAAGCTAATAAAAAGGATGTTCAAGATAAAAATGTTGAAATCGTAAAAGTTGTGATTCCACATACAACTAAAATAGTAGAAGATGCCAATATAGAAAAAGGCAAGAAGGTTGTAGAAGTTGTAGGAAAAGATGGAGAAAAGACAATAACAATAACATCAAGACTCGTTGATGGAAAGATAGTTGTTGAGAAAAAAGAAGAAATGACCTTAGAACCTGTAGAAGAAATTGTAAAAATCGGAACTAAGGAAGAAGATAAAAAGCCAGACAAAAAGGACGCAGAAACTCAAACCCCATCAGCTCCAGACAAGAAGGACGCAGAAACTCAAACCCCATCAGCTCCAGACAA
>NZ_CAMXYR010000018.1 GCF_947253225.1 uncultured Anaerococcus sp. | reverse complement strand
GCGGATGACGAGATTCGAACTCGCGACCCTCGCCTTGGCAAGGCGATGCTCTACCCCTGAGCCACATCCGCACACTTAATATTATATTACTTTTTTATGATTTGTAAAGTTTTTTTATAAATTTTTTAAGGATTTTCCTTAAAGACCCTACCATCTAAACTTATCCATGACTCATCTAAGGTCTATCCATAGTAATTTAGGTTTATCTTGGTGCCCAGAGGCGGAATCGAACCACCGACACGGGGATTTTCAGTCCCCTGCTCTACCGACTGAGCTATCTGGGCTTATCAGTTACTCATATATGATAACATTTTTAATATTTTTTGTCAAATCATTTCTAAATAGCTAAGAATTTTTCCTAAATTTTCCTCCAAGTCTTTCAAATATTATTAACTACCCCTTGTGTATTTTCCTTAGATAATTTTCAAAAGTTATATTAGGATTAAAAAAGCCTTAAGCAAAATAAATTTTGACTCAAGACTTCTTGTGTTAATCTAATTCCAACTTACCAGTATATAGTTGCCAGTAGGTTCCTTTTTCTTCCATAAGCTTATCATGGCTACCTCGTTCTATTATCCTTCCAGCATCCATCACCATGATTACATCTGAATTTTGGATGGTTGAGAGTCTATGGGCTATTACTATTGAGGTTGACCCTGCCATCAAGTTATCCATAGCTTCTGTTACATCCTTTTCTGTTGATGTATCTATGGAACTTGTTGCTTCATCAAGGATTAGCATGGGTGGTTCTGCTATGGCTGCCCTTGATATTGAAATAAGCTGATTTTGCCCATCAGATAGGGATGAGCCATCTCCTTTTATCTTTGTTTCATAACCTTCAGGTAGCCTTTTAATGAAAGAATCTGCTCCAGATAGCCTTGCAGCTGAATTGATTTCGTCTTCTGTTGCAGATAGTTTTCCATAGCGAATATTACCATCTATATTGTCTGTGAATAAGTTCACTTCTTGGAGAACCATTCCAAAGGCCTTTCTTAGGGCCTCTTTTTTGATGTTTCTTATGTTTATTCCATCAACTTCTATGATACCATTGTCGATTTCGTAAAATCTTGTTATTACATTTGTTATTGTGGTCTTACCAGCTCCAGTAGAACCCACAAATGCTATCTTTTCTCCTGGATCAGCATAAAATGAAATATTTTTGAGAATCTTATTTACTCCATCATAGGAGAAGTCAACATTATTAAATTCAAGCCTACCTTCTAGCATCTTGTAGCGAACTTTTCCATTTTCTTCCCACTTCCAAGCGTATCTTCCGCTTATTCCATCTCTTTCGATAATTTGACCTTCCTTGGTCCTAACTGCATTTACAAGGTCAATATATCCTGTGTCAATTTCGATTTCCATATCCATTATTTCAAATATCCTGTCAGCTCCTGCTAGAGCTTGGAAAACTGCATTAGCTTGTTGGGATATATTGACAATCGGGTTTTGAATCTGTCTGATATTTGACAAGAAGGCAGCAAGAACTCCTACCGTAATATTTCCCTTGATGGTCAAATAGACACCAAGAACTGTAATAAAGGCATAGAGGATATTTACAGAGTTTAGGAGAAAAGGCATAATCTTACCAGCACTGATGTTAGCCTCAGCAAAAGACCTTCTTAGCATTTGAGAATTTTCCACAAAATCTTCATTAGCAATTTTTTCTCTGGAAAAAACCTTGATTACCTTTTGACCTGTTAGCATCTCCTCATTATAGCCATGAAGGGTTGAAACATTGGCTTGGGCTATAGAAAAGTATTTGCCTGTCTTTAGGACAACCCTTGATAGGATTGGAAGCATGACAAGTAGCCCCACTATCATTGTCAAAGTCAAATTGAAGTCCAATTTAAACATTACAAGGACAGTCCCAAAAAACATCAACAAGGACCTTATTATAGTTGGAACAGTATTTGCCAAAGCTTGGGACAAAACGTCTGTGTCGTTGGTAAATCTCGACATAATCTCACCGTGCTTATTGGTGTCAAAAAATCTTACTGGTAGGCTTTGGATTCTATCAAAAAGGTCTGTCCTGATGTTTCTAATTGACCTTTCTCCAACCCTAACCATAAGCCTTGAATATATGAGAGACGTTAAAGCTGATACAAAATAGACCATGCTCATTTGCATAACTGCGTGTTTTAGACCTAGCACATCCTTTTTAAGAATGTAGGTATCAATTATCGGCTTTAACATATTCACTCCCCAAATTTGAGTGATAGTTGAAATAATCACCCCTAAAATAACAACAGCCATCTGCCACTTATACTCAAAAAGATAAGTCATAAGCCTTGCCAAGGATTTGTAGGATACTTGCCTTCTGTAGGCTTTTTTACTAATTTCATTTTTATTCATTATCCCCACCTCCTTGTTGTTGGATGTCATAAGTTTGCCTATATACTTTATTCCTTTGGTATAGGTCTTTGTGGCTACCTATATCAGCTATCTTTCCTTCTTCCATTACAATAATCCTATCAACATACTTAAAAGATGAAACTCTTTGAGAAATTATAATCTTCGTCAAGTCCTTAAGATTTTTGTTAATTCCTTCTATAATAGCCGTTTCGGTTTTAGTATCAACCGCTGATGTTGAATTGTCGAGGATTAAGATTTTTGGCTTCTTTAGCAAAGACCTTGCTATGGTTAGTCTTTGTTTTTGACCACCAGAAACTCCACTTCCCCCCTGACCGAGCTTTGATTCGTAAGAATCATTCCTTTGACTTACGAAATCATCGGCTTGGGCAATCTGGGCAGCCTTTCTTATCTCTTCATCACTTGCATGCTCATCACCCCAACGAAGGTTATCTGCAATAGTTCCTGAAAACAAGGTGTTTTTTTGTAAAACTATGGATACAGCATCTCTAAGCGTGTGGAGATCATAGCTTTTAACATCATGACCTCCAACCTTTAGACTCCCCTTGCTAATATCATACAATCTTGGAATCAATTGAACCAAGGTTGACTTTGAGGATCCAGTTGGCCCCAAAATCCCAATTGACTCTCCACTTTTGATGTGCAGGTTGATATCTTCAAGTTGATAAGTTTCAGAATCTTTCTCATATTTAAAAGAAACATTGTCAAAATCAATTGACCCATCTTCTGGCACAAGTCCTTCAATCTTATCATCATTGTCCATAGATGGTACTTTCTTTAGAACTTCTACAACACGAGTAACTCCTGGAGAAGCAGCCATAAACATGGTAAGAACCATACTCATACCAATAAAGGCTCCTAAAAGCATGATTGCGTACATGTTAAAGGAAATTAAATCTCCAACCCCGAGTCTACCCTCAATTATTTCAATACCGCCAAAGTAGGTTATAGCTACAAAAGTTCCAAACAAGACGAAGTTAGATATTGGAAAGAAATAGGACATCGGTCCTTGGGACCCATCAGATAACCTAAACATCTCCTCATTTTGGATTCCAAACTTATCAAGCTCGTATCTCTTTCTAACAAAAGCCTTGATAACCCTCATGTTGTTGAGATTTTCTTCTATAACCAAGTTCAAATTATCGTATTGGTAACGTGCTTTCCTAAATTTGGGTATGGCATATGTTGTAAGAAGCATAAGAGCTATAAATAAGACTGTAACTCCTACCAAGAAAATTAGTGAGAGTTTGGCACTTGCCCTAAAGGCTAGGGCAAAAGAAAATATAGCCATAACTACAGTTTTTATTACAAACCTTGTAGACATGAACATTGACTGGGAAAGCTGTTGCATATCTGAGGTTAACCTAGTCAATAGAGATGGCACTCCAAAATGCTCCAAATCCTCAAAAGAAAACTTTTGTATATTCCTATATTCAGCCTCTCTTGTGTTTGCTGCTATTCCACTTGAGGTAAGACCTGCGTTTTTTGAGGCCTGCATACCACAATACATGGTAATTAGAGAAAGACCTACCATAATCGCCCCATACTTCATAGCTTGACCCAAATCCTTAGTGTATACAGCAGTATTTAAGGTTATCCCCATCATCATCGGTATCAAAAGTTCTAAAATTGTCTCTATAGTTGTAAAAATCTGCGAAATTCTTCTGGTCTTTTTGTACTCACCAAGGTGTTTTTTTAAATATGAAAACGCCTTATTAAATTCTATAATACTATTCATCTATCCTCCTTCTCAAAATTGCCCCTAATTGCTTCAATCAAAAGCTCCAAGGCTCTGGTAATTTCTACGACTTTTTCTTCTCCTAACTGCTCATACATTCTCTTATTTGCTTCAAGTAGGGGCTTGAGGTTATCATCCCTATTTTTTATCCCCTTATCAGTCAATCTTAGGATTTTTATCCTCTTATCTTCCAAAGACTGGTCTAAGACGACCAAGCCCTTATCTACAAGATTTTTAATCACATTATTGATGGTCTGCTTGGGAGATTTCAACCTATCACAAATATCTTTTTGAGTAGGATTTTTCATAATCCCAATATTAATAAGAATGATTGTTTCAAGATCCTTAAGACCGTAAAACTTAACCCTTTCCTTATTAAGACCATGGGCATATCTTAGCAAATTAAAAATAGAGAATATAGGATCGCACTTTTTTGTCATAAACTTTCCTTTCTTCTCTTTAAATAAATAATTATTTTTTATCTTCTTTATTTATTATAGTACCATTTCGGACTATTTCAAGTTATTACCAAAAAAAGAACCTCGAGTTAAACTCGAGGTTAGAAAATATTATTTCTTTTTCTTGTTACTAGCAAATATTGCACCTGCACTTAGGCCTATGATTGAAATATACATACCTAAGTTTGACACAATACCTGTCTTAACCCTACCATTTGAGGTGTTGTTAGATGATAATTGACTAGTAGTTCCTTTAGTTCCACCATTTTCCTCATCTTTATCGTCAACTTTATCGTCAACTTTTTCTTTACTTTCAACCTCAATTATTCCTGGATCACTTGGATTTTTAGGAGGGGCTGGACATTTTTCTTCCTTGTAACTTGCCACAATGTATGTTTCCTTTTCATACTTGTAAGACTTACCTTCAAGGTCGAAGTCCTCGTTTACTAGCTTATCTTCTTGTTTCATAGTCCACTTGTCGAAAGTATATCCGTCACTTGCAAGAGGATCGACTTCTCTTAGATCAACTTCTTTATCAGGGTTTACCCAATAAATTGTCTTTCTTGGATGTCTTGGATGCTCTCCCCTATCAACTGTAACTTTGACATATCCTTCAGGGACATCTGGTTTCTTATCACCTGTTTGAACGACTATATCATTCACAAACTTAGCTTTGATTATGTTGATTGGATCTGTATAAGCTTCTCCATCTTTGTTAAGATCTTGGTAAGGGCCTTCACCCTTTCTCACTTGCCATTTAACAAATGTTGTTCCTTCAACTGGGTCTATATCTACTAATCCAATCTTTCTTAAATCTTCCTTGCTTGCTGAAGGAGCGACTGCATAGTAGCGTTCTTCAGCATCTTTGTTATCGCTTGTTGGCACTACAATTACTTGAATGTAGTTATCTGGAATATTCTTATTCTTTTCTGGATCGTCCTTGTCAAGCTCATATATCTTATCCAAAACTCTTACTACTACAACAGTTTTAAGCTCTGTACCGTCTTTTAGGGTAATTGTAACCTCAACATCATGATCTTTTACTTCATCAACATTAGGTTCTTTATACTCTATCTTATCATCATCTGTTAAATGATATGGCTCTTTGCCTTCTTCTTCAAGTACAATCTGTTTTCTGTATGCTTCTTCAGATGGTTGTTCACCTTTCATGGTTGTAATCATACCACCCTTTGGTTCTGGTTCTTGATCCAAGTCAACAAGCTTCATTGAATAGATTGCTCTAATTTCTGTATCCTTGATAAACACATCTGTTAGATTCTTATCCCATTCTTTGAATTTCCAAGCATCTTTGCCTTCTGGACTGTAGTCAGGAATTGTTACTTCAACTCTTGGTTGTACCCAATAGGTCTTTGTTTCATCTAAAGACTTGTCAGTAGTGTTTAAGCTTACCTTTACATAGTCATCAGGCACATCTGGTTTTTCTTTTCCTTCTTGTTCAACGACTTTTCCTATAACCTTGTATCCTACCTCGATTTCCTTCTTTTCTCCGTTTGGATATTCAACAACTATGGTTGTACTTCCTTCATTAGGTGAATCAGTGTTTGGCTCTTCGCCTTTCTTGAAGGTGAACTTTGTTCCTGGTGGAAGGTTGTCCTTATTATCTGGATCATTATCCTTGTAATAGTTTTTAATAAAGTCTTTTGGATGTGGTTTTTCTCCTTCAGGAATCAATCTTCCGTCATTTCCTTCTGGCTCTATATTTTTGTCAGTCTTGTAACTTGCTACAATTTTACTTTCTTTAGCAGTGAATTTATCCTTGATGTGTGAACCATAGTCCTTATCGCTACCTTCAAGTTTCCAACTACTAAATTCGTATTGCCTTGTAACACCATCAATTTCTTCACTCTTACCACTTGGTACTTTAACAGGGAAGCTTACTTCTGCTTCTGGGTTTACCCAGTAGGTTTTTACAAAGTAGGTGTTTTCTGTTGCCTTGTCTGTTGTGTCTATTACTACTTTTACATAGTTTGCTGGCACTTTTGGCTTGTCAGATCCTTCTTGTGGAACTATGTTGTCTACTACTTTTATTGGTACTTCGACTACTACGATTTTGCCGTTTGGATATTCTATCTTGACTTTGGCTGTTGGATTGCCTGGTTTACTTGTGTCAGGTTTGCCACCTTTTTCATAGCTTATCTTTGTTCCGTCTGGTAGTGGATCTTTTCCTTGGCCTGGAGTGTTTATTATTAACTCTTCTGGTTTTGGTGTTCCTTCTTTTGGAGTGATTACTTCTTTGTTTGGTTTAGGTGCAGGTAGGACTTTCTCTATCTTTACTCTTGTTTTCTTTGTGTATTGACCGAGTATCCTTGTTCCGTCTGCAAATTTTCCTTTTACTGGGCTTGATTTATCCCAACTTGTTGTTTCATATTTCCAGCCTGTGAAGGTGTAGGTTGTTGTGTAGCCTTTTTCGTCTGTTTCTTCTTTTCCAACTGGTTCTTCTGGTGTAAGGCTTACGTTTTTGTTTGGATTTACGTAGTAGCTTACTTCTTTTCTTGTTTGCTCGTTTGCGAGTTCTGTTGGTACGAAGGTTACTTTTACGAAGCCCGCTGGTTGTTTGTTTGTTTTTCCGTCTGGGCTTTTTTCTGGTATTACGTCTTCAGATTTTTTGGCTTTTGCTGTTACTTCAAGGTCCTTGTCTATGACTGTCTTATCGTCTTTGTCCCACTTGTCGAATGTGTAGCCTACTTTTGCTTCTACTTCTGGTTTTTCTAGTTGACCTAGTGTTTTTCCAGCTTCTGGATTTACGTAGTAAGCCTTTGCTTCTTTTAGACTTAATCCTTCTTCTGCCTTGTAGGTTACTCTTACGTAGCCTATTGGTTTGTTGGTTGGATTTTCTGGGTCGTATGGGATTATTTCGTCAGCATCTTTGTAAGAAGCTTTGATTGTTGTTTCTGCTTGTGTGAATTTTCTCTTAGCTTCTTTGTTGTATTCTTCTTTGTCTATCATCCATTTGGTGAAGGTGTTGTTTTTCTTTCCTGTTGGATCTTTGATTGGGAAGCTTACTTCTGCTTCTGGGTTTACCCAGTAGGTTTTTACAAAGTAGGTGTTTTCTGTTGCCTTGTCTGTTGTGTCTATTACTACTTTTACATAGTTTGCTGGCACTTTTGGCTTGTCAGATCCTTCTTGTGGAACTATGTTGTCTACTACTTTTATTGGTACTTCGACTACTACGATTTTGCCGTTTGGATATTCTATCTTGACTTTGGCTGTTGGATTGCCTGGTTTACTTGTGTCAGGTTTGCCACCTTTTTCATAGCTTATCTTTGTTCCGTCTGGTAGTGGATCTTTTCCTTGGCCTGGAGTGTTTATTATTAACTCTTCTGGTTTTGGTGTCTTACCTAGTGGGGTTATTGTATCTTTTTTAACTTTTACAGCTGGTGTAAGGTAATAGCCTTTTCCTGAAGTTTTTTCTGTATAGGTTGCTTCTAGGACTGTTTCTTCTTTGAATTGTCCCTTGATTGGTTTACCTTTATAGGTTACGACACTTCCCTTTACTACCTTCCATTCTTTGAAGGTGTAGGTTGTTTTGTAGCCTTTATGAGCTTTATCTTCAACAGTATTTCCTGCTGGATTATCGAATGGGATTTCTACTTCTTCTTTTGGATTTACCCAATATGATTTTTCTGTAGAATCTGTTGCCTTGTCGGTTGGCCTTAGGGTTACTTTTACAAAGCCTGCTGGTATTGGTTCTCCCTTTCCATCAGGTATTACGTTTTTGGCTTCTTTGAAGTGGTAAACAAAAAGTTTGTCCTTGGAGAACAATTTGCTTAATAAGCCTGTTTCGTCTTTCCAATTTCCACCATCTGCTGTATAACCCGGGTTTGCAACTTTTTCTATTCCTTGTGTCAAGTCCTTTACATAATCGATAGTTGCGTTTGGATTTACATAGTAAACTTTTTGGTCAATAAAATCATTTTGTTCAGCTAGCCAACCATTTTCATCTGCCCTAAAGACTATTCTTATATATCCATTAGGCTTATCTTTTTCATCCTTATCTTTTGCTGGTATATAAGCAGGGAGGTCTTTGAAAGAACCTTTTATAGTTGTTACTTGGTCTGTGTATTTTCTTGTAGTTTTTGTATCTGGATCCCATTTGTCAAACTCATAGCCTATATCTGCCTTGGTTTGTGGTTGTGGGATTGTTACTTCAGTATTTGGTTTTACATAGTAGGTTGTTATTTCTTTTTCTACTATTTTTCCACCAGTAGCTGGCTCTATTACAAAGTTTACTTCTACGAAGCCCTCTGGTTTTTCTGACTCATTATCCTTTGTCTTTGGTATTACAGAATCAATTGGGTTAAAGCGTGCCGTAATTGTTGTATCTTTATCGTAGATGTTAAATTCTGTAGCATTCTTATCCCATCCTGCAAATACATAACCTGTATCTGCTTTGGTGCTTGGTGGGCTTAGTTTTACATACTTGGTTGGATTTACAAAGAATGTATTTGTTTCTTTTCCTAAGTTTCCATTTTCCCCTGCTACGAAGGTTACTTTTACGAAGCCTTGTGGTTTTTCTGAATCATCGTCCTTAGTTTTTGGCACTACATCATTAGTTTCTGTTGCCTTAGCTGTTAGTTCAATGTCTGTCTTTATTACTGTTGATTCTTCTTTGTCCCACTTGTCGAAACTATAGCCCGTTTCTTCTTTATATGTTGGGTATCCGAATCCTTGACCATCTTTGATATCTTTTAGGGTTAATCCCTTGTCAGCTTTTACATAATAGGCTTTTTCCTCGGTGAGTCTTAGACCTTTGTCAGCTTTGAATGTTACTCTCACATAGCCAGATGGTCTTGTGATTGGATCTTTTGGATTGTATGAGATTATATTTTGATCATCAGTCCATTTAGCTATAGCTTTTTGATCCTTGGTGAGGGTAATTTCAGCTCCTGGCTTGTAGATTTTTCCTTCTATCTCCCAACCTATGAATTTAGCGTCTGTTTTGCTTATGCCTTCATCTGTTGCAAGCCTTAGGCTTGTGCCGTAAGGAACTTTCTTAGTTTCTGGAACTGTTCCACTTCCTCCGTTTAGGTCGTAGGTTAGGCTTACTTCAGTTTTTCCAAAGATTGCAACATATTCCCTATTTCCAGTTATTGGTGTGGTTTCGTCAATAGCTTCAAACCATTTAATGAATTTGTAATTTTCAGATGGTTTTGTATCTGGTACTTGAAGTTTTTTCTCGCCTGCTACTCCTTCTACAAGTCTGATGCCTTCTTGTGGGTTTACATAGTAGGTTATTTCTTCTTTATCTCCTGCTAGTTTTCCATTCTCATCAGCCTTAAAGGTTACTTTTACATAGCCTGATGGTTGATGGTTTTCTTTACCATTTTCTCCAGTTTTTGGAACTACATCATCAATAGGTTGATACTGAGCTGTTACTGTAAGATTTCCATCTATTGATGTGTCATCTTCTTTGTCCCATCCATTTTCCTTAAAGCCTGTGTTTGGTTTGATTTGTGGCTTGCTTATTTCAGCTAGGGTTTTTCCTGCTTTTGGATTTACGAAGTAATTTCTTTGTCCTTCAAGCTCACCATTTGCTCCCTTTTCGAAGGTTACTTTAACATAGCCAGAAGGTTGTGGTTTTGTTCCATCGTCTGGGATTATGTCGGCTTCTTTTGTGTATTTTGCAGTTATTACATATGGCTCAGCCTTTTCTTGTAGGGTAACTTTGAGGTCTTTATCCCATTTATCGAAGGTGTATCCAATTTCTGTATTTACTTTTGGTGCTGGAACCTTTACTTCTGTGTTTGGTTTTATCCAATATTCGGTTGTCCCTTCTAGACTTCCGCCTTGGTCAGTTTTAAATACAACTTTTACAAAGCCTGCTTTCACTGTTGTCGAGATGTTTTCTAGGGCTGTATAGGTTGCTTTTATTATATCCTTGTCCTTGTATTGGATTGCCTTGTTGATTGATGTATCCCAATTTGCGAAGGTGTAGCCTGTTTTTGGACTTACTTGTGGTGCGTATCCTTCTAGGACTACTGCCTTCTCTGGGTTTACATAGACAACTTTTGTTGTTTCTTGGCTATTTTCGATTGTTCCCTTGTCGGTTGTGTCGAATGTTACTTCGATGTAGCCTTGTGGTTTTTCTTTTTCATCATTCCTTGTTTTTGGTATTACATCAGCAAGTCCTTTAAAGTTATATACAAATTCTGTGTTTTCAGTAAATGTTGCTTTTAATGTAGCTTCTTTATCTCCATCTTTCCAGCTTCCGCCATCACTTGTATAACCAGTATTTGCTATTTTTTCTATTTCTTTAGCCTTAGCTGTTAGGTCAACTTCCTCTGTTGGATTTACATAGTATTTTGTTTCGCCCTTTATACTTCCGTTGGTGTCTGCCTTGAAGGTTACTGTTACATAGCCTTGTGGTTTTGGGTTTGGTTGACCCTCATCATTTGTTGATGGGATTAAATTATCTAGTTTTTTGAATTTACCTTTTACAGTTGTTTTATCCTTGTATTTCTTAGCCTTGCTTATTGTATCAGGATTCCATTTGTCAAATACATATCCGATTTGGGCTTGAGTTGTTGGTGGGGTGATTGTTACTTCCCTTGTTGGGTCAACGTAGTAGGTTGTTGGTTGTCCTCCAACTATTTCTCCACCGTCTCCCTCTATTACAAAGTTTACTTCTACATAGCCCTCTTGTTTTTCCGACTCATCTGTTTTTGTTTTTGGTATCACAGCTTTTATTTCATTAAAGTTTGCTGTGATAGTTGTTGATGGTGCTTTGTAGATATCATAGCCTGTTACTAATTTATCCCATGCTCCAAATTCATAGCCTGTGTTTGCTTTTGTTGCTGGAGGTATTAGTTTTACATATTTGTTTGGATTTACATAGTAGATTTTTTCTTCTATTTTGTTTCCATCTTTTTCTAGCTGACCATTTTCCCCTGCAACAAATTTAACTTCTACATAGCCATCTGGTTTTTTAGTATTTTCATCAATTTTTTCTATTGTATCCTTATAAGGATTTGATTTTGCTTTTACTACTATATCTTCGTTCTCTATTTCTTCTTTATCTGTAGGAGACCAAGCTTCAAATTCGTAGCCGATTTTTGCTTTTGGAGTTGGTTTTATTATTGTTTTATCACCTATTTTTATGCCAGCGTTTTTCTTTACATAGTAATTCTTAACATTAGTTAGGGTCAATCCATCGTCTGCTTCAAAGCTTACTCTTACATAGCCTGATGGTTTTGCTATTGGCTCTTCTGGGTTGAATGGTATAACATCCGCATCTTTTTCCCAAACAGCTGTGGCTGTTGTGGTTTCGTTTAGGGTTATTTCATCTCCAGCTTGGTAGATTTTTTCTCCTATTAACCAGCCTTTGAATGTGTGGTCTTTTTTACTAATGTCTTTATCTGTTGCGAGTCTTACTTTTGTACCTTTGGCTGTTGTTACTGTTTCTGGAGCTGTACCTTTAGCACCCTCTCCTATTACATAGCTTAGGCTTACTTGACCTTTGGCAAATTTTGCTACATATTCTCTATCACCTGTGATTGGTTTTGTTAAGTCTAAGTCTTCTACCCAGTTGATAAAAGTGTAGTCGGTATTTGCTACCGGTTTTGGTACTGCCAGTTGCTTATCGCCTGCTTGAATTTCTACAAGTTTGATGCCTGCTTGTGGGTTTACATAGTAGGTGATTTCTTCTTTATCGCCTGCTAGTTTTCCATTACCATCTGTCTTGAAGGTTACTTTTACATAGCCAGATGGAATCTTTTGCTCAGGATCATCTGTTTTTTCTACTATATCATCAGATTTTTTGAAGTTAAAGATGTATGTTTTTTCGTTTTCGATTTTTTCTTCTTTAATCTCTGGTGTCCAAGTTCCTCCGTTAGAAGTATAGCCGACAGTAGGTGTTTTGCTTACCTTATCTGCTTCATCTGTCATATTGACAGAAACTTCTGGACTTACATAGTAGACCAAATTTCCACTTACCGAACCACCTTCTCCAGCTTGGAAGATTACCTTAACATAGTTAGCCAAAGCAGTTTTTGGTCTTGAGCCATCTGGATTTGCTGGTACTTTGTTCTCGTGAACTTCCACAGGAATTACTATAGGCTTTTCCTTTGAGCCTTGAGTAGAGCCGTCTTTATATGTGATTATTACTTTAGCTTCTGATTTTCCTACCGTATTTTGATCTGGTCTTGAGATAACTTCTATTTTATCAATCTCTTTATCTTCTTGAGGAATAATCTTATCAATCAAATCTTTGTCTGTAATAACCTTGCCCTTAGGTGTGTGAAGCTCTTCAGTCTTAGTTCGCTCAAATATTTTAAACCAGTCGATTTTCTGTGAGTAAGATGCTTCTATGACTGTAACCTTATCAGTATACTTATGCTTTGTTAGGTCTATTTTTGTAGGACCAACATCAGCTAAATCATCATCGTTAGGACCTTTCTTTACAATTTGCCATTGTTTGAAGACATAGGTTGCATCTTTCTTACCAAGGATTTTAAAGTCAACCTTTTCAACTTTTCCTTCTGGATTTGTCATAGGAATTGCTACTTCCTTACTTGGATCAACCCAGAAAATTGTTTCACTAGGGTCTTTGGCCTTGTTCGTTGTTCTAACAATAACTTTTACAAAGCTATCAGGAACATCAGGTTTACCCTTATCTTCTTTCTCGACATCTTTTGAGAATCTTGGAGAAATTACTGTATCCTCAGTGAAGATATGGCGTTTTGCGAAGTCGTAAATGCCATCTTTCTTGCCATTTTCGTTTTGGGCTTCTTTGTCTGAAGTCCAATTGGTGAAGGTAGAATTGTCTTTAGCGTCAACTTCTGGAATTACTACCCAAGCCTTTGGATTAACATAGTAGACCTTATTGTCCTTTGATTTTAAATCTCCAGTAGGAGCAACTGTTACCTTAACATAGTTTCTAGTTACATCTTTTAAGTCGGCTTTTTCAGCCTCAGATAAGAATAATGGTTTTTCTGTTCCTGTTAGGGCTTCATAGACATTCTTGTAGACCTTGACAGGAATTTCTATATCTTGCTCTGAAGAGTCGGCATACTTAATCTTGGCTGGGATTTTTACTTCTCTTACAAGTTCGTCCTTATCAGCTTTGCCAAGTTCCTTAAAGGAATCAGCAATAGTTTTTTCTATATCAGAAGCAAAAGTTACTTCAACCCCTGCTGGGAGGTCTTCTTCGACCTTATTCTTAAACCACTTAACCTGGCCCTTTAGTTTGTCAACACTTGGAGCAAAGTCATTTGTCCATTTACCCTTAGGGTCTGTGAATGATTCTGTAACTACAAGAGGGTTAATCTTTATTTCCTTCCAATCGAAGTAGGCAGTGAATGTGTGGTTATCACTGATCATTGTGTTTTTGTTCAACAATCTTTCATTATCCCACTTGATGAAATTCTTTCCTGGTTCTGGGATTATATAATACTTATCTTTTTCTTTCTCATTTCCTTCTACTAGCTCTTGTGGAACGGGAAGTAGGTTTGAATTTAATCCCTTGATTACATCATAATTGATTTCTTTGATGGCTTTTCCTTGGGCATCCTTGCCAAAAGATCCACCCTCTTCTGCCTTGAAAGTTACTCTTACATAACCATCTGGCACTTTATCCTTAGGATTCTTAACTTCAATTACTCTTGCGTCTTTATAATAGAAGAAAATTTGATCTCCACCAGTGTGGTTGATTCCCATAAATTCGTTGGTATCTTCGTTCACATCAAAGAATAATTGTTGTTGAGGAGCACTCACCAGTTTCCAACCTGGTATAGGTCTGTAGTTTCTTGCATCATAGTGGCGGTTACCATCAATAACACTTTCAGGCTCTACTACCCTATACTTTTCTAAAATTTTATCTAACTTGCTCCTATTATTTTCAAACTTATCTTTATTATTTTTATAAAGCTCTTGGAGCTTTTCTTTCTTTTCCTCATCACTAGCGCTGGTATATTCGGGTTTATTTTTTAAGGCTTCAACATCTCCGAGTTTAAGCTCCTTATAGAATTTTTCTATTTCAGCCTTTCCTCTTTCATCTATAAAGTTGACTTGGTACTCACGTTGCCTAAATGGTCTATAGAAGAAATGGAAGACATTTCCCTTGTATTTAGGGTTATCGATCATAGCCCCTGAGGATGGGTCTTTAATCTTTAGAGGTTCAATACGTTGATTTTGGAAGTAAGTATTGTTAAATTCAAAGTTCTTATTGTATTTTACATAGGTTTCTTTGATTTTAGCATCTTCTGACTCCATCAATTCGTCATGAGGAGCTAGAATCCACTTTTGACCCTGTTTATCTGCAACTGTAGCAGTATAGTAGCCCGTTCTCTTGTTGGCAAGAGTTTCTACAATATCCTTAGTTTTCACATCGTTTTTGCAATCCTTGTCCAAGAAATGGTGGTAGACTTTAACATCTACTTTCTGATTAGGATTCCAAATAGCCTTTAGATCAATTGGACCTACAACGTCATTGCCGAAAGTATAAAGCTCTGGCACTCCATATTTTGTGCGGTAAGAATCATCAACCTCATCTGTGTATTCTCCCTTGCTATTCTTTTTGTAGCGAATAACTTCCCAACCCATAAAATCGTAGCCTTTTCTTGTTGGGTTTTTAGGTTTTACAAGTTTTTGCCTTTGAATAACTGTAAAGATTTGCTTACCATCTTTTGTGGTGGCTGGCTCTTTTGCGTAGCCTTTTCTTGCATAGGTATTTTTTTCTTCTTGACCTATGTCGCCCTCTTGGATGGTCTGTCTCTGTGTGGTGAGGCTTTCTTCATCAATTGTTGGTAGGCTTCCTCCATTTGGATCAAAAGTTACCTTCCATTTATAGTCAGGCTCACCCCACTTAGCATAGAGGTTGACTGGGTGGTTAGGCATCTTTTCGCCTGGGTTCTCCCAAATAAGCTTAGTGCCTGCAGGGTCTAATGCCCAGCCCTTAAAGACCATTTGGTCTGATAAGTTATCTGGTCTTTTAACTTTTAACTTGCCATCTTTTGGATCTGTAAATATTAAATCAGTAAGTTCTAATTCTTGTAACTTTTCCGGATTATCCAATAGGTTAGCAGGATTATCTTTTTTATATTCATCCCCGACTTCAGGGCTTAGAGCCTTTAGAGGAAATTCGTAGAAAGTATCTATAGAGTTTTTTGAGTTAAACTCATTGTCGCCCTTAATTTTTGATGGGTCGTGGTTAAACCTTAGTGGGTACTTATTACGAGTGTATTCAAATTTAAGGTAGCCGTTTTTATCAAATCCGTCCCAACCATCTGGATCGCCAAACTCATCGCCATTATTAAAGAAAGCCTTAATAAATTTCATCTCACCTAAAGGGCGTGCTCCATACATGTCTGTATAGGTCTTATCAGGAAATGGTGTTACATCTGCACGCTCGTCGTTTTTAGCATCTATGCCATCTGAATCAAGATATTCCGGTGTTTCATTAGCTCTCTTACCAGTAAAGCCTTGAACCTTTGGGTAGCTAGGCGCATAAGTCTCAGAATTTGTATCTGCCTTATACCTGTATAGGTCGTAGCGGATAATTGTTTCGCCATCCTTAAAGCCATCCATCCAAAAGTCCATGTGGTGTGGCATAGAGTTTTTATCTTGTTTTATACCAAAGGATAGAATTTTATAATCGGACCAATCTAACTTTATGATTGTTCCATCACCCTTATCTATCTTTTTAGTATAGCCTCCCCATTTATCGTAGTTTGCCATGTCAAGAAACTCATCTGCATTCAATCTATAAGGAGGTGTATCCAAGTGAGTAGGCCAATTTGGACTAGCATAGTTTGGTCCCCAGCCAAAGGATTGCATGCCTTCACTAAAGCCTTTGGTTTGCATGGCGTCGTTTGGCCAATCAAGCATTAGCTGGTTAAACCTTGCCTTGTAATGGTAAGGATTGCCAGGACCGCCCTTCTTCACTACCTCTCCTTGATCTTCATCATATCCCCAAATTTCAGGGTAAAAAGTATTTTCAGCAGGTAGAGCATTGGACTTAGTAAAGTATAGGTCGTAGACTTGTCTGTCGTAGTAGATGTTGTAGACAGTCTTACCTGTAGCTGACACGGACTTAACCACACTTGGGTTTTCAGGGTCAGCATTTTCCTTATCGGTTAAGTCTTTGTTGTAAACAAAAAACTTATTTAAGAAAAGATCTTTGCCCCTATTAAACCTATCGCCTCTCCAAATCTTTCTTAAACGAGCGTCATCAAGGTCTGGGAATTTTATCTTATCGACAGGTACAGTATCCAAGTTTGGCTTACTTCCTGTAGTAACTGGTTCATGAACACGAGTTCCAATGTAGTCATACTTATCTAAAATAGAAGCCTTATCCGCATGGTCTGCCTTTTCTGCCCAGAATTGGATGGCATAATCAGCCTTTTCCTTATCCTTCCATACTGCTGTGAAGGTCAATTTTTCTCTTGTATTTTCGTCCGTTCCAAGGTCTAGAGCAGGCATCTTTAAATTGACATCGAGATCAAGGGATGCTTTGCCATCAGTCTTCTTGATAATCTCACCCTTTTTAAAATCTCTTCCATCTATTGACTTTAGGTCATGAGATGGCATCCATCCCAAGAAATCACATCCGGTCTTTTTAGGTATACTATTTTCATCAATTTTAGGAATTTCTTGCTCATAATATAGAGTACGAGTTGGGATTGGTGTACCATCTTTGCAATCAAAAACTACATTGTATTGGGCACGGTTGTAACGATATTCCACTACGAAGTTTGTAGCATCTTCTGGTACTTGCATATTAATTCTATCTGATTCGGGAACAAAGCCTCTCCTAAACTTTTCGTCCAGAGGGCTTACTTGCATGGTGGAACCAGTGTTACCTTTTTGTGAGGTTATATATTGATGATCTTTTTCCACCTTGTCTTTAGGGGTTACACTTCCATCCTTGTTGGTTACATTTCCTTCAGAATCAGTGATAGTTCCATCTGGATTAGTGTATTTAGTAAAATCATTCATATCTTGGAAGATATTCTTGATCTTAATATATTTTTCGATAGCCTGATATCTAAAATCTTGGTTGGCCTCGTACCTATATCCATAATTCTCATCACCAGTCTTGCCGTTTCCTTCTGCTTTGGTTTTTATGGTCGAATAATCTATTTTATATGTCTTTGGATTATCGGCCTTATCATAACCTGCAAGGTCTGGTAATTTTATTTTTTGATTTACCTTAGTTTGTTCTTTAGGACTTGCTGCTTCTCCTACGCTTGCTATGTAGGGTTGGTAGTTAATTTCATACTTCTCCCCTTTTTGTACCAAATAATCTGTACGCAAGCTGTAAATTGCTGGTTGAGCTGGGTTTTTTATAAAGTCTTCAGCTTTTTCTCCATCTTTAAGCTTTGCTGGAATAACGCCTAATTGTCCATTAACTATTTCATTTTTTGGACTGTCATACTGTAGGCTACTAGCAAAGGCAGGGGCAATGTTAGATGCCATTATCATAGCAGCTGTCAACAGAGCCGTTATCCTCTTAGTTACTTTCATACTTTCCTCCCTATTATAAATTTATATCAATATTATTATCTTCATTGCTTCATTTCGTTAGTCATCTTGCTTTCATTATACATCATTTAACAAATAAAAGAAATGATTTTGTAGACTTTTTGTTTTATATATATTCTTAAATGAATGTTTGAGCTAGGCAAGTGATATTTTTTCTTTAACTTGTATAATAAAGCCGAGGTGTACGATGATAAAATATTTACAAGAAGAAAATATAGATAAAAATTTAATTAAGCAAGTGGAATTATATAGAAGAGAAAATGGACTTCCTGATAATGATAGGGTTATCAAGCCTGAGTACAAGTATTATGGCAAAGAAGTTTTGGAAGAGGCTATAGCTGCTCTTCTTGCTGGAAAGAACATTCTCCTTACTGGAGCTAAGGCTACGGGCAAAAACGTCCTTTCGTCCAATCTTTCCTATCTTTTCCAAAGACCTTCCTACAACATTTCCTTCCATGTTAATACTGATTCTGCTGCCCTTATTGGTGCAGATACTTTCAAGAATGGTGAGGTTGTTTTTAGGAAAGGGCCTATCACAGAAGCTTGCGAGAAGGGGGGCTTTGCTATTTTGGATGAGATAAATATGGCAAAAAACGAGGCGATTTCCGTCCTTCACGCAACTCTTGACCACAGGAGGATTATCGACCTTTCTGGTTATGACAAGATAGCCCTCGATCCTAATACTAGATTTATTGCGACAATGAACTACGGCTATGTCGGCACAAGAGAGCTTAATGAGGCTCTTTCTTCAAGGTTTATGATTATTAATGTGCCAAACATTACGGGGGATAATTTGGATAAGCTCCTTAGGGATAATTTCCCAAGTCTAAAGGAAAAATACAGGAAGGCCTTTATCGATTTATTTATGAGTCTTCAAACCAAGAGCGAGAATAACGAGATTTCTACCAAGTCTGTCGACCTTCGTGGTCTACTCGGAGCAATCGAAACTATAAAGATTGGGCTTTCTCCTTACCAAGCCTTGATGATGGGGCTTGTCAACAAGTCCTTTGATGAGTTTGAAAGACAAATCGTCCTAGATACCTTAAAGAGCAAGATTCCTACAAATATTTCTGAGAGTATCTTTGATGAATGAGCAATTAGAGAAGATTAGGCAATACAACATCATCTGGGATTTTGCAAAAAACTACAAGTTTTTGCCTAAAAAATCCTACCCAATGGATAACATCTACCTTAATATGATTACGGGCTACAAGATTAGAACCTTTGATTTTAAGATTTTGGATTCTTTTTTTGCCTATATAAAAAAGGATAATATGTTTTTTGAGGATTTTAAGTTCATGACCGAGATTCTAATGGAAAATATTTCCTACAAGGAACTTGCCAAGGAAAATCTGGTGATTGGAGATTTGAGGAAAAAATATGCCAGAGACCTTATGGCAAAATACCTTGTCCACAATCCAAAAGACCTCAAGGAGCAGGTAGAGAAGGCCTATTATGGCTCTATACTTGATAAGCCTATTACTGAGGGCAAGGTCTTTAGGGATATCTACTCAGCCCTTTTTGCCATCCATACAACAAAGACTACCGACCTTATCGATGAGCTTAATGATTTTTTCGAGAAATATTTTCGCTTTTGTAGGTCTGCCAAGGACAGGGATACCTTCAAGGAGATGGTTAAGGAAAACAAGCCCAAGGACTTTAAAGATAAGGACGAGCTTGATGATACAAAGTCCGAGTATACCGATGAGTATATCAACGAGCAATTTGGGATAGGGTCGGCTGAGTTTACGGGCAATATATACTTAGCAGAAAAGACGCAAGATAATGACAAGAACCTCATGTTCCTGAATAAGGGCGAGGATACCTACCATTCTTCCTCAGAATTTATCGAGGACTTCTACGGACTTTCTATCCTCCCAGAAGAGAAGGTGAGTGCCCTCGAGCATAAGATTGCCAAGGGGGTTCATGGGGGAAAAAGACTTTATTTTACTAGAGGAGAATATTCCACCAAGGCAAACGCCCGATATTATAAGAAAGGAAGGCGTGAGCAGGCAGAAAAAAACGAGTCCTATATCAAGGAGAATATGGCAATTAACAACAGGTCTATCAACGAACTTACTCTTTCTATAAAAAACTCCATAGCAAATTTCCTAGACTACAACGAAGTCTACAAGAATTATGGGGCGATTGATTCGACCAAGGCGTGGAGGGCGAGTGTTCTCCATGATTACAATGTTTTTGCCAATGAAGAGAGCGATGATATAACTAAATTTAGGGTCGATCTTCTCCTTGATGGGTCAGCAAGCCAAATAGGTCGCCAAGCTATGGTTGCCAACGAGGCCTATATAATAGAGAAGGCAATGGATGCTTTGAACATTCCTATTAGGGTGATGAGTTTTTCTACCCTAAGAGATTTTACAGTCTTTAATATCTATAGGGACTATGACGAAAAGCACAACAACGACAAGATTTTTAATTTTTTTGCCTCAGGGTCAAACAGGGATGGCCTAGCCTTTAGAACTATTAACGAGCTTATCAAAAATGATGATGAAAATACAAAAAATATTGTTCTTGTCCTATCTGATGGCAAGCCTCACGATAAGAGGTCTAATATAAATACGGTCAAACTTTTGGACAAGGATCAATATGTTGATGATAATGCAGTAAAGGATACAGCCAAGGAAGTGAGAAGGCTAAAGGAGAATAACATATCAATCTTAGGGGTCTTTACTGGTGAAGAAGAAGATGTGGAAAATGCCAAGTTGATTTATAATACTGATTTTTGTAGGATAACCAATCTTGAGAACTTCTCCAAAATAGTGTCCATATTTATGAAGAATCAGATTTTACTATAAGCAGGCTTACCTGCTTTTTTCTTTTACATTCACTCTTTATGCATGGACAAAAAAATACCAGACTGGTCGACAATCTGGTATAGGCTAAGTTATTTTTTGAACTTGTGGTAGATAGTATTAATCATTTCCATTACTTCTGGGATTCTTGCGAAAATTACAAGTCCACCATAGACAAGCATAGCGACTATGATTGCTACAAACAAGGCAAGAATTTTTGGACATAGACCTTGGAAGAAGTTGTTGGTAAAGCTTGCAACTACTGCCATAATTGCTGTGGCTACTGATATTTTAATTATTGAAATAAGAGAAGCCTTGAAGTTGATAGATCCAAAGTTTTTTCTAAATTTATAAATCATCAAAATCATTCCGACAAAGGAGGCTAGGACTGTTGAATAAGCAAGACCCACCATGCCGAATAATTTAATCATGACGAAGTTAAAGATGATATTTACACTTTGTTGGATCAAGACAACTATTACAGGAGTTTTGGAATCACCTACTGCGTAAAAACCTCTATCGACAACATCCATTACTGATATGAAGATATTATTTGGAGCATAGGCAGCAATCAAGGCTGCGACTATTACAGTATCTTGGCTGGTGAAGGCATTTCTCTCAAAGACAACTGAAACAGCTGGCTCGGCAAGAACTGCCATTCCTATACTTGCTGGTATTATTAGAAGCATAGTAGAAACAACAGAAGAGCTTATTCTTTGCTTCATTTCATCAATTTTTCCTGCTTGACCAAGCTCTGCAATTTTTGGAAATAGGGCTGTGGTTACAGATATAGTTATGATACCTGTGATTAGGGTAAGCATTGTCTTTGAATAGAAGAACTTGCTGATGGCTGCCTTTCCAAAAAAGGCTGATGCCATGGAGTTATCAACTATTATTGAAAGTTCGCCCGCAGCAGATGAAATAATAATCGGAATAGCTATAAGCATAAGATTTCTTACATACTTATTGTGGATGTCTAAGATTCTCCTGTGCTTGTAGCCTAGCTTTCTAGCAGCTCTAGGAAATAGGATGTATTGGAGACTATTGCCCAAGAGAGCGCCTATAATTAGGTAGTAAGGATTTTGGGTAAGACCTGTAAGAATAGTAAAGCCTATAATTATAATGTTCATAATAACGCCTGTGATGGCAGGATCGAAGAAGTTGCCCTTCAGGTTCAAGTAACCTCTAAAAACTGCCGAATAAAGATAGGCAAAAACTGCAAACATCATTATCCTTGTGTAGTTTGTTGCAAGATCTAGGGATTGACCAGAAAGATCTGGAGATAAAATTTTGGAAAATGGTCTAGCCAAGATTATCCCTAGAACAACAGCTATAGCAGCAAATACCATCAAGATATTGAGGACATTTGATGTAAATTCCTCAGCTGCAAGTTCGCCTTCTTCATTTTTCGCCTTATTATAAATTGGGATAAAGCCTGAAATAATCCCAACTGCGACAAAGTTTGCTATGACAACTGGTAGGGTGTTGGCAGTTGTGTATATACTTTTTAAATCACTTGCTCCTATGTAGGAAGCCATTACTGCTTCTCTCAAAAACCCAAATATCTTGGATATAATGGTTATGAGCATCAGCATTATTGTAGTTTGACCCATATAAACCTCTCTTTTTTTCTTATCTTCTTATTATATCATTAAGATTTATAAAGACAAATCAAGGCCCTATGATTTCCTTGTATTTCCTACCCTTATTTTTTCATCTGCTATAGATAAGCTTGATAGGCTGTGTGATACAAGCAAGATAGTCTTATCTTTGGATGATTCTTTGATAGATTTTAGGATAATCACCTCATTTAGGATGTCGAGATTGCTAGTTGGCTCATCAAAAAGCATGAGGTCTGCGTCATGAAGAAAGGCTCTGGCAACCCCAATCCTCTGCCTTTCTCCAGCAGAAAGTCCGCTGCCTATCTCTCCTGCCATAGTTGCATATGACTTAGGAAGGGATTCTATAAAGTCGTGGATTGATGCTTTTTTTGCTGCATTTATTATTTCTTCCTTGGTCGCATCAAGTTTAGCAAGCCTTATATTTTCTTCTATACTTAAATTAAATATATAGGTATCCTGGCCTAGTAGACTTTCTGCCTTTCTTAAATCAGCACTTGCTAGGTCTTTGATATCCTTATTGTTTATAGTTATCTCGCCTTTATTTACATCCCAAAACCTCATTATTAGCCTTAGGATAGTTGACTTACCACATCCACTTTTTCCATAAAGACCTAAAATCTTTCCTCTATCTATAGTAAGTGAGAAATCTTTTATTATAGGCTCATCCTTATAGGCAAAGCTAACATTTTTTATTTGCCCTTGGTCAAAACTTCCTAGTTGACCCTCGCCCAATACTTCTTTTACAAGAGGTTTTTCAGCTAAGAGATCTAGGATTCTATCAGCACTTGCAAGGGTAAAGGCTAGGAAGTTTCCGAGGTTGGATAGGGCGACAAAGGGGCCAAAGCTTGCAAGAATTGCAAGGGTTGGAATGATTATTCCATCAAAGCCAACGATTCTTCTATCATATAGATAGGCGGAAAGTGCGAACATCAGTAGGCTAGAGCTTAAGATAAGACCAGTTGTTAGGGCTTCTTGAAGGGATTTTATTTGATTTATCTTTAAGTCAATTTGTTTTAAATTTCTTGATTTATCAATTAGATCATCTTCACTTTTCTTTTTCAAATCAAATTGCTTAACCTCATAGATGTTTCTAATTCTTTCAAGAACAAAGGAGTTAAGCTCTCCTGTTTTGTTTCTACTAAGCAGTCCTAAGTCCTTGTTTAGCCTAGCTATAGCAAGGGGAACAATAAGTCCAATAGAAGTATAGGCTAAAAAAGCTAAGATGGCTTGATAAATTGTAAAGCGAGAAATAAAAACTAGAATAAATATCATGTATACGAGAGCTATGGCTATGGGAGAAATTGTATGTGCATAAAAAACTTCTAATAGCTCTATGTCAGATGTTATCAGACTTATGAGCTTACCCTTTTCCTTAGTGCATAGCTTAGCAGGCCCTAGACTTCGCATCTTTTTAAAAACAAGGTGTCTAATTTGTGCAAGGATTTTAAAGGCTAGGAAATGGTTTAGGTATTGTTCTATATAATGAAATATTCCTCTTAAAACTGCTAGAGCTAGTATTAATTTAATGATAAAGTAAAAATCTTGATGGGTGATTATGCTTACTAGACCATAACCAGCTAAGATTGTTACAAAGCTTGCACATAAATGCCCGAGACTTCCTATAAGGACTGCCATAACCATTATTGGATAAAGATTTCCAACAAGATTTAGCATATTTTTCATTATTAAAAAACCATTTCTTCTAGTTTTCATAATCTACCCCCTTGAGATAATTAACTAATTCTTCCTGCTTGTCAAAAATCTGCCTATAAGCCTTTGACCTCCTATAGATTTCTTCATGGCTACCACTGGCGCTTATTTTTCCATTTTCTATAAAATAAATCCTCGAAGAATCGACAAGATTAATAAGTTTATGAGAAATAATAAGAACCGCCTTATCTTTGGCAAGATTTTTAATAAGAGTCATGATTTTTTCTTCATTTACCCTATCAATATTGCTTGTTGCCTCATCGAAAATATATAAGAGCCCATCTGACAAAAAGGCTCTCGCAAGATTAAGCCTTTGCCTTTGACCACCTGAAAGATTGGACGAATTTTCCAAAATTTGTGTATCAAGACCATCTTCTTGGTCAAAAAAATCATAGAGATTGACCTTTTTTAAGACATCTAGCAGAATATCATCACTTAGACTTGGGTTTGCAACTAGAAGGTTATCTCTTAGGCTTCCCCTAAAAAGTTTTTGGTCGAAATCAACTCTAATTATTTTCTTATGAAGATCTTTAGGGTCAAGGGTCATTTTTTCCTTGCCATTTATAATAATCTTTCCGTCATATTTTAGGCTATAATCAGTCAAAAGCCTGGCTATGGTTGATTTTCCAGATCCACTTAGACCTACTAGGCTTACAAATTCTCCACTTTTTATGCTAATATTTATAGAGTCAAGGATTTTTCTATCATTCTTGTAGGAAAAACTAACATCATTAAAGCAAGCCTCAATCTTTCCTCCTACAATTTTATCAGAAGAAAGGTTCAGACTATCACTTTCGAGTAGACCCATAAGCTTATTAGAAGCAGCTATTCCGTTCATGGCTATGTGAAAAAAAGAACCTAATAGCCTTAGGGGAAGGAAAAATTCACTTGCCAATAAGCTAATAAACATTAGCCCAAAAATTGTAATATTGCCCCTTGAAAACTCGATTAAGGAGATAGCAATGCCTAGGCCTGCTCCAGCATAGGCAATTATATCCATGACTGATGTTGAATTTAGTTGCATCAGAAGAACTCTCATGGTAGCTTTTCTGAATTTCTCAGAAAAATCATCCATTACATCTTGCCTATAGGAATCTGCCCCATAAACCTTGAGGTCTGTAAGCCCTTCCAGGTTTTCCAAAAAAATATCAGCTAGGCTAGTATAGGAAGTCCAGTAATTTCCAAGAAGTTTCTTAGCTATCTTTTGGACAAGAATAATAGAAATTGGTATTAGGGGAAGACATATAAAAAGCACAAGGCTTGCCTTTAAGCTTACAAAGGATATCACAGCAAATAGGATTAGGGCTGATGATAGACTATAGTAAAGTTGTGGCATATAGGAAGTGAAATATATCTCTAGTTGGTCTACCCCCTCAACAGCTAGTTGTAAGATTGACGAGGTCGAAAGGGACTTTTTGTAATCAATCCTATCATCCATAAGTTTATCAAAAATCAAAGTCCTCATCTTCTCCTTCATGGTCATTGTTGATTTAAAAGCAATATTTGAAACTTGATATTGGCTAAATATTCTAGCTCCAACAAAAATTAAAGCTAGAATAAAATACTTGCCTACAGGTATTGATTGTCCTTCAAAAATTTCCATAACTGACATACTTATTAGGAAGAAAATTCCAATTTGCATGAACAAGGATAAGTATCTAAAAAACAAATTTAGAAATAGATATTTTTTTTCAGGTGCTAAAAGTTTAGCAAGCTTTTTGTTTATCATAAAAACTCCTTAATCAAATACTGAACTTCGTTCATATTAGCCTACACTTATACCTTTTCTAGCAAATGTTCCTAGCAAATACTATCTCCTAAGATATTAAAACAAGGCTCTATAAGCTAAGGTTAATAACTGAACTTTGTTCATTTATTAAATTTTAACATATATTCCCAAGTAATGCAATTGATTTTCACTATCTAGTTTTTATGAGTTTATTATTATCTTTGACTACTTGTAGGTTTACTTGTAATAAACACATGAAAATAAAAAATCCCTATTTCTAGGTAAGCAATAAATAATAAGTGAAGGCTAGGTATTTAGGCTAAAACATCGCTTAATATTTTATTGCTTATCCAAATTAGAAATAAGGATTAAACTTTATTTAATTATATTTGTAATTTGCTATCATCTGGCCTATCTTCTTGTGGGATATGCTCGTTATCTGCTGGTGACTTATAGATTGACTTGGCGGCGAAAGCCTTAACTGCCTTGCCTGTCTTGTTTTCTGCAACTATTGTTCCAGGTCCTCCTACACAACCACCCATACAAGCCATTCCTTCTATAAGTTTGCCATTCATCTTGCCAAGTTTTGCCATCCTTGCAAGTTTGACGCAGTTATCGAGGCCTTCAGCTCCCTCAACATCGACTTTTATGTCAGGGTTGATTTCTAAAATTCTTCTCTTAACTGCCTCTGCTACTCCACCACTTACTGCATAAAATCTTCCAGTTTCTGAAGCATCCATCATCTCCTCATCAACTTCGATTTCTGATGGTTCGATTCCCTTAGCTAGGAACATTCCTAGAAGTTCCTCATAGGTTATTACAAAGTCAATTACTTCAGCTACTTCATCCTCTAGGGCCTCAAGTTTCTTTGAGATACATGGTCCGATGAAGACTACTTCGCAATTTGGATCACGTTTTTTCATTTGTTTTCCAGAATAAATCATTGGTGTTGAAGATTCAGAAATCTTATCATTAATATCTGGGAATTGCTTCCTTACCATAGATTTCCATGAGAAACAACAGCTTGTTCCCATAAATGGTATCTTTCCAGTTGGAACTTGTTCTAAGAACTCATGCGCCTCATTCATTGTTGTAAGGTCAGCACCAAGTCCTACTTCTATAACATCCTCAAATCCTAGTTGTTTGATGGCCTCTCTGATTTGTTCTGGGCTTACATTTACTCCAAATTGACCGACAAAGGAAGGAGCGACTACAGCATAAACTTTCCTATCTGATTGGAGAGATTTGATAAGTTGGTAAATTTCGCTCTTATCAGAAATTGCCCCAAATGGACAAGTTATAATACATCTACCACAAGCCACGCACTTATCTTCTTTGATTTCAGCACGACCCAAGTCATCTGATACTATGGCCTTTACGCCACAAGATTCCGCGCAAGGTCTTTTTTGGTGGTTGATTGCATGATATGGACAAGCGTCAACACACTTACCACACTTGATACATTTGTCTTGATCTATTACAGCTCCTTTGGCTGTATATGTAACTGCGTTTTTTGGACAAACATTCACACAAGGGTGGCCTATACAAGCATGGCATTGGTCTGTTACAGTAACTTTATTTTCTGGGCAAGCCTCACAAGCAACTTTGATTACAGATACTAAAGGTGGATTGTAGATTCTCCTATCATAATCCATGGAATCAAGTCCATCTGTGATTGCATCTGTATTAGCAGCAGTTCTAGCATCAAGACCTATACACATCCTAAGTCTTTCCCCCATAACTGCTCTTTCTCTGAAGATATTTTCCCTATATTTTGCTTCTTCTCCTGGAAGAATATTGTAAACTTCAAGAGCGATATCAGTAATTGGTCTATTTTCATAGGCAATCTTTGCAACTGCCTCGAAAGCCATCCTTCTTATGTTAAGTATGTCTATGTATGATTCTTTCATTATCGTTCCTCTTCTATCTTATTTTTTTGGTACTAACTTATCGAACATCATCTCCATCATAACTTCAGGCTTAGCCTTTTTTATGTAAGTATCGTCGATTTTTACTAATGGAGCATTCTTTTCTGGATTTTCTACTTCATTCATAATATTTTTATATACGATTTCAATCTCTGGAGAATCCCCAAGATTCTCTACTTTATAAGCATATTTTATGTCTCTTTTAACTATGTTAGCAGAATCGTATAGGAATTCATTTCCGTGGGCAGTGCATCTAGCACATGAACAAATGGTTACTTTCATAATTTCCCTCCAATTATAGTCTTACTTAGATTGTATCAAATTTAACAGGATATAGCAATTAATAATACATAAACATAAGCTAACTATAATAAGCTGATGCCATATTGTTTTGTTTATGCTATATTAATCTGGGTAACAAAAAAGTAAGACGGTTATTCGATTTTTAATAGAATAATAATTAAATAATAATTTAAAAGTAAAAGGGATGTACAGATTATTATGATTAGAAAATTAAACTTACTTCCATATATTGTTATGATAATTTCAAGCGTGGGATATTACAGTAATATAGGCAGAGAAGACTCATTATCTTACTTTTGGATTTCTATATTTCTAGTATCCTTAATAATACTAACAATAAACAACAACAATTTATTCAAAAAACATAAATCTAATATTGTATACTATGATATATTGTTTATTCTAGGAGTATTATTAGTACCACGAATAAACTTACCTTGTGGGGCTTCTAGATTAATTATGGCTATTTTAGGGGCTATATATGCACTTTTAATTAGTCGAAAGAAAAATTTAATTTTTACTCAAGGTATCATCTGGTAGGTACTTAATAGAGACAATCATATGTCCCTTAAAAGAGGAATTAATTAAGAAATCTATGAAAGGAATATTTTAGCAAATTTTGTAGTTATTTTGATTAAAATGAGTTATGATATGGAAAAGTCAATATTTTGGAACAAGAAATTTATTCCTATCTATTTTATAGTTGGAGTATTATATTTTTTATTACTTAAACTATGCGCTGAAACATCTAATACTATAAGTTACTTACCTGCATTAGTTTGTATTTTAATTGGTTTATCATCAATTATTTACAACCTGTCAAATAGATAATAGTAACCAATTGAAAAAAAAGCAATATTTGCAGATCAAGCAGAGTAACTATAACTATCATTACAGTAGAAAACGAAAAAAAGCTGATACTCACAATCGAGGATCAGCTTTTCTTATATTTGTATTCTTTTTTAAGCATAAGACATTTTGGAATTTACTTTTAAAAATAGCGTGAGACTAAAGAATTACAATAGTTTATATACATAGCTTGAATAATTACAGGACCTAAAAGCATTCCAAAAGCGGTTAATACCTGATTTTTTTCCATATACCGTAGGTCCCCAAATCATTATATATCATAAAAAAGTTGTTTATAAATTTTATTAATTATTCTTTAC
>NZ_CAMXYR010000017.1 GCF_947253225.1 uncultured Anaerococcus sp. | reverse complement strand
CGTATTGTGGAGCTTGGTGGAAGTCTTTGCCATCATAGATTAGGGCTGACCAGCCATTATCAGAAGCTGAGTATGATTCTCTTAGGGATGATGCTATCATTTCAAAGCCGAATTCTTCTTTCATTTGTTTGAAGATTTCATGGTAGCCTTCTACATCTAATTTACCACTTGTTACATCTAGCCCTTTTGGAGTAAAGCCTAGGCATAGGGAAGCGTCTTCTTCGTTTCCTATACATACGTCAACGTATTGCATCAAATCTTTCATTACTGCTTGAGCTTCTTCTGGGCTCCAGAGTTTTGCTCTGTAGTTTAGGTCGATTGATACCTTCGCTCCTGCCTTTTTGGCTGCTTGCATGGCTCTTTTTGTGATTTCTGCTCCTTCTTTGGAGATTGCTGGAGTGATTCCTGATGTGTGGAACCATGCTGCATCTTTGAATATTTCATCGAAGTCAAATTCATCTGCTTTAGCTTCTGCTATGGCTGAGTTACTTCTATCGTAGATTACCTTAGATGGTCTTGCTGATGCTCCTGTCTCTGAATAGTAGATTCCTACTCTTTCTCCACCTCTTAGGATATAATTTGTGTTTACTCCATATCTTCTTAAAGCGTTTACTGCTGCTTGACCTATTTCATGTTTTGGTAGTTTTGTTACATAATATGCGTCAAAACCATAGTTGGCTAGGGATACTGCTACGTTTGCTTCTCCCCCTCCATAAATTGCATCGAAGCTTTCAGCTTGGACAAATCTCTCATAGCCTGGTGTGGACAGTCTTAACATTATTTCGCCTAGGGTTACAACTTTTTTGCTCATTATTTTCTTACCTCCGCAATTTTTACTAAATATTCTTGTGCTTTTTTGGTGATTTCTTCTCTGCTTCCTTTTACTAGGTTTGAACCTGCTCCTACTGCTACTACGCCCGCTTTGAACCATTCTTGAAGGTTGTCTAAGCTTACGCCTCCTGTTGGCATGATTTGGAAGTGTGGGTATGGACCATGGATTGCTTTTACATATGATGGACCTGCAAGAGAGCCTGGGAATAGTTTGATGATGTCTACTCCATATTTGTAGGCTTCTAGCATTTCAGCTGGAGTTACACAACCTGGCATGTATGGGATGTTGTAAATATTACACATTTTTGCAACTTCTTTGTCGAATGAAGGACTTACTACGAATTTTGCTCCGTTCATGATTGCAAGTCTTGCTGTTGTTGGATCTAGGACTGTTCCTGCTCCAAGAAGGGTGTCTTTTGGAAGTTCTTTTTGGATTCTTTGGAATACTTCTATTGCGTTTGGTATGGTGAAGGTTACTTCTAGGGTGTTAATTCCTCCATCAATTAGTCCCTTGCAGAATTCTATTGCTTGGTCTGCTGATTCTGCTCTTACTACTGGTACGATTCCTAGTTCTAATACTTTGCTTATAGTTTCTACTTTGCTCATATTTCCTTCTTTCTTATTTATAAATCTATCTTAATATATTTTGTTGCGTTGTTAAAGCAAATATCTTCAATTACCTTGCCGAGGAATTTCTCATCAGCTGGATATTCTCCCTTTTCTACAAGCTCTCCTATGAAGTTACAGAGGATTCTTCTGAAATATTCATGTCTTGGATAAGATAGGAAAGATCTTGAGTCTGTTAGCATGCCTATGAATTTCGCTAGGACGCCAACACTTGAGAATACCTTCAATTGCTCAATCATTCCATCCTTGTGGTCAAGGTGCCACCAAGCTGTTCCTAGTTGGATATTTTGCATATTATCAGCATTAGCCCTATTGAAAGAGCCTCCAACTGTAGCTATTGGGAAGTGGTCTTTTGGGTTTAGTGGGAAGATTACCGTCCTTGGAAGTCCATCATTGTCTTCGAAATCAGAAAGTAGGTCTGCAAGATTTTCAGCGAAATTCAAGTCGTTTTGGCTATCTCCTCCAACATCTGCCCCTAGTTTTTCAAATAGAACCTTGGAATTGTTTCTTATAACTCCAACGTGGATTTCCATAGCCCAATCAACTTTCTTATATTCCTTGGCTAAAAAGATTGTAAGCTCTGTCTTGTAGGCTTCTTCTTCAGAAAGACTTACAGGCTTGCCAGCTAGTTTCTTCTCAACAATTTGATTTAAGCTTTCCTCATCACACCTTCTGTAAGGTATGTATTTGAAGGCTTGGTCACTTGCCTTAGCCCCATGGCTATCAAAAAATTCTATTCTTGCCTTGAGAGCCTTTTTGATATCAGAGAAGTTCTTAATTTCTACTCCACTAGCCTTAGCAAGGTCAGCTAGATATGAAGCGTAAGTTTCTTTTTCAATGTAGAGGGCATTGTCAGGTCTGAAAGCTGGAAGAACTTTTACCTTAAACCCATCTTTGGCTATAAGTTCATGATATTTCAAATCATCAATCGGATCATTTGTAGTGCAAACTGCTGCCACCTTGCTCATTTCGATAAGACCTCTTGGTCTAAATTCATCCTTAGCCAAAAGCTCATTACACTTATCATAAATTTCTCTAGCATTTTCCTTAGTTAGACATTCATCTATACCAAAGAAGTTTTTAAGTTCAAGGTGAGTCCAATGATAGATTGGATTGCCGATAAGATTTGGCATAACTTCAGCATATTTCTCAAATTTTTCAAAATCTCCTGCATCACCTGTTATATATTTTTCCTCAACTCCACAAGCTCTCATAACTCTCCACTTGTAGTGGTCTCCACCCAGCCACGCTTCGGTAATTGATGGAATGTTTTTGTTTTCATAAATTTCCTTAGCCTCAAGGTGGCAGTGAAAGTCAAAGATTGGCATTTTAGCTGCATAATTGTGGTAGAGTTTCTTAGCAAAATCATTATGGAGCATAAAATCTTCTGTTATGAATTTCATTTTGACATTTTCCTTTCATATTATAGGTTTTAGTTAAAATTTTGTCTATTATATCCAAAATAATTCCCTTTGATAAAGTGAGGGTCGGTTTACCAACCCTCCTTACCCAAGGTTTATGTTCGTAGTAAACTGTGTACTTTAATTTTTATTTATTAGCCTTGTCGATTGCTTCCCAAAGACCGTTTAGGTAAGCTACTCCGAGAGCTCTATCGTAAAGACCGTAGCCTGCTCTTCCTTCTTCACCCCAAATCATTCTTCCGTGGTCTGGTCTTAGGTAGCCTTCAAAGCCTCCATCATAGAGAGCCTTCATGATTTTATACATATCTAATGAACCACAACTAGATAAGTGAGCTGATTCATAGAATTGTTTTTCTCCAGTAAACTTTATGTTTCTAACGTGCATTGCACCAATTTTGCCTCTTTTTGCGAAGTCTTCAATTATGGCTGGCACATCGTTTTCAACTCTTGAACCCAAGGAGCCTGTACAAATACATAGGGTATTTGATGGACTATCAACAAGGTTTACAATTTTTTCTAAATCTTCTGGAGTAGATGTAATTCTTGGAATGTCAAAGATTGGCCAAGCTGGATCATCTGGGTGAACTGCCATTTTAATGCCTAGCTGTTCACATGTTGGAATAATTCCTTCAAGGAAGTACTTATAATTTTCTCTTAGTTTATCTTCATCAATATCCTTATACTTATCAAGCACTTCTTCAAGTTGAGCTAGTCTTTCTGGCTCCCAGCCTGGTAGTTCAAAGTTTCCAGCCCCATCAAGGATTTCATTTACCATATCTCTTGGGCTAAGGCCTTCTACCTTGGCTTGGTCAAAGGCAAGAGTGTTTGACCCATCTGGAAGAACCTTGTATAGGTCTGTCTTAACCCAGTCAAAAACTGGCATGAAGTTATAGATTACAGTTTTAACCCCGCAAGCCGCAACATTTATCAGAGATTGTTTGTAATTTTCAATATATTTATCTCTTGTAGGTAACCCCATCTTTATATCTTCGTGAACATTGATTGACTCTATAATTTCACATTCAAGGCCTACTGCGTGGCACTTATCAACATAAGCTTGGAAAACATCCTTTTCCCAAACTTCACCAGCCTCCCACTCATTCATCATAACCATAACTCCTGTAACTCCAGGAATTTGAGCGACGTATTCCAATGAGATTGGGTCGTTGTTTCCGTAGTGTCTAAAGGTCATTTTCATAAGTTTTTCTCCTTAACCTATCCTAGGTATTTTTTAAGTGTAGCTCTTACACTTCCACATCCAGCTGTCAATTCTTCAAAATATTTAACTACCAAATCAGAAAGTCCAACTTCTTCAAGATTTACACCGAAGATTTTTTCATTTCTCAATAGGTCTTTTAATCCATCAGTTATCTTGAAATTGCCAAGGCTAATTCCTTCTAGGCTTTTTCTTAGGTAATCCATCATAGGATCATTTGAAAGTTCAAAAGCTTCTCCATTATCATTTACACCAAGAAGATATCTTAGCCAACCAGCTAAGGCAAGTGGGATGAACTTTAAATCTCTTACATCAAGAGTCTTATCTTTCATATATCCTTTGATGGTTTGTCCAAATCTTACAGAAATCTTTTGTGATGTATCTGTTGCAATTCTTTGTGGAGTATCAGGCATGAACTTGTTAGGAAATCTCACATTGATTACTTCATCTATGAAGTCTTTAGGATTTATAATCCCAGGATTTACAACAACCTTGAGACCTTCATCATAACCAATTTTCTTTATAAGTTTTACAAGCTCAACATCTTCCATTTCTTCAGCAATTGAAGTATGGCCTAGAACACAGCCATAAGTCGCAAGCACTGTGTGAAGTGGGTTTAGGCAAGTTGTAACTTTCATAGTTTCAACATTATTAACTGTATCCCTATCTGCCATATACACCCCACCTTCTTCAAAAGCAGGTCTGCCATTTGGGAAAGTATCTTCAATTACAAGATATTCAGCTTCTTCTGAATTTACAAAGCCAGCTACATATGAGCCTTTGCTAGTTACTACAGGCTCCATATCACTAAAACCAAGTTCCTCAACATGTTTTTGAACCTCTACTGCAGGTCTTGGTGTGATTTTATCTATCATTGAAAGTGGAAAAGCTACCTTTTCTTCAAGATATCCGATGAAGCCTTCATCTACAAAACCTTTCTCAAGCCAAGCTTTAGCAATAAGCATAACTGAGTTTTTAACGAGATCTCCATTGTGGCTAGCATTATCCATAGAAAGTAGGGTAAGTGCTTTGCCATTTTCCTTGTATCTCAAGTTTAGTAAAGCGGTTACAATACTCATAAGATGCTTAGCTTCACAAGGACCATTCTCAAGGTCAGACGCAACAACTCCCATCAGACTTCCATCTGAGCCATAAAGGTTGTAGCCCTTTTCTGTTATAGTAAAACTCATCACTTCAAGATTTGGATTAAGAGCAATTTCCTTAATTCTATCCATATCTTTGAGAGTTAAAGACTCAACTAAGTTAGCAATAAGGGTAGTATCAAAATTTCCATCCTTATGAAGGGTAACTGACAAAGCCAAGTTGTCATAAGGCTTATAAATTTTTTCGATAATCTCTTCATCAAATGATTCAACAACAGAAATTCCCCTATCTTCCTTGCCAGCATTAATTCCATCTTGGTTGACCCTAGCTATATATCCCCTAAAGATATTTCCTGAACCAAAGGCTAACCATTTAGGATCTTTGATTGATTCTTCCCTAAGTTTTTTGACATCGTACTCAGGTCCCTTATCCACTAGCTTTAGAATTTCATCTAAATTTTCCAATTTTAGCTTCATAAAATCCTCCATAAATTTTGTGCAAACGTTCTACTATCCTTATACCCTATTTTTTCTAAAAAAGTAATTTATTAATTGTTATTTTACTTTTCTTCAAGCAAGGAACTTTTTAAACTTATTTTTGTAAGCGGTTGCATTTTCTAGCAAAAAAATATCTCGAAATAACATTAATTTTAGAAATATTTTTTGTAATCGGTTACATTAAGTTCATCCCTTATTTCTCTTCTGATTAAAATATAACATTTCCTTGCTTACTTGTCAACTATTTTTTAAAGTTTTCAGATTTTTTAAAGCAATTCCACCAAAGAGGTTTTGTATACAACCTATATACCCTTGTTATAATCTCATTTATTTGCATAGAAAAAAGATTTCTTAGCATCTTCTTAGCTACCTGTTAAGAATTTAATCCCAAGAAATCTTTTCTTGCTATTAGTTATTCTTATTTTATTAAGGCAAAGCCAAATTCACCTAAGCTTAATTTTCCATCCTCAATTTTTGCATCATCGCTTGCAAAAATTATTTCCTTGCCTTGAATTTCTTCTTCTACCCTCGCCTTAGAGAAGTTAAAATAAAGGTCAATCTCACCATCTTCTAATCTTCTTTGATAGGCGATGATTTCCTTGTTTTTGCTAGTTTTTTCTATAAAATCTCCATAAATCAAGACTTCCTTATACAGAGAATTTTTCCTAAAGGCAATCATTTTTTTGTAGAAATTGAGGACTGAATCTGGATTGTCGGCTTGGTCTTTGGCATTTACCTTAGGATTTTCATAGGCCATAGCAAGCCATGGTTTTACCTTAGAAAATCCACCATATTTTTCGCTAGTCCAAGCAAAAGGCACTCTGGCATTGTCCCTCGACCTTAAATTTGTAAAGGCTATGGCTTCTTCTTCGCTAAATCCTTCTTCCAAACTTCTCTTGTAAGAATCTATAGATTGAATATCTTGAAAATCTGCTACTGTCTTTCTCACAAAATTTTTCATTCCCAATTCTTGCCCCTGGTAGATGTAAGGGGTTCCTCTTAAGAAGAAGTAAACACCTGCAAGCATCTTGATAGCCTTGATGTTCTCATCATTTCCCCTTAAAATTTTGCTTGTAGCTCGTGGTTGGTCATGGTTTTCTATAAAGTTTGCTGACCATCCGTATTTTTGGATGGAATTTTGACTATTAAAGATAGCTTTCCTAAAATCCTCTAACTCCCAGTCAATTCTCTTAAACCAAGTTTCCTCAATTAGGTCAAAGTTAGCAGGAATAAAGTCAAATACCATTGAAAATACGCCATCATCTCCTATATAATTCTTGTACTTATCATAGGAAAGACCAGCCGTCTCGCCAACTGTCATAGAATCATGAACCTTGAAGGTCTTATCTGAAAGTTTCTTAATTAATTCCTCTACCCCATCTTGGTTGCGACCGAAATTAATTACAGAAACTCTACCATCTGCTCCATCAGGATTTGCACTTTGGTAGGTCGGATTTTTTTTGATATGGTTAATGGCATCCATCCTAAAGGCGGTAATTCCCTTATCAATCCAAAAATTTACAATCTTATAGATTTCTTCTCTTAATTTAGGATTTTCCCAATTAAGGTCGGGTTGTTCCTTGGCGAAGGAATGGAAATAGTAGGCATCTTCTCCATCTACCTTAGTCCAGCAAGACCCACCAAATATTGACCTCCAATTGTTAGGCTCCCTTGTCCCCTTCCTAAAAATATAATATTCCCTATACGGACTATTTTTATCAGCCAAAGCTTTCTTAAACCACTCGTGTTCATTAGAAGAATGATTTAAAACAAGGTCCATCATTATCTTGATATTTCTTCCCTTAGCCTCTTTTACAAGCTCATCAAAGTCTGCCATAGTCCCAAATTCTTCATTAATGGCAAAATAATCAGAAATATCGTAACCATTATCAGCCATCGGAGACTTATAGATTGGACATAGCCAAATCATTGTTATTCCTAAGTCTTTTAGATAATCAAGCCTTTCGGTAATTCCTCTCAAATCTCCAATCCCATCATCGTTTGAATCCTTGAAGGACCTAGGATAAATTTGATAAACAATCTCTTCCTGCCACCAGTGCTTTTTCATAACAACTCCTTAATATTCTTAACTTTCTTTGCTCCATTATACTATATTATCCGCTCCTTAAAAATTAATATTAAAAATCCCCTAGTAAGTAGTCCCTTTATTACAAGAATAGTACAAATGATAAAGACGGGTGTTTTATTCATTACACCCTTTATGTTAATTTCAAAAACTATCCCAAAGGATATGGATGTATTTTCAAATGGACTTGAAATTTTAAATATCTCGCTAATTTCTCCTAGATAAGCCTTGATTTTACTTATGTTAAAAGACGGAAGTAAGGGGAGGCCTTCAAAGGCTATAGAAATATTGTTTTAGTCGCAAGTATTATTTTAGCGTAATTTAAAAGAGGCCTCATGGCCTCTTTTTTATCTAACTATTACTGCAATTCCATCTGGAATTACTGTTACTGTGCTATCTTTTCCCATTAGTTCGTCGGCTTTTTCCATAGCTTCATCGAGAGTTTTTACTGGAACTAGATGGAAGTCTTTGAGGATTTTCGGATCATAATCGGACACATAAATCACCGCCTTAGCTTTTAGGAGAATTCTACAAAGAATTTGTGATTCCCATTGGTCAGGTATGGTATCAATCTTATCTGTATCCAAGAATTTTTGGTAAAGTTTCTCAACGACTGGCTCGTCTAGGAAGGCCTTGTGGAAGGCATCACCTCCTGTCCCATCTCCTGATTTGGATGAAACTACTATAACACCACCATCTTTTAGGCTTGCTTCAGCTGCTGTCATTGACTTAACTGTTTGGTAGATATTTTGGTCAAGTGGGTAGCCACCATTTGATGTAAGAACTATATCAGCAAGTTTTTTATCAACTCCAGCCTTATCTTTTAGCCAACTTGTCCCTGCTTCATGGGCTCTTTCAAGGTCTCCAGCAACTGCATGGATGACTTTCTTTTCTGAGTTAATTACAACATTTACTATATAATTTAGGCCTAGGGCTCTAGCAGCTGCAATCATATCCCTGTGGATAGGGTTATTTTCGAGATTTCCAGTTCTTGCATAGGCACTGTCTATAAATTCTGAGTTGTGGTTATACATAATAGTTTTTCTTGAACAACATCCTGGAAAAACTGACTTTCTACCTCCAGAAAATCCTGCAAAGAAATGTGGTTCAATAAAGCCTTCAGCTACAAGAAGGTCTGCCTCGGCAGCAAGCTTATTTACAACTATATCTCCTCCTGAAGGAAGTTTCTCATCAAGGGTTACAAGCATATCTTCATCATCGCAATCGTGGATGTAAATTTTTTCGTTATTGTAGATTTCTTCACCAAGTTTAAAAATCAACTCTTCCTTGCTTGAATTTCTGTGGCAACCTGTAGCTACAAGGAGGGTAATATCTGCATCAGGGTTTCCTTCCCTGATTTCTCCTAACATTAGAGGAAGTATATACTTACTTGGCACTGGTCTTGTATGATCGCTTATAAGAATTACAACCTTGTCCTTTCCTACTGCAAGCTCTTTTAGTCTTTTTGACTCAATTGGTGCTTCCATTGCCTTTCTTACAATGGTTTCTTGATCATCTTCTGGATGATATTCTTCAAGATGGGAATTTAAAATTCCTAAGATTCTTGAATCTTCAATTTCTGTTTCTTGGAAAGTTTTGTCATATGGCAATCTAATTTTCATAAAAACTCCTTTTTTATTAGCCCTCTTCATGAAAAGCTTTTCTTTTATTATATAGAATAAGAACTTGAATTTCAAGTTTTATTCAAGTCCCCTTACCTACACCACAAATTAATTAATAAATAAACAAGTCCAGATCCTAGCATAAGCTTTATTGGATCTGTTTTCCTCTTAACCATTACCAAAAACGAAAGAATAAACAAAACTAGCATATAGTAGTCAAAATTTGAAAAACTCATCCTCCCGTCAGCAAAAATAGCTGTCCTCAAAATCTCAACTCCCGCTATCAAAATCATAGAAATTATAGCAGGTCTTAAAAAATATAAAATATTGGAAATTGTTGTAAGATTCTTGTATTTCTTATAAAAATAAGCTAACATGCCTACAATAATCAGAGAAGGCGTAACGCATCCTAAGGTTGCAACAAGCCCCCCTTGCAACCCATAAACCCTTGTCCCAACAAAGGTCGCAGAATTTATGGCAATAGGTCCTGGAGTCATCTGACTTATGGTAATAAGGTCGTTAAATTCATTGGTGCTAAGCCAATTATTACTAGCTACAACTTCCTGTTGAATCAAAGGAAGAGCTGCGTAGCCTCCACCAAAAGAAAAAAGTCCAATCTTAAAAAAAGTTATATAAAGATTAATTAGCACTTCCTTCTCCCTTCTTAACTAACGAATAGACCGCACCCAAAGCAATCAAAGTCATAATTATATAAACTATATTTACCTTAAAGAAAAATCCAGCCACAAAACTTAGGACCATGATAGCGAAAAGATACTTAGCCTCTTCCTTCAACAAATCACAGGTCATATCATAAACAACCTTAAAAATCAAAGCACTAACTCCAGCCTGCATCCCCTTGAGAAAAATCGCAATATACTTATTAGCAATAAAGGCCTTATAGAAGATAGATATAATAGAAATTATGATAAGAGGAGGAAGGATAGTTGCAAGGATAGCAACAAGCATCCCCAAAATTCCACAAGTCTCGAAACCAACCACTACAGCAGCATTTATTGCGACAGCCCCTGGTGCAGATTGGGCAAGGGCAGTCATATCGAGCATCTCTTGCTTATCAATCCAACCAAGCCTATCCACAAAAGTATCCTTCATCAAAGAAATAATTACATAGCCACCCCCAAAGGTAAAGGCAGATAAGTACAAGGTGGACAAAAAAAGCTTAACTAACTTCTCGCTTCTTCCCATAGGACCTCCTTAATTTTTTACTAGTCTTACCATTCTACCATTTATATTATTATTGTTAAGTTTAAATCCAAAAAAAAGACGAGCTAGCAAACTCGTCTGTGTGAAAAGTAATTATACTTGTACTCCTGCCAATAACTCGAAAGGACCTATAACAATTTGTGGGAATACTATCATAAGAATTATGATGATAACTTCAACCATCAAGAATGGCAATACTGATTTTACAACTCTTTCCATGCTTATCTCACCTGCCGCACTAGCCACATTAAGCACCGTTCCAACTGGTGGTGTAAGAAGTCCCATTACTATTGAAATTACAAATACAACCCCAAAATACACTTCATTTATTCCTGCTTCCTTGATTACTGGTAGCACAACAGGTGCTAGTATTAGGATAGTTGGATTTACATCCATTGTTGTTCCAATAACTAGAATCAAGCCTAGGACTATTAACATCAATAGTCTAGGAGAGCCTATGAATGGATGAAGTAGATTAGACACTAGGATAGGTATGTTTGCAACGGTCATTACCCAAGAAGAAATTGCTGATGCTGCAACAAGAAACATTATTGTAGCAGCTGATTTTGCTGAACCAATAAGACCCTCTAATAAATCTTTTGGAGAAAGTTCCTTGTAGACAAATAAACCTATTATTAGGGAATAAACTACAGCAAAAACTCCGGCTTCTGTTGGTGTGAAAGCTCCAGTCTGAAGACCAAGCAAAATTCCAACTGGCATAAGGATAGCCCAAATAGCATCTGTTGTAGCCTTCATTCTCTCTTTGAAAGGCTTTTTGGCAAGTGGGCTAATGTTTCTTTTCTTAGCAACAATAAACCACATAAGGGCTAAGCCGGCTGATATGTATATAGCAGGTGCTACGCCAGCCAAGAATAGATGAGAAACTGGAATACTCGCCGTAACTCCAAGGACAATCATTGGTGCAGAAGGAGGCATGATTGGAGAAAGCAGGTTTGATGCTGCTACAAGTCCTGTTGCATCATCCCTGTCATAATTTGCCTTAACCATCATAGGAATAAGGATTCCGCCCAAAGCCGCTGTAGATGCTACTGCTGAGCCAACCATACTTGCAAACAACAAGGTTGCTATAATAGTTACATAACCAAGGCCACCTCTAAAATGTCCTACCCAAGCACTAGCAGCCTTTACTAACCTATTTGTAAGTCCACCCCTATTCATCAAATCTCCAGCCAACATGAAAAATGGCAAAGCCATCATAGAATAACTATCAGCACCATTAAACATATTTTGAGAAATTATTTGTACATCAAATCCATTTAGGTAAGCAAGCATGCTTACACCACTAAATATAAGAGCAAAAGCTATAGGTAAACCTATCGCCATCGATCCTAATAACGAAATTATAAATACTATTAGTGTCATTAGTCTATCTCCTTAACATCATGCTTGTTATTCTCAAATTCTTTTTCTATATAATCACTTGCTTGTAGTTTAAATTTGTCAGGATATTTTATAGCCAAATATATTTTCTCTACAGCCAATATCCCTATGCACACACTTGACAAAATACAGATTGAATACAAAAATGAGAAAGGAAGTCCTAAAACAGCAGTTCTTGCTCCACTACTTTGAATAACCATTTTTACTGACCCAAGCATTAAAATCACCATCATCACCAAAGAAATAACGTTTACAATAATGCTAGATATAATTTGACCCTTCTTAGGAAATCTCTTAACCAACATATCAACTGATAAGTGCTCGCCTTCTCTCATAGCAACAATCGCCCCTATAAAGGTCATGAAAACAAAGGTATATCTTGAAACTTCTTCCGAAAAAGCAAGACCCGTATTAAATACAAACCTTAAAACTACATTAAGAAAAACAAAAACGACCATTATACCCATCATAATCCCTAGCAAAATATCTATCAATTTGAAAAACTTTTTATAATTGTTCATGCATTTCTCCTATTTCACATCTTGAATTCTTTTGACAAGGTCTTCTGCCCAATCATACTTATTAAATAAATAATCATAAACAGGTTTAGCCATCTCTCTCATCTTCTTGAAGTCCTCTTCGCTTGGTTCAGTTATATTTATTCCTTTTTCCTTCAAGAATTTCTTATCATCTTCTATACTCTGCTCATATATGTCCCAAGCTCTTTGAGCTGTTAATTTTGCAGCCTTCTCAAAAACTGCTCTATCTTCTTCTGGCAAGCTTTCAAGAAACTCCTTATTTCCTAACATCTCAATCGAAGATACCATGTGATTTGTTTCATAAATATCCTTAGAAACTGTATACCAACCTTCTTGTCTAAAGGTAGATAGAGGGTTGTCCTGGCCTTCTATAACTCCTTGCTCAAGAGAAGTAAATACTTCGCTCATATCCATTATCACTACATTTGCCCCTAAGGCCTCGGCAAGTTTTACATGGATAGGATTGTTAGGCATCCTTAGCTTTTGTCCCTTAAAGTCGTCTATAGATTTAAGGTCTTTTGATGATGAGAAAACCCTTGCACCATTAGGAGCCCAAGCCATAAACTTTAAAGGTTCTCTATCTTCTAAGTACTTTGCTATCTCATCGCCTATCTCTCCCTCATATACTTTCCTAGCATGCTTAACATCTCTAAAAATAAAAGGGAAATCAGGTGTCGCCATCATATCTATCTCTGACCACATTACAGTTCCAACAGCTGTAATTTCTATAATTCCAGACCTTGTATAGTCAAAAAGTTGTTTTTCTCCACCAAGTCTACCAGAATCATATAATTGGACGTTATACCTACCTCCTGTTTCTTTCTCAATCATTGGCAGAAATACTTCTCTAATCGCAATATTTACAGGATGTGTCGGAGCGACAACTGTAGCTACTTTTACAAGTTGTCCTCCTTTTCCTGTGGTATCGTTTTTGCAAGAAGAGAATGAAAATAATAATACTAAAGCAAGTGCTAAACACAATATTTTATTTCTTTTCATTGCTCGCTCCCCTAAATTAATCTAACATCAAAATTACTTTTTCAGTATAAATATCCTTATCCATTATCATCTTTATAGCATCTTCAACTTCTTCAAAGCTCATCTCATGGCTTACCAAATCATCAAAAGGAAGGCGTCCAGAATTATATCCCTCTATAACTTCAGGAAATCTCCTATTGCTTAATCTTGAACCAACAACATCAAGCTCCTTAGATGTAATATCTACCGAACAAATCTCTGAAGCTTGGGTAGAAAATCCTAAATTGACTACTGTACCAGCACTTGCTGCAAGTTTTACAGCTTGTTCAAATGTTTTCGGTGTGCATATAGCATCTACAACTACATCAGCCAATCTTCCATTATTGTATTTTTTAATAACCTCTGCTGGATCTTCGATTCTAGCATCTATCGTAACCATTCCATATCTTTGGGCTCTTTCTAATTTCTTAGGATCCATATCTGATGTGAATACCTTCGCCCCAAAATATTGAGAAACTCTTCCAACAGTTTGTCCAATACTGCCAGCTCCCATAACAAATACCACATCTCCTTTAGAAACCTTAGCCCTTTGATTTGCTTGAAATCCTATAGAGAATGGTTCAACTAGCACACTCTTATTCCATGGCATAGAAGGATCTAACTTGTAGGCTTGATGCTCTTTAACTACTATCTTCTCTTGGAAACCTCCGTCAACATGTACGCCTCTAACTTTTAGGTCCTCGCAAATGTTTACCCTTCCTGTCTTGCAGTTTTTGCAATGTCCACAATTTATAACTGGATCTACAGCAACATGATCTCCTACCTTTAGGTTCTTAACATCACTTCCAACTTCCTCAACTACTCCAGTCATTTCATGACCTATTATCCTTGGATATTTTGCCATTGGATTTGAGCCATTGTAAATTCCTATATCGGAACCACAAATTCCTACAGCCTTAATTTTTATTTTCACATCATCATTATCCTTGATTTGAATTTCTTCTAAATCGACAATCTCTAAATCATAAGGCTTATTAATTCTTACAGCTTTCATAAATTCCTCCAAAATTTTTCTTGTATTCTAGTATACTAGTATTCTTGCACTTATAGGATAACATTATCCTCTTAGGTTGTCAATACTTAATATATATTTTTATTAAAATCTGATATAATATAGGAGGTGATTAAATGAATTTTAAAGTTTTAGATAAAAAAAGCAAGGAAAAAACAAAAGAATATGTAATTCGTAACATGGTTTACAACATAGAATTTTTAAATTTAGAACCTGGAGAGAAGATAAGCGAAAACCAAATTTCAGAGATTTTAAATTTGAGTAGAACTCCTGTAAGAGAAGCTTTCACAAGCCTTAGGGCAAATTTACTTATTGATGTAAAGCCTCAAATAGGAACTTTCATTTCATATTTTGATATTGATATGAGCAAAGAGCTTTTATTTTTTAGATCAAGTCTTGAGGAAAAAGCCGTTATAGAAGTGTGCAAGAAAGATTGCTTGGACAACTTAGAAGTTTTTAAGGAAATTATAGAAAAGGAAAAATTATTGCACAGTTCCAAAGAATTTGAAGAATTGTTGGCTCTTGATAATAAATTCCATAATCTTATCTTTGAAGAGCTAGGGTATAGAAAAATACCTTCAATTATCGAAAATAATACATCCTACTTGGTAAGGATGAGAATCCTTAGGCTAAAGGCTAATATTAGGGAAAAAAATTATATTGACGAGCACGAAAAAATCTTGCAGTTCATGATTAATAAAGACGCTGAAAATGCATCAAAAATCCTTAAAAATCACATAAATGAACTTGTAGATGATATGAATGAGTTGAGTGAAAAATATCCAGACTATTTTAAAAGTTATAATTAACTTGATAAAATGTGGCAGTAAAAAGATTAAGCTGATTTCTTGAGTTGCTTATAGGACAACTTTGGAAATCAGCTTGTTTATTATCTTACTTCCGCATTTTTCTTGTCTTTATTTATTATTATTTGAAAAATTTGTTTGTGATTTTTTCTTTGATTTCTTCCACACTAAAGCCAAGTTCTTTTTGGACTAGATCTCCCTTGCCTGATATTCCAAATCTGTCTATGCCTATGTTTAGGCCACAAGTTCCTGTCCATTCACTCCATCCGAAGCTTGTCCCCATCTCTATGGATACTTTTTTAACCTCTTTGTTGATTACTTGGTTTTTGTATTCTTCATCTTGGGCTCTGAATAGTTCCATGGATGGCATAGATACCACTTTGATTTTTTTACCATCTTTTTCGAGAGCTTTGGCTGTTTCTAGGGCAAGGCTTACTTCAGAGCCTGTTGCAATTAAGATTAGGTCTGGATTTTCCCTATCTTTTATTACATAAGCTCCCTTTTCTATCCCAGTTATATTTTCTGTTTCTTTTAGGTTTGGAACATTTTGTCTGGTTAAAGCTATTACAACTGGACTAGTCTTGCTTTCTAGGGCAACTTTCCAGGCAAGTCTTGTTTCATTAGCATCTGCTGGTCTTAGGACTATGGTGTTTGGTATTGCCCTAAGCATAGCAAGTTGTTCGATTGGCTCGTGAGTTGGACCATCTTCTCCTACAGCTATGGAATCGTGGGTCATGACGTAGGTCAATGGGTGGCCAGAAAGTGCTGATAGTCTTACAGCTGCTTTTAGGTAGTCTGCAAATACAAAGAAGGTTGAAACATGGTGGAAGCTTCCCCCGTGAGCCATTATTCCGTTTCCTATAGCTGCCATGGCAAATTCACGAACTCCGTACCAAATATTTCTTCCACATGGACTCTCATCTCTGAAGGGATCAGAGTCTTTGATGTTGGTCTTGTTTGATGAGAAGAGATCTGCCGAACCTCCCCAGAAGTTTCTTGTGATTTTGGCTAGGTCTTGGATGATTTCTCCACCAGAAGCTCTTGTAGCTATATCTTTCATTGAGGAGTCGTATTTTTTTACTCGGTCAATAAAGTTTTTTGGAAGTTCTCTGTTAATCCCTGCCATCAATTCCTCGTAGTCTTGTGGGTACTTTTCTTGGTAGGTCTTTAGGGTTTCTTCCCATACTTGGTTGGCCTTTTCGCCTCTTTTACCGATTCCTTCAGCAAATATTTGATAAACTTCTTCTGGAACTTCAAAGTCTTGGTAGTCCCAACCATAAACTTTCTTGGCAACTTTAAAATCATCAGCCCCGATAGGTGCTCCGTGAACCTTGTTTGTTCCTTGATTAGCTGACCCATAGCCGATTATAGTTTTAACTTCAATAAGGGTTGGGCCTTGTTCGTTATTCTTAGCCTTTTCTAGGGCTTCATAGATTTTATCTAGGTCGTTGCCGTCAGTAACTTTGATATAATTCCAGCCTTGTGCCCTTACCCTAGCCTCCACATTTTCAGAAAATGATGTAGAAAGATCGCCATCAAGGCAGATATCATTTGAATCATAGAGGACAACAAGTTTATTGAGATTTAAATGTCCAGCTAAGCTCATAGCTTCATAAGAAACACCCTCCATTAGGTCTCCGTCTCCGCAAAGAGCATAAGTATAGTGGTCTATTACTTTTATATCATCCTTGTTGTATAGGGCAGCCATGTGTTTTTCAGCTACTGCCATACCAACTGCTTGGGCAATCCCTTGACCAAGAGGCCCTGTTGTAACTTCAACCCCTTCTGTATGAGCAAATTCAGGATGACCTGGAGTAAGAGAGTCGATTTGCCTAAAATTCTTTAGGTCGTCTATACTTAACTTGTAGCCAGCCAAATGAATTAAAGAATAAAGCATAGCTGAGCCATGACCTGCTGAAAGGATAAACCTATCCCTATCAAAGTAAGAAGCATTTTTAGGATTTGCCTTTAAGATTTTATTGTATAGAACATAAGCCATAGGAGAAGCCCCCATTGGAAGACCTGGGTGGCCACTGTTAGCCTTTTCTATTTGAGCAACAGATAAAGCTCTTATCGCATTAACTGCCAACTTATCATTATTAGTAAACATTTAATCTCCTTATTATTTATTTTCTACCTATTACTTTACTATAAATTTCACCAATTTTAAGCCAAAAAATCTTCTCCTATAAAATTTTTCATAGACCGCCAAACTTTTATGCGATTTGCTTACTTGCATTATCCATAATCTTTCATCTTATATGAGCTATAGCCCCCTAAAAGCAAAAATCTCCCCCTAAGGAGAGATTTATCTTGATAAGTCCTCGACTGCCTTAGCTACTTTTTCTGCTACATGGGCTTGGAAGGCGGCTGGTATTATATATTCTTCATTTAATTTATCTTCTCCTACCATTTCGGCAAGGGCTTTGGCTGCCTGCAATTTCATCTCGTCGGTTATGGCTTTGGCGTGAGAATTTAATGCTCCCTTGAATATTCCTGGAAAAGCTAGGACATTGTTGATTTGGTTTGGGTAATCGCTCCTACCTGTCGCTATAATCCTTGCTCCAGCTTTTTTTGCTTCTTCATAAGCTATTTCTGGAACTGGATTTGCCATGGCAAAAACAATGGCTCCTTCATTCATATTTTTGATATCATTTCCATCTATTATGTTTGGTGCAGATACTCCTACAAAAACATCTGCCTCAACCATAGCTTCTTTAAGGCTACCCTTGAAGTTTCCTTGGTTGGTAAATCCTGCAATCCTTGCCTTTACAGGATTAGACCCTTCGAGGTGGTCTTTATTAATAGCTCCTTTAGAATCGCAAACTATAATATTTACCACTCCATAATCTCTCAAAAGTTTAGCTATAGAATAGCCTGCTGCTCCTGCCCCAGAAATCACAAGTTTAATATCTTCTTTTTTCTTTCCCACTATCTTTAAGGCATTGATTAGGGCAGCGAGAGTTACGATAGCTGTTCCATGTTGGTCATCGTGAAAAACTGGTATATCGAGAATCTCCTTGAGTTTTTCTTCTATATAGACACATCTTGGGGAGGAAATATCCTCAAGGTTGATTCCCCCAAAGCCAGGGGCTATAGTCTTTACAACATTGATGATTTCGTCAGCATCTTGTGTATCCAAAACTATTGGCACAGCATTCACACCACCAAATTCCTTGAATAAAACTGCCTTTCCTTCCATAACAGGCATGGCTGCCTTAGCTCCGATGTTTCCAAGTCCTAAGACGGCTGACCCATCACTAACAACAGCAATTGTGTTTGCCTTTGATGTGTAGGTATAGGCCTTGCTAGGGTCCTTGGCTATTTGCCTACAAGGCTCAGCAACACCTGGTGTATAAGCATAGGTCAGATCCTCTGCGTTGTTGACTTTTGCCTTAACTAAAGTCGCAACTTTCCCCTGCCATTTTTCGTGTTTTTCTAAAGCTTTTTCATATACATTCATACAAAACTCCTTTATCTCTATACTATAATTTTAACATAGAAAACGATTTTTTGAAATAAAAAAGAAGAGCCCAAGCTAGGCTCTTCTAAATAACTTCTTCATGAAAGATGTAGACGTGTAATTTAATATGTTTTTCTTGTAAACCTTACTTGCAAGTTTATAGACGACAAATATTGCCACGACCATAATTAGAATGGCGATAAGGCCTCCTCCAAGTCCAACGCTTGCCTTTATCATCCTCAAAGGCATGAAGAAAACAGAAAGGAAAGGTAGGTAGGATAGAACTTTGATTAGGATATTCTCATCCCTATTCATGAAGGTCATAGCTAGAGCAAAGGCAAAAATTATCACAAGCATCATAGGACTTGCGACCTTGCCTGCGTCTTCTTGCTTTTGAGCAAGAGAGCCAAGCATAGCAGCTACTATCATAAAAATCAACAGGCTTAGGATAACTAAAATCCCAATTTCCGCTAGCATAATAATGTTTATTTCACCTAGGTAGGATTTTAGGTTGATGTTGAATTTTTCTAGGACGCCCAAGGTTTTTGCTCCCAAGTAGCCTATTATTCCGAGCACCCCATAAAGGCCAGTTTGGGTGAGAATCGCTAAGAAATTCCCAAAAATTTTTCCTGCAAAATACTTGCCAGCCCTAATTGATGAAAAGATAAATTCTATCATCTTAGAACCTTTTTCTGTAGCAATTTCTACAACTATGATGTTAGAATACATTATTAACATCATATACATATAAAAAACTAGGGCAAAATAAGCAAAGTACATTATCTCAGACTCAGAGCCTTCTTCTACAAGCTTAAAGGAGGCCTTTCTTTGTAAAATCTCTAGCTTATCAGGACTTAATCCTGAATTTTCAATATTTAAAGCATTTTGAATCTCCTTCAAGGCTCCATTAAAGGCTAGAATAGCTTGAGAGTTAATATTTTTTGTATGAAAATCTGCTAGAAGAGAACCATTTTCTTCTTTGATTTCTGCAAAACTTCCTATTTTTTTATCTTCCAAGGCCTTTTTTGCCTTAGCCTTATCTGAAATTTTAAAGCCAGGCATACTTTCAAAATATTTTCCTATTTTTTCATCACATACTATATAGGTATCCTTGACATTTGAATCTTGGGAAAAGTAGGCTATAGCTCCACTTGCTCCCATCATTATAATAGGCAAGAGAACCATAATCCAAAAACTTATGGACTTCATTTGTTTTTTCCACGAATCTATGGCAACTGTCCAAAATCTAGACATCTTCTTCCACCTTTCTTGTAAATATCTCATTCAAACTTGGAGGAGTTTGGGCAAAAACTGGTATATAATCGAATCTTTGGCTTAATCTCTGATAGATTTTTCTTCCATCCTCTGGATTTTGTAACCTTAACTTGTAAGTTTTATCTTCTTTTTTGTAGGTAAGAGGAAAATCATCGAGGATATCAGCAATTTCTCCCTCACATTCTATAAGAATTTTATCTTTTGGATAAGAATTTCTTATTTCTTTAGGCGATCCATTTAGGACAATTTTCCCATTCTTGAGCATGACTAGCTTGTTACACATATCTTCTATATTTTCCATATTGTGAGATGAGAAAATTATGGTAGTTCCAGCCTCGTTTACCTCTTTGATTATATCTTGCAAAAGGCTAATATTGTAAGGATCGAGACCCGAAAATGGCTCATCCAAGATTAGAAATTCTGGTTTATAGATAAGGCTTGCCAAAAGTTGAACCTTTTGTTGGTTACCCTTGGATAAGTCCTTGATTTTATCCCTTAGCCTACCCTTTATCTCAAATTTATCGAAATAATATTGGAGGGTCTTATCATCCAAATTTTTCATCAAATTTAGCCTAGCAAAATATCTGATTTCTTCTTCAATAGTCTTTTTAGGTGAAAGAGACCTTTCTTCTGGGAGAAAGCCAATTTTTTCTAGGGGAATTTTCCTCATGGGAACTCCACCATAGAGGATTTCTCCCTCAAAAGAATCGAAAAAGTCCATTATACACCTAAAGAGCGTAGATTTACCTGCTCCATTTTGCCCAATAAGACCAAAAAGGTCTCCCTTCTCTACCACAAAACTCACATCATCCAAGGCCTTGACCTTAGCAAAGGACTTGGATACATTTTTAATCTCTAACATAATATCTCCTATCATTCAAATATCATAAGGAAAAAGCCTAAGACAAACGGAAGAATCAAAACTATAGCAAATAAGAGCTTAACCCAAGTGTTGGCAAAATTCATTGTGCTTCCTACTCCAACTCTTTTTTCGACAAACATGGCTGGGTCGTCTGGATTATAATAAATAAGTCCACCCAAAATCCACTTATCATCCTCTTCCTCATAGCCATACTTGCCAGTTTTGTTTAAGGCTGACCCATCAACTGACCTAAATCTTCCTATAAGAAGACTTCCACCAATAGAAAATCCTACAGTAATTATGCCCAAGACCTTGACAATCAAGTCATCTCCTGTCTTAATAAAGGAAGAAATTCCAACCTGAAAAAGAACTATAAGTAAAATCGAACTTGTAGCAAAATAATAGGTCCAAATCCTTCTAGTTTCCAAGAGCCTGTCCAAGGATTCTTCAGGCATATCAGGACTTATCCTCATCTTTGATAGAAGTTGGGAAAGATTAGAAATAAACATCACAGCAAGCATTAAAAAACTTACAATAGTTGGGGACTGGACAGATAAGTAAGACTTAGCAGCCATTCTATCTACCTCTCCTCGGCTATTCATATGCATTATTAACTTAGCTGGATAGTTTTCATAGTCCAGGTGGATTTTTACGGCAAAAATTATCACTATAAGGAGAAGACCTAGGTAAAGGCCGAAGAACTCCTTCTTGTTAAATATTTTTGCCTTAGAATAATCAAGGCTTACAAATTTCCTCTTATCTAGTTTTTGATTTTTGGAAAGAATCTTTAGCTTCTTATTGGCAAGAACTAGGGGAATATAGCTTAGAAAAATTGAAAGAATATAGACAGAATTTAACAAGAATAAATTTTCCACAAGATAACTTAAAATCATTACAAAAATAGCCAAAGAAAATCCTATAAGGATAGTCAAAATCTTATAATCTTTTACTATCTTTCTAACTTTTTCATCCTTTTCAACTCCTTCAGCAAACCTTACTCCGAGGACATAGCCCCTCTTAGAATATGAAGTTACAAAGGCTTGAATTAGACTTAGTATAATTATTATAAGTCCATAAAATATGGCCATCCTATTAGCTTCACTCATAATTTCCCTCCCAAATATTTCTTATAAGCTCGTCCAAAGCATCTTTCTTCAATTTTTTAACCTTGGCAAGAGCAGTTATAAACTCAAGTTCTTCTACAATTTTTTCCTTTTGACTTCCTGTAATATCGCAAGCCTTATCGACAATCTTAGAACCATAACGCCTATCCATAACAATGATTCCATCTTCTTCTAACATCTTGTAGGCCTTATTTACAGTGTGAAGGTTAACTCCAATCTCTCCTGCCAATTGCCTAACCGATGGTAAGGCTTGCCCAAAATCCAAATTATTTTTAGCCAAAGCCTTAATAATCCCTCGTCTAATTTGTTCATAAATTGCTAGGTCGGATGAAAAATCAATTTCTAAAAACATAATCCCTCCTTTCTTTTTGTTATAGTTATTATATAACAAGTCTAGCAACTTGTAAATAACAAACAAAAAAACCTGCCCAAGGCAGGTAAATTAAGAATTGTAATGAGTCATTGGCAAGGTTATTATTTCATTCAATTCTTCTGGAAGTTTGATATCTCTGCTAAGAGAGGCGAAGCTAATAGATTTTTTGCCATATTTTTTTCTTATCTTGTAGATAGCAGTATCACACTTTTCATCTTTTATAAATTTTTTATAGTCAGAAAATACATCCATTTGGCTACCTCCGCCTTCTTGTCTAAGCTTTATCGCCCTAATTCCCACAGCTCTAACTGGAAAGTCCCACTTATACTTATCCCTAAATAGGTCGAAACCTGCTCTTGCGAGAACTATGGAAGATTGGCTTGCAAGTTTGATTGGACTTTGGTAGTGAAAGGATTGGAGCTGATTGTTTCTTACAAAAATCTCTACTCCACTTGCCTCAAGCATAGCTTCTCTCATCCTCCTTGATACCTGAAAGGAAAGCTCTTGAAGGACGTTGAAGACCTCCCTGTTATTAAGCAAATCCTTCCTGCAAGTTGAAGAATTGCCAATAGTTTTTATTGGCTCTTGGTAGTCTCTATCATGGACTGGACGAATATCTAAACCATTGGCATACTCCCATAGGTAGACACCGTTAATTCCTAAAAGACCTTTGAGAAGGTCTGGATCACTTTGGGCAAGCTCTCCTAGGCTAAAAATTCCTATTCTATTAAGTTTCCTTTCAGTAGCCCTACCAATTCCAACCATTTCTCCAACAGGAAGAGGCCATACTTTTTCCCTAAAATTTTTCTCTTCAATTATCGTTACAGCATCGGGCTTTTTCATATCAGAGCCGAGTTTAGCAAAAATTTTACAGAAACTTACCCCAACACTCACCGTTATCCCCAGCTCCTCCTTCATTCTTTGGCGAATTTCATTGGCTATCTCTTCCCCACTTCCAAAAAGATGAGTTGACCCTGATACATCAAGAAAACATTCATCAAGACCAAAGGGCTCAACTTGGTTGGTATAGTCGTAGTAGATTTTCTTTGCCATCTTAGAATGCTTTAGGTACTGGTCGTATTGAGGAGGAACTAGGGTGAGATCAGGACACTTTGCCCTAGCTTGCCAAATAGCTTCCCCTGTCTTCACCCCCATTTCTTTGGCCTGCTGACTCTTGGCAAGGATAATCCCATGCCTGTTTTTAGGATTACCTGCGACTGCCATAGGAATTCCCCTTAGCTTAGGATTCAACTTCGCCTCTATTGATGCATAACATGCGTTCATATCTGAATGTAAGATTACTCTTTTCATACTATCTCCTTGAATTTTATAGACTATAAATGTATAATCAGACAATAAATGACTTGATTACATTATAGGACTCTTAGTGTCTTTTGTCAATAGTATCCTTACATAAAGGTCATTTAACGACCTTGGCTAGGCTAGGGTTCTTGCTAAAGGATTCAAAAATCAAGAAATTAAAACATCCCCTGACTTTCTTACTAAAATCAACAATAGAAGTTAAAAAAATTGTAAAGGTCTAATAGTCTATGTATCTTGCTAATATGAAGCTAATTCTTCATACAATATAAGAGCAAATTTGCTAGTAAAGTCCAAGAGGAGTTAAAAGATGATTGAAAGAATAACAAATCTTGTCAAAAAGATTTTGATAAATGAGAAAAATATAAAACTTGCTGTTGATATGACTGCTGGTAATGGAAATGATAGTTTTTTCATTATTGATGAACTAAATCCAAAAAAGCTTGTAGCTTTTGATATCCAAAAGTCAGCTAAGGAAAACACCGAAAGTCTTTTAGGCCCAAGAGACAACTTTACCTTCATCCTAGATAGCCACGAAAATATAGATTCCTACATAAAAGAACCCATAGACCTTGCTATTTACAACTTAGGCTATCTTCCTAATGGGGATAAGTCCATCACTACCCTCTCAGAGTCTACCCTGCTAAGCCTAAAAAAGCTCCTTACCTTGCTCAGAAAAGGTGGAAAAGTTTGCCTTAGCCTATATCCTGGCCATGACCAAGGAAGGATTGAAGCTGAAAAAATTGAGACTTTCATAAAGAGTCTTCCTCCCAAGGACTACGCCATCCTTAAACTGAATTTTCCCAACAAGGGAACAAGTGCTCCCTACATCATCATAATCGAGAAAAAATTCTAAGGTGATTTGACTTAGCTTCCTAAATGATAAGACACTTCCTTTTATTAATTTTCACGAATAAATTTATTTGTAAGGGCAAATAAATCTAGCCTTTTCTCATAATTTGTAAAATTATGACCAATATTGGGGATTTCTATGTACTTGCATAACTTGAAATTTTTTTCTAAGCTTTCCATAGATTCTTTTGAAATTACAGGATCATCCTCACCTCTTACCAAAAGAACAGCCCCCTCATAGGCTCTTGCCATTTTTATAAAATCATATTTCTTGCTATCTTCTGCAATTTTTACCGATAGTTTTAACCCTCCTAGGTCTTTTTCAAAAGCTTCCTTACTCTTAGCCAAGTAATCTAATGACCTTATCAAACTAGAATTTTCTATGGAATAATTGCTCCCTGGAGCATACAGAATGAGACCTCTAGGATTTTTGAGCTCGGCAATTTTAATAGCAACTGCTCCTCCCATAGAATGAGCCCTCAAAAAAATCCTATCCTTGTCCACAAAATCTTCTTCATAAATACTATCATAAATTAGACTAGCATCTTCAATTTGCCTTGTGAAAGTTAAGTCGAAAAAGCTACCCTCACTTTCTCCACACCCCCTAAAATCAAACCTATAAACAATATATCCTGCTGCCGTAAGGTACTTGGCGTGTTGGATTGACATGTAATTTATACCATTTCTATCATCCATAAGTCCATGCAAAAAAATTATAGGTGTATATTTCTTCTCTTTATCGAAATCATCAGGAGTATTCAAAACGCCTCTGATGATATCGTTATTTATCGCCCTTATATCTTTATAAAAATACTTCATAAAACCTCCTAGCCTATATCTACCCCAAAATTAATATTAAAGTCTAGTAAAGTCCATATGAAATTTATCAAGTATTCTTGACTAAATAAAAAATCAATGATATCATAATGATATCAATATGAATAAAGGAGGAAGTATGGACAAGTTTTCAAATAAAATCGAAAATACTAATATTGTAGAAGAAAAAATTCTTAAAGCAAAAAAGACGGGGATTGTTGTCTTAATTATCTACCTAGCCCTACTGGCTGGAGCTATCTTAACTATTGTGGTTAATGGAAATATTCTCGATAGTGGAGATTATTCTAGCTTAAACATTGTTTTTTTTGTTATAGCTATAGCCTATGTACTCTTTGGTTGGATTATTCTCTTGGGTCTTAAGATTTTAAAACCACAAGAATCCTTGGTTCTAACACTTTTCGGTAAATATATTGGAACCCTCAAGGGTGAAGGCTTCTATTATGTTAATCCTTTCGTATCTGCAGTAAATCCTGCTTCAAATACGAAATTAGGTCAATCCCAAGATGTTAGCGACGGAACTAGTCAAATAAGCCCTTCTGGTAAAACAACTTCTTACCAGATTCCTAGCAAAAAAATATCACTCAAAGTCATGACCTTAAATAATAGCAAGCAGAAAATAAATGACTACCTAGGAAATCCAATAGAAATCGGTATAGCTGTAATGTGGAAGGTAAATGATACAGCCAAGGCAGTCTTCAATGTAGATAACTACAAGGAATACCTATCCCTTCAAACCGATACTGCCCTAAGAAATATAGTCCGCCAATACCCTTACGATGTGAACCCTCACTATGAAATTGACACGACAGGCGATGGAGAACCTGACGATGGATCACTCAGAGGTTCAAGCGAAATTGTCGCTAGAAGGATTAAAGAAGAAATCCAAGAAAGAGTAGAATTTGCAGGACTTGAAATAATAGAAGCAAGAATAACCCACCTATCCTACGCATCAGAAATCGCAGCTGCCATGCTACAAAGACAGCAAGCGTCAGCCCTAATAGATGCTAGAGCTATGCTTGTAGATGGAGCTGTGGGAATGGTCGAGATGGCTCTTGCTAAACTTGAAGAAAATAGCGTAATAGACCTAGACGAAGAAAGAAAAGCAGCCATGGTATCAAACCTCCTAGTAGTTCTTTGTGGCAACCACGAAGCAAGCCCTATAGTCAATACAGGAAGCTTGTATTAATGGCAAAAAAACAAATACCCCTAAGGGTATCAGAAAAACTATACGCACAGATAGCCCAATGGGCAGAAGATGATTTTAGATCCATCAATGGACAAATAGAATATCTACTAACAGAGTGTGTAAAGCAAAGAAAAAAAGACGGCAAATATGTATCAGAAACAATAGATGAACCAATAGACTTAGATATAGAGTAAAGATAAGACTGTAAGACTAACATAAGGTAACCCTAAAACTAAGGCCAGAGTAAGATTTAATTCTAGCTCTGGTTTTTCTTTGTCCTCCTCCCCTTCTGTGTAGGAAATTTTATGCTACATTCTTCTTTCTATATTCTACTATTGATAAGTTTTATTCTTTTTCGTTATAATATTTTTAAAACATTCAGTTGTTTGCTTTAAGTGATCTTATAAGTAGAATATATTTCCCTAAGATATTTCTTATTTTAATATTCCAAAGAATTTTTCCATTGGTAAGTTGTCTAAGCTGTTTTATTTTCTTAACATAGGTTAACAATGCCGTTTACTTCTAAGCTTGATGTGGATTGATTGATTTATGAACTTTGGAATTTTTTAAGATCGTACTCTCTTTTGGAGTTTTGTTCTTCTATGCCTTTTTCTATAAAGTCTTTTAACCATCGATTTACCATTTCCTTATTAGAAAGCTTATATTTGCTCTTAATTTTTAAAGCTTATCCTTCCTTTTATACAATTCTCATTTTGCATTCTTTACTATATTTTGCCATTAAAAAACTGATCTCCTTTGCTTAGTTTTTATGTCTAACTTTTTGAGGTCAGTTAAATTATGAATTTGGGGATTACAATATTATTTGTAATTAATTATTTTCTAATAAAATACAAACTAAAGCCTAAGGAAAATCCAGAGATAACTAAGCATAATCCACTCAAACCAACTAATATTGGTTCTGCTATAATAGGTATTTCTGTAACATAATTCATCTTTACCATAGCTAATAACAACAAATTACGAGAAATAAAATTTGCTATTAACATCAAGACCGAACTTATAAAAAACACACTAAATATTCCAAAACTAAGTCCTACCTTAGCCTTATTTTTCTCCATAAATTTCCCTCCATATTTTTAATGCAAAGCTTCAAATAATTTTTCTTAACACTTATCCTTTATTCTACTTAAAGACCAAATAGCTGATCCATAATTTCTTCTTGCTTGCCAAAACATTTTGCAAAATAACCCCTAAAACTCCAACTATTTGATACATCTAACTTTTGCATTTTAAACTCTTTATAAAAATAGTTTCTATACCATATTTAAAAAACGTTAATATATCGCCAATAAAAAAGATAATTTTTATCTCTTAAAGCCACAGTTTTATTGAATTTCTTTTTCTTCTAATGCTTTTAATGTTATGCCTGCTTTAGTTTTCCATTCAGTTTTACCATTTCTACTCATCCCAAGTACAAACATAGCTGCATATGATGGGCTATTAAATAAATAATTTTTTGTTAGTTTACCATCAAATATTTCATTATTAGCCTTGCACTTATCCCTTAGTTCTTTTATACTATTTGGTAAACTTTTTGAATCAATAGTCTCTATCATACTATCTTTTAATACGACAAAACCTTCACTTGTTCTTTTGCATGTGGCATTAATACTTTTTCCTGATTTTTTTGTTTTACTACTTAGATAAAATATTTCATCATCATCGATTTTATTTTCTATTTTTAATGCTTTCTTAACTATTGGAACGAAAATTTTATAGCCTAAAACACCAAGTACCATTTTAGAATATTCAGCAAAATCTTCCAATTCTGATTCTTTTTCTTCTGTTACATGACCAGTGTTTGGATCATTTCCATTTCTTACTTTATACCTATCCACATCTATGGCCATATTGGTAAATTTATTTTCTAAATATGAGATTTCTGTAGGTCCAAATGAATTGTTTTGAGTTGTTAACATAACTGCTTCCGAAAAATAAATTTCGTCTTTTAAGTGTTCTGATACCCTAAATAGAACTCCTTCACCATTTTTTCTTATTCCAGCTTGGCCGATATAAACTTCGTCATCTCCGGCATCGTTCTTGCCAAATAAAAAATAAACTCCACTTTGCTTTAAATCTTGTCTGTCCTTACATTTTTCAAGATATGGCCTAGGAACTTTATAAGCTAAGCCTGTCCAATTTGATAAGGTACACTTTATTCTACCAGTAACTTCTCCATCCATTAAAAAAAGATTGAAATTTTTGCCACTTTTCATTGTTCCACCCCAAAGATTAATTATTTAGCTTTATTATACCAGTTTGAAATTTTGTATTTGAATGTTTCTCAATGAAAAAAGCCTGATAAATTACAATTAGAAATCTATCAGACTTTAATTGTTATATTAAATTAATTTATTTACTCTTCTCTAAATAGCATAATAATCACAAGAACTGTTAGTTAATTTCATAGTTTTTTTGCTAGATTTTCTGATTTTACTTTATAAAGTCATTGTCAATAAAATATTTAATATTAGTCATATTATATCCCTATGTGATTTTAGTATTTTTCATCATTATATCTTAAAGTACATACCGACCCCTACATACTTTAAATATCTAAGTCTAATATTTGGATATTATATTTATTTTTTATCTTACTTTGAAATTCCTTTACAATATCCTCATATAAT
>NZ_CAMXYR010000016.1 GCF_947253225.1 uncultured Anaerococcus sp. | reverse complement strand
ACATTTATAAAAATCAAGTAAGCAAACCTTGCAAAATTTTCCTAAAAAGAAAGGATAAACAATCCCTTTTACAAAATATATATTAGCGATTTATAGCTAAAGCCACAAATCTAGTCGGTTTATTTATAATCTACTCCAAGTTAATTTTAGCTGGTAGGTTATTAAATTCGTGTTAAGATTTATAAATTTTTCTGAATTTATTTATGAAAAAGCTAGACAAGAAAAAAAGCCTTGCAAGTTCCTTGTTGCAAAGCTTTTATCTCTTAGGTCTTATATTTTGGTTTTGCTCTAAATTATTTTCCCAACACTTCATTTACAACTTCTCTTATGTTGGACCTTTGGATGATTTTTAATTCCTTAAAGTCCTTTTCGTCAACAGAATTTCTCGCTATATAGGCTCTTCGGTAACCCAACCTTTCAAGCTCCTTTAGTCTATGTTTTATTTGAGGAACTTTTTTTAGCTCTCCAGTAAGGCCTACTTCTGCTATAAAGACGTACTTGTCAGAAACAGGTTTTTTCATAAGGGATGAGGCTATGGATATCATTATGGCAAGGTTGACTGATGGTTCGCTTAGTTTAAGACCTCCTGTAGTTTTTATAATTACATTGTAATCATAGAGGTTAAGTCCAGCTCTTTCTTGGAGAATTGAAATAAGGGTGTTTAGGTCATCTCTCCTTAGGGAATCACCTATCCTTTGAGGATAGGGCATGAAGGACTTGGAGACCAAAGATTCTATCTCAACTTCAAGGAGTCTTGAGCCTTCCTTAGTTACAGAAATGGCAGAACCTTCTATTTCTTCATTTCTTTCTGTGATAAAATAAAGGCTTGGATTGGTTATTTCATTTAACCCATCCTCATCCATAGAAAACAAGCCGATTTCTCCTGTTCTCCCAAACCTATTTTTGGTTGAAGTCAAGACCCTTAGGTCTTCTTCGCTTTCCCCATCGAGAACTAAGACGGTATCAACCAAGTGCTCTAGGGTTCTTAGTCCTGCCATTTCCCCCTTTTTGGTCATATGTCCTATCATTATCACCGCTCTTTTTCTATCATAGTCCTTGGCAATTTCTACAGCCTTATTGGCTACTTCTATGGTCTGAGTAGGACTTCCAGCCTTGTTGTCAAACTCAGCTAGGCTAAAAGTTTGGATGGAATCAAGAAAAACTATATCCGCATCAACTTTTTTAATCTCTTTGATGGCAAGATCCATAGAATTTGTTGATAAAATCCATATATTTTCAGAAATCTCATCCATAATCCTAAGAGCTCTTGATTTAATCTGACTTTCGCTCTCCTCTCCAGATATATAGATGACCTTAAAACCTAGATCCGCATAGGACTTTGACAACTGCAAAAGAAGTGTGGATTTTCCTGCTCCAGGCCTTGCTGTAAGGATTGATACAGAATCTCTAACAAGTCCTCCACCCACAGCCCTATCAAATTCTCCATAGGAGGACTTGATTCTTTCAGAGGCGTCCAAGGTGATTGCTTTTAGCTTTTTCGCATTTTTATCATCAACTATAACTCGGCTACTTGAAGGAGCTTTTTCCACAACGACTTCATGCATGCTCCCCCACTTCTTGCACATCGGACACTGCCCAGCCCAGACTGCTTGGGTGTAGCCACATTCAACACATTCATAGGCTTTCTTTACCTTTGCCATCCCATCCTCCTTAGAGAAGAATTTGCAGAAAATTCCTCAAGAGCTATCCTTGGGTCTTCCTTATACAAACTTTCATAAATATCTCTAGGACTTTTTCCATCTTTCAAGATTTCTTTCAAAGGATTGAGGAAGTTACTTTCATTAGGAATAGCCTTTTTCGCCATTTTCACAAAGTCTATACCCCACTTATAGAGTTCTTTATCCTTGTAGGTTGCTTTAAGTCCATATCTTTCTGCCCTGCTCTTTAGATTTGTGAGGGTCGGATAATCCATATCCTTAAACATTTCATAAAGACTTGCAAGGTTTGCTTTATTATAAAAAAGTCCCTTTACCAAGGCAAAACAAGCAAAATTATAGGGATAAGGCACTTCATCAGGCATTCTAATTTCAATGTATTTTTTAACTCTCACATCCGGAAATACAATTGATAGGGCATGAAAAATCATCTCCTCGCTAGAATCTGTATCCATTATATCAGCAAATTTCACACAACCCTTGTAGGTATCTTCGCCATTTTCATTTACAAAAATTATATCCGTATTCAAAATTTTCCTAGCGTATTTTTCATAAGTCAAATCCTTATCGAAAGAAAAATCATAAACCCCAGTCCTTGACCTATCACAATTATCCCAAATCATCTGGCGGAGATTTCTTTTCTCGTATACCTCTCCCTCAAAAATATAGGAATTATCAAAAAAGGAATACAAAAAAGGACTTAGAGCGTTAGCGATAAAATACTTTTGTTTAAAATCTTCCTCGCTAGAATAGTCTATGGCAAGTTGGAGACTGGCTGTTCCCTTCATCATATTGTGAGCAAAGGCCCCTCCGTTTATCTTAAAGTATTCATACATATAATCGTATCTTTTCTTAGGAATTATTTTGATATCATCAATCTTAGTCCTTGGATGATAACCTATTGCCGCCAAAACCTGACCTTTCTTCTCAAATATAGGGATTATTTCTGCCATAGCCTTTTTGTAATCATCATAAAGCTCGAGTATATCTGACCTAGACTCGAGAGCTAGTTCAAACTGACTGGCTGGTTCTACAGAAATATCCACCCTCTCCTTGCTAAGACCTAGGATATTACCATCTTCAGTATGACTGTCAAAGCCAAGTTTTCTTAGCTCTTCCATAGATTCAGAAATTCCACCCTCTCCATAATAGGAAAGAGTCTGAAGGCTTTCCCCATCCACTACAAAGTATTCTGCTTCAAAACCTAAGGCAAAATCCTCTTCCCTCTTCTCTCCACTTTTTATATATTCAACAATTTTTTGAATTTTTTCTCTATAATCCATAATTTTCCTTTTCTTTTATTACTTATTTCACTATACGCTTATGGAATATTTCTACCAAGACTATATAATATCCCTATGTACTACGCCTACTATTTAAGCAAAATTGGCTTACTTGCTATAGCCCACCAAGACAAAATTTATTAAATAAAAATAGCCAAAGAAATACATACAAGAAACAAGAAGAGCACCATAACTGACAAGGTTTATAAAGAAATATCCGAATATCTCGAAGGACTTAGGAAGGAATTTACTATTTACGAGCACCTAGAGCCAGTTGGGACTGATTTTCAAATTAAAGTTCGGGAAAGTCTAAGGAAAATTCCTTATGGGGAAAGCTCAACCTACAGCGACCTTGCAACAAAAATTGGCCATCCCCAAGCAATAAGAGCCACAGGCTCTGCCATAGGCAAAAATCCCTTCCTAATAGTAAACCCTTGCCACAGGGTGCTTAGAAAGGATGGAAATATAGGAGGCTTTGCCTATGGCAATGAAGTCAAAAAATTTCTCCTAGATCTCGAAAATATCACTTACAATCTTTAAAGATAAAGAAAAACTCTGCCCCAAGCAGAGTTTTTCTTAGTTAGTTTAAGATTCTTTTAATCAAATCCTAATTAATTCTTTCAGTTGTTTCTCCATCGAAGAAGTGTAAGGCTTCTGGATCTAGGGTAAAGTTGTGATCCTCCCCTATAGCATATTCAAAATATCCAGGTTGGCTAACAGTTAGTTGAGTGCCGTCTTTCAATTTTGTATATAGAAGTTGTTCCTTACCCAAGGACTCTATTACTTCGATATTTGCATTTACTGAGTTGTAATCTCTCTTCTCTGCAATAAATCTTTCAGACCTAATTCCTAGATGAACTGCTTTTCCTTCATAAGCCTTGATTTTTTCGAGGTCTTTGTCAGATGGTCTTACCTTAACTTCTCCAGATTCATTTACAAAAAGACCATCTTTGATTTTTCCTTTGATGATATTCATGGTAGGAGAACCTATAAAGCCTGCGACAAAGAGGTTGTTTGGTTTTTGATAGAACTCATTTGGAGCTCCAACTTGTTGGATAACTCCCTTATCCAAGAGGACAATCTTTGTTGCCATAGTCATAGCCTCTGTTTGATCGTGAGTTACATAGATACTTGTTGTGTCTAGTTGGTTGTGGATTCTTACAATCTCAACTCTCATGTGCTCACGAAGCTTAGCATCAAGGTTACTTAGAGGCTCATCCATTAGGAAAACTTCTGGGTTTCTTGCAATAGCACGACCTAGGGCAACCCTTTGTCTTTGTCCACCAGATATATCTGATGGCCTAGAGTATAGGTAATCTTCAAGTTGAAGAATTTTTGCAACGTCTTGAATCCTTTGGTCAATTACTTCTTTCCTTTCCTTTTTCATATTCAAAGAAAAGGCCATGTTATCATAAACTGTCATGTGTGGATATAGGGCGTATGATTGGAATACCATAGCTATATCTCTATCTTTTGGTTCAACTGTATTCATTATTTTGTCGTTAAATCTTAAAGTTCCCTCAGTAATTGAGTTAAGTCCTGCAATCATTCTTAGAAGGGTAGACTTACCACAACCTGATGGTCCTAAGATTACGCAAAAATCATTATCATCTATTTCGAGGTTGATATTTCTTATAGTGAAATTCTCACGACCCTCGTATTTTTTTCCTACATTATCTAATATTACTTTCATTATTTAACTCCTATCCCTTTACTGCACCTGATGAAAGTCCACTTACTAACTCATCTTGTAATACTAAGAAAAGTAGCATTACAGGAACTGCTGATAAGAATCCTCCTGCTGCAAAGGCTGGTTGATTCATATTTCTTACGTCTGATATTAGGGTAAATAGCCCTGTCGCAAGAGTGTAATCTGACGGATTTGTTAGTAAGATTTTTGGCATCATGTAATCCAAGAATGGTCCTATAAAACATTGAAGGGCAATTATAGCAAGCATAGGACGAGCTAAAGGCATGATTATTAACCTATAGACTTGAAGGTTTGAACAACCATCTATTTTTGCTGCCTCATCAAGTTCTGGGGATATGGTATCGAGATATCCTTTTAGGATAAAGGTATTTGATGCTATTGCCCCACCTGAATAGATTAAGATTAGCATAGCTGATCTTGAAAATACTGGGAATATTCCAGCAACTATAGAGTGGATAGCATAGTAAGCAGTAATTCCTGCAAAGGCTGGAATTATTTGAACTAGCATTATAGTTATAAGACTTGCCTTCTTACCCTTAAATCTGAACCTTGAATAGGCATAACCTGTAAAGGATACAAAAAGTAGGGTAAGAATTGTTGTCGCTGTGGCAATCTTTAAGGTATTTATAACCCATCTTAAAAATTCAGTCTTTTCAAACAAGAATTTAAAGTTATCTAAAGAGAAAACAAAGTCTCCTGACATAGATATATACTGACCTTGGTTGCCATTAAAGGATGAGATAACCATTATCGCAAGTGGAACTAGGATAAAGGCAGCCCATATAAATAGTATTACATAGGTTAGACCTAGAAGTGTTTTTCCGCCAGCAGATAAGGGTTGAAGATCTGATAGGTATAAATCACTATTTTTCTTTTTCTTAAACATATTAATACTCCTTAAAAGCTGATGAGTTCTTATATCCAAAGTAAGAAATTATTATCAAGATTATGGATATAAATACTGTTATCGCAGCACCTATAGCTTGGTATTGGCTCTCCATAGTTAGCTTGTAGATGTAGGAGATCAAAATATCTGAACTTCCTGCAAGGTTTCCATAAACTTGTGGGTTGAATGGACCACCTTGGTTGTACAAGTAAATAATAGAAAAGTTGTTGAAGTTGAAGGTGTATTGGTTGATTAACATAGGAGCAATTTGGAAGAGTACAAGTGGAATTGTAATCTTTAGGGTTCTTTGGAAGCCTGTAGCTCCATCAATACTTGCCGCTTCGTATAAATCCTTAGGAATAGCTTGCAGAACTCCTGTTGTTAGTAGGAAGATATAAGAATGACCCAACCATCCTTGAAGGAGAATCAAAGCCGCCCTTGTTTGTATGGTATTATTTTTAATATCCAAACTAATATTGAATAATGAGTTTATCGCCTCTGCTATTACACCGCCACGGCTTGTCATGATTGAGAAGAACATGATTGTGATAAAGGCAGGAATTGCCCAAGGCAATAGATAAACTGTCCTAAAGAACTTCTTAGCTCTTACTCTTTCGTTATTTACCATTAAGGCAAAGACAAAGCCCAGAACTATAGCAAGAGTTGATGCCAAGATAGTCCAAATTATTGTCCAGCTGAAAATATGCCAGAAGGCTTGACCAGCTATACCCTGTCCCTTAGCTATGGTTAGGTAGTTTTTAGCTCCTATCCACAAGAACTTGTTTTGGTTTTGTGGATCCATGTTTGTAAATGAAATCATAATAGCAGTTATGATTGGTACTATTACTATGAAAATTATTACTAGAAGGGCAGGAGCTGTAATTAAGAATGGGAAGCCATCTGTCCTTAGCATTTTTTTAGTTTCGAAGAAATTGTTTGGTCTAATACCAGCCATTTCTTTTTTCTCTACATTTCTTACATCCTTGAAGGATACTATGTAGATTAAAACTGCCATAGCAACAAAAATTAAGGAAATAATACCCTCAATCATAAAGAGGATTGACCTGTCTAATCTTCTTCCTCCAGCAGCAAGAGAGATTAGTCCTGCTATACCTTGACCTTGGTAATTACCAAAACCAAGAGCATAAGGAATTGCTACTAGGTAGATAAAGATTGCTCCAGCCAGGAACATAAGTCCCTTTTGCCATTGGCCATTCAAAATTTGACCAAGGCCTGGAAGAGGGAATGTTAGAATAGACCTATAGGCAGAAGTTTTTTCTACTTCTACAGGAGTTCTCCTCCTAGCCTCAGCCCTATCAGCCTCCAGAATCTTCATCTCTTTTTTGTAGTCTTTATCAATTTTGTATTTTAGAGATGCTATCTCTTCTTTTAGAGAAATTTCTGGATTTCTGTAATCTAGTCTCTTGTTTTGGTCTTTGAATTTTTGCTTTAGTTGTTCTTTCTCAGACTTAAAGGCTTTTTTGGAAATATGGCCTTCTTTAAAGGAGGTCTCAAGATCCCTGTTGTCAGCCTCAAACTTATCTGCAAGAACCTTCCTATCTTCTTCGATTAATTTTTTAGTATTAGAAACTTCTTCACTAGATAATTTTTCTAGCCTAGAGCTTGCTCTTTCAAGTTGACCTTTAAGACGCAAGTCGTTTTCTATGATTTTCGGAATTTGTTCATAATCTAATTTACATAACTTATAATCAAGTTCGCTATCATAAGAAAGATCCTTATTTTCTTCATAAAAGTTTAGCAAGGAATCTGCAATAAACTTTCTATAGTATAAATCCCTTAAATATTTTTGATCTAGGGAATAGTTTGGGTCTTTCTTAGCATCTGCATCCGCCTTAGCTAGAAGGTCTTTCTTCTTTGCGTCGTATGCCTTTAGTTTTTGATTATAAGGATGGTTGTTGGCATCAATTTTTTCGCCACTTTCACTCGCCTTAATAGAGTCGATAATATATTGGTTCTTCCTAGGACGGTGCTCGCCAATATCGTCTATTAGGTACTTTTCGTATGTCATAGCCTACATCCTTTCTTCCCTTGCAATAATAAATAATAAAATAACATTTAGACCAATCACCAAATAGTAAAAAATGGATCCTGTCCTAAATTGAAAAATGAGGTTTACAATTTCTATCAAAGTCATTCCACCAAAGAAGAGCTTGTAAGAAAAACCTACACCAAATTTCTTAACTGTGAAAAATGTATAAAGGGAAATTGCTATAGGGCTTAATACTCTGATAAATAAATTAAAAATGATTGCATTAATGTATTCATCAAAGCTAAGACCTGGTTTTTTATCAAGTATTTGCCTATAAACTTCGATATCTTTAGCCATCATCAAGGCCTCCAAGGATAGGAGAAGAATGATAAGGCTTGTGAGTATCAAAACTCTTAGCAAAAACTTTTCTCTTTTCTTTTCTAGTTCTGTTTTGTTCATAATAGTGAAAGAAAGGTCAGAAACTGACCTTTCCTGCTTCTAACTATTTATTAAAGTTTGCCATCATTGAATCAAATGATGCCTTTAGTTGCTTGTATGCTTCTTCTTCGTTTGCAGGTTTACTTGAGTTCCAAGAAAGGATTGCATTCTTGTAAGTATCCCAAACATCTCCCCATTCTTTGAATAATGGTCTAGCTGGAGCTGTTGCGTAAGATTTGATTGTAGCATCAATAATCTTCTTATCAGTTTCTGGAAGGTCTGAAGCTTGGTAAGTTTCATTCTTTACATTTTCAAGGATTTTTCCTGTTGCTTTATAAAGGTCAACTGCATGTTCAGGATTTACGATTTCTTTAATCATAGCTTCTGCGATGGCTTTCTTGTTAGCATCTTCTTCTATTCTAGCATTGATACCAAGTCCCCATCCACTTTGCCAATGGTTAAGTGGTTTACCAGCAAGTGTTATATGGTCAATTGGATAAATTTCAAGGTTACCTTCGCCAGCTTGTTCAGAAACTGATGCTGCATCCCAAGGACCGCCAAGTCTTGCAACTCCGCCTTTGCCAGCCTTAAATTCATCATCAATGTATCCCCAACCAGCATCTGGGTCAAATAATTTTGTTCCTGCATCGTTGTGTTTTTTCCAGTAACCATAAAGTGCCTTAATAGTAGCTTGTTTTTCAGGCTCTAGATCTTTCCATTCTTTAGTAAAATCAGAGAATAATTTTCCGTCTTCTCCCTTACCAAGAAGTTCAATATTTGATGAGTTTGTAGCAGCTACACCGTACCAAGCATCAAATATTGGAAGTAAAACTGTTGATTCATCTTTAACATCGTTAAGTTCGATTGGTTTTGTTGTATCAATTCCCTTAGCCTCAGCATTTTTCTTGTTTACATAAGTAATAAGTGTTTCGATATTATATGGGAAAGCAAAATATTCTCCATTAAGGTTAAAGTTTCCACCTATTCCCTTATCAAAATCATCCCAACCACCAAGTTCTTCGGCGATTTTTTTGGAATCAATTGAACCAAGAACGTCATTCTCAGCAAGACCTACAAGTCTATCTGCTGGAAGAGCAAAAACATCTGCTACGTCCTTATTGCTTGCATCTGTTTGATCTATAACATCTAAGTGATCAAAAGATCCAATTTCTTTTAGTTCGATTTCTGCCTTAGGGAATTTTTCCTTTACCCTATCAGCTGCTTTTTTATAATAGTCCATCCAGTCCTTTTCTACTTGAACTGTAATTTTGCCAGCAACATCTCCTGGCTCAGCCGCAGCTTTGTCATCTGCCTTATCGGCACCTTTTCCACCACAAGCAGTCAAAACCGCCGCTAGTGATAAAGCCATTAAAGCTTTAAATTTGTTGTTCATATAAATCCTCCCTTCGTTTTCTATAGTGAAAACGTTATTAGTTTCTGTAAGATATATTATACATTAAATTAGAATAAAATGGAAGTCCTTTTTGTGAAAGTGTACAAGTATTTTTGCATTATTATGTAATTTTATTTTTTTATTCTCATTCTTTTATATGGTCAATATCTATTAATAAGCCCCTTATTCCTAAGTATTTCTTATAAAATATTCTTCTATGATAAAATTATTTTTCTGTATAAGCATTGATTTCGCTTTAATCAAAACTTTAATTGCCCTAATAAAGATATATAAGAATTTAATAAATACCTTAGTAATACTTAAATTTTTTTATGTAAATATTCTTGAAAATTATTATATTTTTTTATTTTTCCATACCTAAAATTGGGAAAACGGTACAGAAAAAACCATATTTTTTTGCAGTGTGAAATTTCACTAGTTGGAAAGTTTTAAAAAAATGGCAAAGCTTTTGACTTTGCCATTTTACTACTTTTATTTAGACTTCTACTTTTTCTTTTTTGCTTTGCTTATTTTTGCTTTCCTTGCTTATGTTTCTAAAGACTAGCTTGTCTTTTCTTACAGAAATCCTGATTGTCTCATTACGATCAAGTTTTCCATTAAGGATATCCTCTGCCAGCCTATCATCTATCATTTTTGTTATATGGCGTTCTAGTGGTCTTGCCCCGTATTCTGGGTCGAAACCCTCTTTGGCTAAAAGTCTTTCCAACTTTTGGTCGTATTTGATATCTAGGTCGATTTCATTTAGCCTTTTTCTGGTTTTTTCAAGCATCAATCCTGTTATTTCTTCGATTTCTTTCTCCCCAAGTGGCTTAAACATAATAACTTGGTCAAGCCTATTTATAAATTCTGGAGCAAAGGAGTCTTTTACAGCTTTTTGGATAAGCTCTACACTTCTTTCTTCTTCTATTTTTTTCTCATTTCCAAGTTCAAAACCTATTGTCTTAGTTTGACTTAAGCTTCTAACTCCAACATTGCTTGTCATAATTATTATGGTATTTTTGAAGTCTACAGTTCTTCCCTGACCGTCCGTTAGTCTTCCATCATCTAAAATTTGTAGAAGTAGGTTGAAGATATCTGGGTGGGCTTTTTCAATTTCATCAAAGAGAACTACAGAATATGGGTTTGTCCTTACTGCTTCTGTAAGTTGACCACCTTCTTCGTAGCCAACATAGCCTGGTGGAGAGCCTACAAGTCTTGATACAGCGAATTTTTCCATGTATTCACTCATGTCCATCCTTATTAGCTTATCTTCTGAACCAAAGAGATCTTTGGCAAGGGTCTTGGCTAGATAGGTCTTTCCCACTCCTGTTGGTCCCACAAATATAAAGGAGCCGATTGGTTTTTTTGGATCTTTTAGGCCAACTCTTGCCCTCTTTATGGATTTAGCAACTGAGTCTATAGCTTCTTTTTGACCTACGACATTTAATTTCAAATCCTTATCTAGGTTGGCATACTTTTCCTTTTCATCTTCTGTGAGTTTTTCTACAGGAACTTTAGACCAACTTGCTACTATACTTGCAAGGTCATCATAGCTGATGAAAAGCTCTCTCTTATTAGTTTTTTCCTTTTCTTTCTCAACTTCCAAGTCAAACTTGGCTTGGTTGATTTTATCTCTAAGTTCTGCCGCTCTTTCAAAGTCCTGCTCTCTTACGGCGTTTTCTTTTTCCTTGTTAAGTTCTTCGAGTTTTTCTTCATAGGAATTATTATTATCAGATTTTTCAAAAGCTTGTATCCTTAATTTAGCACTAGCTTCATCAATCAAGTCTATAGCCTTATCTGGCAAGAACCTATCTGTGATGTACCTAGAAGATAGGTCTACCGCAGCCTTTATCGCTTCATCGCTAATTTCAACTCCGTGATGCTTTTCATATTTGTCTTTCAAGCCCTTTATTATTTTTCTTGTATCTTCAAGGCTTGGTTCATCAACTTGGATTGGTTGCATACGACGGCTTAGAGCCGAATCTTTTTCAACGTGTTTTCTATATTCGTCAATGGTTGTAGCTCCCATTATCTGCACATCACCTCTGGCAAGGATTGGCTTTAGGATATTTGCAGCATCCATTGACCCTTCAGATGCTCCAGCTCCAAGAACCATATGAAATTCATCAATAAATAAAATTACATCATCTCTTTTTTCAATTTCTTCAAATAATTTTTTAAGTCTGTCCTCAAAGTCTCCCCTATACTTACTTCCTGCTATAAGGCTTGCTAAATCAAGGCTTAGGATTGTCTTTCCCTTGATAATATCAGGAACACTACCTTCTTCAATCCTTTGACTAAGACCTTCTGCTATAGCAGTTTTTCCAACACCTGGAGGTCCAATAAGGATTGGATTATTCTTTCTTCTTCTCATAAGAATTTGAATCAACCTTTGAATTTCATCATTTCTACCAATAACCGGGTCAATCTTTCCAGCCTTTGCCATCTCATTAAGATTATTAGTAAATTTACTTACATTTTCAGAAAGTCCTAATTCAGAAACTTTATCAGTCTTTCCTTTTACCATAAGTTTCTTTAAATTTTTTCCTACGCTCTCCTTATCAAGACCAGAAAGCAAAAACATAAGATTGGTGAAAGAATCATCATCATTTATTATTGCCATTAGAACGTCTTCTTCTCTAGGGGTTGGAATTTTGTTAACCAAGGCTATATTTCTTGCTTCTTCAAAAATCTGCCTTACCTTCTTAGAAAATTCTGTAGCTGGTCTTTGAGAGCTACCCCTACCTATGTTGTTTATTACAATTGATCTAAAAAGATCATAATTTGCCCCACTGGCTATTAGAGCCTCACTTGCAAGAGAGCCTGTTTTCATCAAGGCCAAAAGCAGGTGTTCGCTTCCTATATAGTCATGGTTTAAGGAATAAGACTCTCTTCTTGCCTGTGAGGTGAGCTTATTTAATCCATTATTTTCCATCATCTCTCCTTAATATATTCTTCGAGAAAAAGGTATCTTTCCTCATTCCTATTTCCCTTGTATTTATTCTTTTCCAAATTATATAACAAATAGTCAAGCTCTTGCCCAGAAAAATCAGTATCAAAGCCCAAGGCCCTATATTTTTTAAGCCCGTAGAGGTTTTTCGCCATAAGGTCGAGACTTTTGGCAAAGCCTCCCTTAATGTTGTTGACCATTATATTAATATAATCTTCTATTTCTTCATTTCTTATATGGTTTAGGTGCATATAGTCTCTTCTAAACCTTCTCTCATTTCTTACGAGAATGTCCATGTTTTTTTCAAAAGTTCCTATATATTCATTAAGGTTCTTTCTATAATTACCAACATTCTTAATAAGATATATATCATCAGCAAAACGCTTATAATACTTAGGCAAAAACTTGCTAATGTAGATCCCCTCATGGATTAGACTCTGCTTTAGACCAAAATAAGCCTTATCATCATCGACCAGGGCAAAGAGAAATACCTTAGCAAAAATCTCAAGACCTGCTCCCGCATTTCTAGCATCTTGGCAAAGATATCCCAAATCGGGAGTGAAGGCAAAATCTAAAGTTTCATCAAGAGTTTTTTCAACTTCTCCAGCAATCTTGTAAGCTTTTTTGGCATCGAGATTGAAATTTCTGATGTTTATAGCTACATGGTCCCTATCATTTATCGTCAAAATATAATCATCATCAAAAACTAAGGCGATTTGGGCAAGTTTCTTGTCAACATCTTCCGTGAGGACAAAGGATTTAATCAGACTTTCCTTAGTATTTTCATCCAAGTCCTCCAATAAAACTAGCTTGTCCCCATAAATTCCCCTAAAAATTTCAACAATTTTTAGGCTATCTTCAAGGCTCATAGAAGCTGGGAAATCGAAGCCTTCGATATTTCTTCTAAGGGTTAAGTTAGACTCAAGGATTATATCTTTTGTGTACTCCATCAGTGACTCACCCTGCCAGTCAAATCTTCTATTTGCTCTTTTATTGTCGCAGCCTCTTCATAATCTTCTATCTGCACGGAAATTTGAAGTTTATCCTGGAGGTTTTTAATCCTTATCCCAAGCTCTCTAATCTCTCTTTGTTTTCTCGGAAACTTTCCTTGATAGGTCGAATAATTATTATAAGATCTCAAAAGTTTTTCTGTAAGTTTTTTATCAAGCCTATAACAATCAGGGCAACCAAAAATCCCATTTCTTATATTGGATGAAGAATTTCCACATGTTGGGCAAACTTCATCGCCAAGATTTGCTATAACATCATATGCAAAATTTGTTTCATTAAATTTGTATTCATAATAGGAATCTATAACTTCTTCAAGACTTGGCATGAATTGGCCGATTAGGCTTTCTATATTTTCCTTGTCAAGACTTGTAAGGCCAGGCTTTACATTTCCATCCTCATCCACGCCAACATCTGTAAATTTCTTTACACAATCATTGCAAAGGTGGAAGTCTTTTTCTCTACCATTTATAATCGCCTTAACCGTTACAGTTGCTTCCTTATAACATTTATCACATTTCATATTAGTTACTCCTCGCCATTAGACTAAGCAAGATATTTTTTATAATATCAGATCTTATAGAATTTCTTTCTTTAACATCACAAATGCCAGAAAGAGCCTTATCGCTTGTAGCATACCTTGCCATTATATACTCATTTTCTGTAAAATATTCTCTTCTAAGTAAGTCCTTAAACAAGCTGTCTGCATTATTTTGACTCATATTTTTCTTTAGATTCTCTATCAAATAGGAAACATAGGAATCTTCATCAACAACAGTAATGATTTTAATAAAGCCATTGCCACCTCGCTTACTCTCAATAACATAGCCATTGTAGGGAGTAAACCTTGTCGATAAAACATAATTAATTTGGCTTGGGGCACAATCAAAACGAGTTGCCAAATCATTTCTTCCTATTTCTAGCATTCCATCGCCAGAATCCTCTAGCATCATTTTGAGAAATCTTTCGATTTCTGAAGTAAGACCTGCCATAATCCACCACTCTTTCTATATTTAAAGCCAATTCTCATTGACTATCTCTGACCTTTTCTTTTTAAAAATAAGAACCGCTAATGATTCCTAGTAAAATTGTACTATTTAGCAAAATTGTTTGCAAGAAAGCTCCAGGAGAGAAGTTAATCTCTCCTGCTATTTCTGTTTCCATAGAGGATGAAGAGCCTTAGGAATTGGAGGGCAGTTGATAAGGTTGCTGCCACATAAGTGTAGGCTGCAGCCCTCAACATAGCTCTTGCTGCCGTAACTTCATCTCCTACAAGCATCCCACTAGTCTCAATAACTTTTACCGCCCTTCTTGAAGCATCAAACTCAACAGGAAGTGTTACAAGTTGAAACAGCAAGACCAAGGAAAACAAAATGAGTCCAAGATCTAGGAGCCTCTGTTGGGATAGAAATATTCCCAAAAGTAGGATAGGAAATGATAATTTAGATCCAAAATTTACCGCAGGAACCATCCAAGACTTCAACCTTAGTGGAAGGTAGCCCTCCTTGTATTGGATGACATGACCACATTCGTGGGCCGCAACTGCTATTGAAGCAATAGATGTATCTGTGAAAGAATCATTTGATAGGGCAACTTGTTTGCTAAGGGGATTAAAATAATCAGACAAACTTCCCCCAACCTTTTTTATAGAAATATCATTGTAGGCATTCACATCAAGGATGTACTTGGCAGCCTCGTAACCTGTAATTGATTTTTTTGATTTAATTTTGCTATATTTGTTAAAAGCTTTTTGGATATTGGCTTGGGCAATCATAGAAATTACAAACCCAATTATAACAAGAAAATACGTCTTGTCATAAAACATATAGCCAAAAGAATATGGATTGTACATAAAATCCCTCACTTTCTTTACTCTTTTTGATATTATACCCAATCTTTTCCTTCTTCAAATTTAGGCACAGAAAAAGAGCCCCTCTCGGCTCTTTCTCATATAGAAAAGAATAAGTTAGTCCTAGTTTTCTAAAGGGAAAACTATAAGGAATTAATAATGAAAAACCTAGCTATTTAATAGCTGATTCTATTATAACACTATATAAAATTTTATGCAAACTTTTTCTCGATATTTTTCTATTTTATTTTTATTAATACCTCTGTCTTTATCACGTTTTCCTAATTAGGTATTTTCTTCGAGTTCTTTAGCGTTTTCATTATCGCCTATAAGAACCAAGACATCTTCTTCTTGGATTTTTAAATTTGGATCTATATCCATAATCATAGCTCCATTTCTCTCGAAGGCCACCACATTCATCTTGTAAGATTTTCTAAAGTCCAATTCTATCAAAGTCTTGCCAACCCAATCTTCGTGTGCCTTGATTTCTATTAGTGAAAAATCATTAGAAAATTGAACAAGCTCAAGAAGGTTAGAGCCAGCAATAGATCTTGCTAATCTTTCTCCAGTATCAAGTTCTGGATAAACTATTTGGTCAGCTCCAATTTTCTTTAGTATTCTTGCGTGCGATTGGCTGGTTGCCTTGGCTATAACTTTCTCAACTCCACAGTCCTTGCATATTAGAGTCGCCTCAATCGAAGCTTCTATATCTGTTCCTGTTGCAATAACGGCTACATCATAATTGCTTATGCCAAGAGATTTCATAGCAAGTTCTTCTGTGATATCTCCCTGAGCTGCACTTGATACAAAATTCGCAATTTTTTCTACCTTTTTGTAATTAGAATCTACAGCCGTTACATAAATTCCCTTTTCAAAAAGCTTGGTGGCAACTGCATATCCAAACCTACCAAGTCCTAGAACGATAACATTTTTTTCCATAATATCTCCTAACCTAAACTAATAAAACTTTCTGGATACCTTATCAAATTATCATCTGCCTTTAGTCCAAAGGCAAAGGCCATAGTCATAGGGCCAATCCTGCCCAAGTACATACACAAACCTATGAGAATTTTCGCTATATTTGACAAATTTTCAGTAATTCCCCTGCTTGCCCCCACAGTAGCAAGAGCTGATACCGTTTCATAAAGGATATCTATAAGAGGGAATCCATCTGTGATTGTTATGATAAATGTTACAAGTAGCACTATAGCAAAAGAGATGGTAAAAATTGACAAGGCTTTTTTGATAGACTCATCACTTATGTGCCTATTAAAAACTACTGGCTCTTTTTGCTTTTTCATAACTGAATAAGTTGCAAGAACTAAGACCCCAAAGGTTGTTGTTTTTATACCTCCTGCAGTTGATCCAGGAGAGCCTCCTATAAACATTAGTCCAATAAGCAAAAGCGAAGTAGAGTCTTTAATGTTTCCTAGTTTTACCGAATAAAATCCAGCAGTTCTTGCAGATACAGATTGAAAGAAAGACTCTGTTATAGAACCTAATATCCCCTCTTTTTCAAGAACTCCTCCCTGAATTGATTCAAGAGCAAAAAATCCGAAAGCCCCAACCAAAATCAAGACTAAGTTTATTATCAAAACAAACTTGGAATTGGTGGAAATTTTCTTGAAATTTCTCTTATAAAAAAGTTCACTAGTAACCATAAAGCCCAAACCACCAGTTATTATAAGAACCATAATAGTGGTATTGACTAGGACATCTTTTCTAAGCGGATAAATAGAATCTCCCATAATATCAAAACCAGCATTGCAGAAAGCTGAAATAGAATGGAAAATTGAATACCAAATCCCCTTTACTAGACCATAGTTGGGGATAAACCTTATAGCCAAAAACAAGGCTCCTGCTCCCTCAACAAGCAAAGTAAAAACAAGAACATATTTAAAGAGTTTAATCATCCCTGCCATGCTTTCTACGTTTAGTTGCTCTTTGAGAATTTGCCTTGACTTAATTCCTATTTTTTTCCTAAGAAGTAGGGGAATGAGGGAAGCGAGTGTCATAATTCCAAGACCCCCTATCTGGATTAGGATAATAATTACAACTTGGCCAAAAGTATTCCAATAATAACCAGTATTTACAGGACTAAGCCCTGTAACACAAGAGGCACTTGCTGCAACAAAAAATGAGTCGATAATCCCTGTTCTAATCCCCCCTTGAGTTACGAATGGAGTTGTCAAAATCAAGCCTCCGCAACTAATGAGGATTAAAAACCCCATAGACAAAATAAAAGCAGGATTTTCTAAGGACTTATCATAAGCTCTTTTTATAAAATTTTTCTGCATAATAACCTTCCTTACACAATCAAAGGGGCTGGCAAAATCACCCTCCCCTAACTTAAGAAAATTTTACATCTTATCCTAGTTATTGTCAACGATTGAATAATATTTTGGCTGAATATAAAATAAATGATAAGATTATTAACAATTTTTTAAAATTGGAAAATAACAACTTGCAAATTCTGATTCTCAACTTAGCTTTCGCTCCTTACTAGGGAGGTAGTAAAATTCAAATCTATAAGTAAGCTTTCTGGCTAATGGTAAGTAAATATAAAAATAACCTGCTAGGTAATTAATAGTAACTACCTAACAGGTTTCCTATTTCCTATTTCTATTCAGCTTTTAGCATCTTGTCTGAGTATCCAAAAATATAGGTCAAAACAAAGGCTACTCCAGCTGAAATTATTAGCATTAATAGATACATTAAAATGTTATCAAGGTACAAAAGTGTACCTGGAATAACTGTAACTGCCATTCCTGTTCCTGCTAGTTTAAAGATTGATGCGAAAAATCCTCCTGTTGCTCCACCAACCATAGCCATGACAAAAGGCTTAACAAATCTTAGGTTGATACCAAAGATTGCTGGTTCTGTAATTCCTAAGGCTGCAGAAAGAGCTGATGGATAGGCAATTTGTTTAATCTTCTTATCCTTAGTCTTGACTGCTACTGCAAGGACTGCCCCTGCTTGGCCTGCTGTCGCTGCTGATAAAAGAGCATTGAAGGCATTTCTTCCGTTGTCTGCCAAAAGTTGAACCTCGAGGAAGTTAAAGATATGGTGGATACCTGTAACTACTATTAGTTGTTGGAGACCTCCTATAACAATTCCTGCTATACCAAAAGGTAGCCCCAAGGCCCATTTAGTTGCCTCAAGAACGACAACTTCAAGTTGGTGAAATACAGGTCCTATTGCAAAGAGAGATAATACACTCATAATTGCTAAAACCAAGAAAGGAGTAAGAAGAAGATCCAGACTATCTGGAATGAACTTCCTTAATCCTCTTTCAAGCTTAGCTCCGATGAATCCTGAAATAAAAGCTGGAAGGACTGTGCCTTGGTATCCTACAACAGGTATAAAGCCAAACATGATTATAGGGCTTGCATCACCACTAGCCACTTGGTAGGCATTAGGAAGATTTGGATGGACAAGCATCAAGCCCAAAACAATTCCTATAACTGGACTTCCACCAAAAACTTTAAAAGCTGACCAAGCTACAAGAGCTGGCAAGAAAGCAAAGGCTGTATCAGTTAAGATTTGTGTCCACATCAAGAAGTTTTGTGGAACAGTCTCTGGTGTCATAGAAAAAAGGGCAAGAATTTCTTTTTGAGTCAACAACCCTCTCACTCCCATAAAAAGTCCTGTCGCAACAAGAACTGGGATTATCGGAACAAATACATCACCAAAAGTCTTTATAGCTCTTTTGAAAGGATTTTGTTGGTTTTTCGCCTTGTTAGCAACAGCCTTATCGTGAATTTTAGAAAAATCATCATCTTCCTTTTCCATATCCTCATAGGCATCATAAACCTTATTGACACTTCCAGTTCCAAAAATAATTTGTAGCTGACCTTCATTGAACATAGCCCCTTTTGCGCCCTCACAAGAATTGGCAAGAGCCATATCTATCTTTTCCTTATCATAGACCTCAATCCTTAACCTAGTTGCACAATGGGCAACAGAGGAAATATTGGCTCTTCCTCCAGCAGCCTTAATGGCTTCATCTACTGCTTTTTTGTAATCCATAATTTCTCCTTATAATTACTTAATAAAATCGGGAACGGTTCCATTTACTTTAATATAGCAAAAAACGTTTACCTTGTCAAATGATTTTTATAATTTTTATTTATTTGTTATTATAAGAATGGAGGAATTTATGGCAAATATAAATGACATCGCTAAGAAAACTGGTTTTTCTAAATCAACTATATCCAGATACTTAAACCAAGGCTCTGTTAGTGATTCAGCAAAAAAGAAAATCAAAGAAGCTATAGATGAAATCGGATACATACCAAACTCCTATGCGAGGAACCTAAAAAGCTCTAGGACTAACACAATCGGTGTGATAATTCCTAATTTTATAGGTTACACCAAAAACACCGCCCTAAACTCTATAAATCTTTACCTAAAAACAACCCCCTACTCCATGCTAATCGCCTGTTCTAATGACGATATGGATGAGGAAGTTAGGATTATTTATGAAATGCAAAGGCTAAATGTTGATGGGATAATCCTCTTTGCTTCAGACCTTACTGATAAGCACATGAAGGCAATCGATAATTTATCCATGCCCCTAGTCATCTTTGGTCAAGATCTTCCTTCCCATACATCGATTTTTGCTGATGATTATGAGGCTGGGCTCCTTATGGGCTCCTATATCAAAAATCTCAACCATGAGGAAATAAGCTATTTTGATGTAGGAAGTTATGACCATGCTGTTGGCAAAAGATTCGAGGGATTTTTCGACGCTCTAAGAGGAACTAGCATCAAACTCAACCATCACAGGTTTGATTTTACCAAAAAAACCGCCTACGAGAAGGCCAAAGATATCTTAGATCGAGAAAATTCAACCCTATACCTAGGGGCAACCGACAATATAGCCTTTGGTATAATAGAGGCTCTAAGAGAAAAAAACATAAGGATTCCTGAAGATATTTCTGTGGCAGGCTTTGGTAATTATGAAATCTCTTCTCTAATAAATCCAGCCCTTACAACTGTGGACTTCCCTTATGAAAAGCTTGGTGAATACGCCATCCAAAGTCTTATCAGAAAAATTGATGGAGGTAATGAAAAGAAGATACAAAAAACCAAACCCAAACTTATTTTGAGAGATTCTTTAAGGTAAACTAGGGTTTATATCTTGGGTATAATAGAAAATAAAAGGAATTATTATGAAAAAATATTATTTTAAGGAAAAATTTTTCAAGATAACAGACCACTATCCAATCCTAGATGAGGATGGCAAAAATGCGTTTTTTGTCGACCAAACCTTCAAATTTTTAGGCTATGAGGCTAGGGTTTCTTACAAAAATGATGAGGAGATTTTTACAATAAAACGAAAACTCCTGTCTTTTCTTCCCATTTATTATATAAACTTCAAAGATGAAGCTAAAAGGGATATGACCATAAAGTCCAACCTTGCTTTATTTAGAAAGTCAATTGACGTTTTAATGGAGGATGGAAAGATTAGTCTCAAGGGGAACTTTTGGGATTATGAATTTGAAATTTACTACAAAGGAAAACTTATAGGAGAAGTAAGCAAGAAAATCTTCTCTCTAACTGACCAATACGAATTGAGAGTTTTGGATGAAAAATACACAGAGGCTCTAGTTGGCCTATGCTTAGCCTTAAATAATATCAAAGATTTAGAACTAGCTTCATCTTCAAGCGGACGATAAGGAGAAAATATGGAAATATCAACAATAACAACCTATATAAAAGACCTTGTAACTACCCCTTCCCCAACAGGATTTACCAAATATGCCGAAAAATATTTACTAGATGAATTTACCAAGCTCGGCTATAAGCCCTACCAAACCAACAAGGGCAATGTTGTAGTGCCTATTGTCGAGGGGGATTCTAATGGACTTTTGCTTTCTGCCCACATTGATACCCTAGGACTTATGGTAAGAAGTGTAAAGGAAAATGGTAGGCTTAAAGTTACAAATCTGGGAGGCTATCCTTTTTCCTATGCTGAAGGCGAAAATGTGGTTATTCACACAAGATTTGGCAAGGAATTTACAGGAGTTTTTAGGCTAAACGAACCAGCAGTTCATGGCTCATCTGACCCTAAAGAGGCTAAAAGAGATGATACAACCATGGAAGTTGTAGTTGATGCTTTGACAAAATCAGCTGAAGAAACCAAGTCTTTAGGAATCTCCAACGGAGATTTCATATCTCTTGACCCTAGATTTAGAATAGACAACGGCTTTATCAAGTCTCGCCATTTGGATGATAAGGCAAGTGCAGGAGTTCTCCTTGCTCTCGCTAAGGAAATCAAGGATAAAAATATCCAGATAAATAGACCCCTCTACATGACCTTTACAATTTATGAAGAAGTAGGCCACGGGGCTGCTAGTGGACATCCTAAGGGAATAAGAGATATGGTAGCCGTTGATATGGGAGTTGTCTATGATGATTTAGCTTGCGATGAAACAATGGTTTCAATTTGTGCTAAGGACTCTTCAGGTCCTTACAACTACGATTTGACCAACGAGCTAGTAGCTATAGCCAAAGATTTGGACTTAGCCTATGGGCTTGATATTTATCCTTACTATGGCTCAGATGCATCTTGTGCTGTGGCAAGCGATAACGACTTTCGCCATGCCCTTGTGGGAAGTGGAGTTGCTGCAAGCCACGGCTACGAGAGAACTCACGAGGATGGACTAAGGGGGCTTTACGAGCTGCTTCTTGCTTTTATCCAAAAATAAGCTTGTAAATCATTAAATTTATTATATAATATAAATAAGCAAAAGGGAGTAGCCCAATTATTTAATCGTCAGAACGGAATTATCCCGGTTAAATAAACCCCTCAAGGTGGCAAGACTTTTGGCATTTATTTGCCAAAAGTTTTTTTTATATCTTTTGCAAATTTTTATGGAGGAATTATGGACTATAAAGGAAGTTTAAATGAAGTAATCAAAAAACATAATAGCGACCCAAATCGTGGTCTTACTTCCGATGAGGCAAGAAAAAGACTCGAGAAATTCGGCCCAAATAGGATAGAGTCGTCTGATAAGAAGTCTCTTGTCAAAAAAATCATCGACCAATTAGCAGACCCTATGGTAATCCTTCTTGTAATAGCTGCAATAGTGTCAGCCTTTACAGGAGATGCCATAGAGGCAGTGATTATTGTTGCTATAGTTGTAATTAACGCTATTATGTCAATTATCCAAGAAGGACGTGCAGAAGATTCTGTAGCCGCCCTACAAAGAATGAGTTCGCCTGAAGCGACCATCATAAGAGATGGTTTACGAAAAAAAGTAAAGGCTGATGAACTCGTTCCTGGAGATGTTGTTGTAATAGAAACTGGAGATATCATCCCAGCCGATATGAGGCTTTTGGAATCAAGCAACCTCCAAATCGATGAATCTTCTCTTACAGGAGAATCCGTAGCTGTAGAAAAAGACTTCAGCAAGGTCTTTGATAGTGAGGTAGGTATTGGAGATAGGGATAACTATGCCTTCTCCTCATCAATAGTAACCTATGGCCACGGCAAGGGACTTGTTACAGCAACTGGCCACGATACAGAAATAGGTAAGATTGCCACAAGTCTTGAAAATGTCGAAGCCAAGGACACCCCTTTGCAAAAACAATTAAATAAATTATCCAAACTTTTGGCCGTTCTTGTTGTGATTGTATGTATCCTTGTTTTTGTAGTAGGCTATTTCAGATCAGAGATGAAACTTCTGGATAACTTCATGGTTGCCGTATCTCTTGCAGTAGCAGCAATCCCTGAAGGACTAACGGCAGTTGTAACTATCGTCCTATCTATTGGTATGAACAGGATGGCAGAGAGAAAGGCTATAGTTAAAAACCTTCTTTCAGTAGAAACTCTAGGCTCAACTACAGTAATATGCTCAGATAAGACAGGAACCCTTACCCAAAATGAAATGACCATCACCAAGGTCTACACCAACGGAGATGAGTTTGAAGTTGAAGGATCTGGCTATGAACCTAAGGGAGATATCAGAGATTCTAATGGAGATGTTGTAGATAACCACGAGCAAATCAAACTCCTCATGACAATAGCAAGTCTTTGTAACGATGCTAACCTAACTAGAGAGGGTGATGTTTACAAGATTACTGGAGATCCAACAGAGGGAGCCATGCTAACTTTCTCTGAGAAATGGAATATAAACCAAGAAAACCTAAACGAAAAACACCCAAGACTTGACGAAATCCCATTCGATTCTACAAGAAAAATGATGACAACCTTCCATGAGCAAGAAGGAGAGTATTATGGATTTACCAAGGGTGCACCAGATATTGTAATAGGTAAATGTTCAAAAACTCTTGTTGATGGCAAGGTGGTTGACTTTACTGACGAACTAAAGAAAAAAGCCCTAAAGAAAAATACAGATCTTGCAAGTTCTGCTCTCCGTGTGATGGCCTATGCCTTTAAGCCAATGGAAACACTTGAAACAGAGCTTACAAGTGAAAACATCGAATATGATATGGTTTTTGTTGGACTTACAGGAATGATCGACCCACCAAGACCAGAAGCCAAGGCAGCTGTAAAAGAATGTCACGAATCTGGTATTGATGTTGTTATGATTACGGGAGATTATTTTGAAACTGCCCTTGCCATCGCCAAAGAGCTTGGTATTGCAACAAGTCGTGACCAAGCTATGCAAGGAAGTGAGCTAAATGATAAGACAGAGGAAGAAATTCGTGAAATAGTTAAGACCAAGAGAATTTTTGCTAGAGTATCTCCAGAAAACAAGGTTCAACTAGTAAAGGCCTTTGGACAGAATGGAGAGATTGTAGCAATGACTGGTGATGGAGTAAATGATGCTCCAGCAATCAAAAATGCAGATATAGGAATTTCTATGGGAATTACAGGAACTGACGTTGCCAAAGATACTGCTGATATGATTCTTGTCGACGATAACTTCGCAACAATTGTAAATGCAGTAGAAGAAGGAAGAGTGATATTTGCAAATATCAAAAAATTTGTATCCTTCCTCCTATCTTGTAACATAGCAGAAGTCCTAATAGTATTCCTATCAATCCTATTTGGTCTTCCTAGTCCTCTTACCCCAATCCAACTCTTGTGGCTAAACCTTGTAACAGATGCCTTCCCAGCCCTCGCCCTAGGCGTTGAACCAGCTGAACCAGGAATCATGGAAGAAGACCCAAGAGATCCAAGAGAATCAATAATATCAGGAGAAACAAGAACAAACCTTATTTCTCAATCAATCTATATAACGGTAGCAGTCCTTTTTGCCTACCTAGTTGGACTAAAATGGATCTTCCCTAACTCAATCGAAGGAGCTCACACCATGGTATTTGCAACCCTAATTACCAGCGAACTCCTAAGAGCTTTCTCAGTTAGGTCAAACAAATTTACCCTAAAGGAATTAGGATTTACATCAAATCCTCAACTAATAAAGGCAACCCTCCTATCCTTTGCCCTCCTCTTAGTTGTAATGTATATCCCAGTCCTAACAAAGCTTTTTGAAGTAGTATCCCTAACTTGGGAGTGGATTCCTGTGCTAATTCTTTCCCTAATCCCACTTGTCCTAGGAGAAGTTGCCAAGCTTATACGAAGAAAATAGCAAATCAAAAGAACCGCTCGGTCGGTTCTTTTTTCTTACCATATTTTGTTTTAAGTCTTTTAAATAGGATGCCGACTAAGAGTATGCTTAGCCTAACGTAGGTATAGCCAGACTTTGTCCAAAGTTCTGACCTACTATCAAATCTATGAGGTCAAGTGTATCGAGCTTATCCTTATCAAACTTCTAAATAAATCCCCCTAGCTCTTCTAAAAGTCCAAAAAGGCCTACCGAAGCTTTTGCTTTCCAACAAGCTCGGTAGGCTTCATATATTTTATATTTATTTAGCCCCTCTAATATCCTCCTTGGCGTGGATTAATTGGGTTAGTATCTTGTTATACGGAGTAGCTATTTTATGAACATTTCCTTTAGCTACTACAGCCCCATTTATAAAGTCGATTTCTGTCCTTCTATTTCTTTCTATGAGGTCTTGGTACATTGATGGGTAGTGATTTTTTACTTCCTCGGATGTTTGATAGATGTATGAAATCATCTTTTCCTTATCCATATCGAGCCCCTCAGCCCTAGCAACTTCCACAAATTCTCGAACTATTTCACCAATAATCTTATCTGCATCCTTTGATGCAAAAAATTCTCCTATAGTACATTCCATAAGAGCCGTCATGGAGTTCATTGTGCCATTTACCATAACTTTTCTCCAGATTGCATACATTACATTCTCATCATAGGTTGCCTTAAGACCAGCCTCATCCAAGAGCTTTGCAATTTCCCTTCCAGCTTTCTCATTACCTCCAATGTTTTGAACGTCTATTGTTCCCTTTCCTGTAATTTCTACTTCTCCAGCTGCCTTCATGCCAGCCGCCCAGATTGTAACACCCATATTTATTTGGCTTTTGTCTACAAATTTTCCCAAGATTTTTTCATGACCCATTCCATTTAATAGGCAAAGAATCTGAGTATCTTCCCCTATTATATCCTTTATAGCTTCCATCATTGCCTCTAATGCCATTGACTTTGTCATTACCACAACTAGGTCAGCCTTCTTTCTAGCTTCTTCTGGCTTCATAGCTTTGATTTTTATAGTATCTTCGACTTTTCCAGAAACTTTAAGACCATTTTCATTGATTTTGTCAATATGATCTTTCCAATAATCCAACAATATTACTTCACTAGCTGTATTTTTTTCTATATGATAACCAATAGTAGAGCCCATAGCTCCACTTCCTGCTATATAAACTAACATAAAACCTCCTTAGTATCTTCTGCTTAAATTTATACCCAAATCAAAGTTTAAGACAAATTCCTAAGATTGCTCCAGCTATGATTATTAGGATTGGGTTTATCTTTTTGACTTTTAGAAGAGTCGTCAAGAATACCAAAAATATTATTGAGGGAATTGGTCTTAATAAGCTTAATATATTGGAGGTTTGCTTGAAAGCTTCTAGGTTAAATAAGGTAACTACTAGCACCGAACTCATGGCTCCAAGGATTAGTCCAGCTGTTGCAGGTCTTAGGGTTAAGAAGGCATCTTTTACTAGCTTAGAGGATTTGAATTTATCCATAGCTCCTGCTATAATTAAAATTATTATAACAGGTCCTGTAATTAGGGAAATTGTTGCAAAAATACCACCCCACAAGCCATAGGCGTTTATTCCTGCATAGGTTGACATATTTATCCCAATAGCTCCTGGTGTTGATTCTGATACTGCTATCATATCAAGTAGTTCTTCATTCGAAAAATATCCAAACTTTTCTCCCAAGTCATAAAGAAATGGAATAGTCGCCATTCCACCACCAACGGCAAAAAGTCCCACCTTGAAAAATTCAAATATTAATCTAAGCATTTTTTCTGCCCCTTCCTAGGAGAATTCCAAAAATCGCAACTCCCATCACAAGAATTATAGGAGAAATTGAAAGAACTGCTATGGCAAAAAATGTTATGAGAAAGATAGAAAACTTCAGAAAAGTATTAGCATCCTTTTTGACCATATTGATAACTGAATAAAAAACTAGAGCACAAACTGCTATCCTAATCCCTACAAAAGCATGTTGGATTAAAGCAAGGTGACTAAAGCTTTTTAGAAATTTTGCTATTAGGCTGATTATGATTATAGATGGAGTAATAAAACCTAGGCTTGCAACAATCCCACCTATATTGCCACAAACATTGTGCCCACAAAAGGTTGATGTATTAATAGCAATTATGCCAGGGGTTGATTGACCAATAGCATAGTAGTCCAAAATCTGCTCATGGCTCGCCCATTTTTTCTTTTCTACAACTTCTCTTTCCAAAAGTGGCAACATGGCATAGCCCCCACCAAAGGTAAAAAGCCCGAGCCTTGCAAAAGTTAAATAAAGATCTAATAATTTGTTCATATAAACTCCTTTATCTAATTATATAATAAAATCTAACCAAGGAAAAGCTTTACTAATTTATGGTATAATATAAAAAAAGATTAAAGGAGCCCTTATGAAATCAATTAAGAAAATATTTCTACTTATGGGACTTATTATTTCCTGCCAAAGCTTGACAGTAGATAAGGCTTACGCCAACAAACCTGTTGTCTACTATGATAGATACGACCTCGATGAGGCTGTCGGCTTAAAAGCTAAAAAAGAAAATAACCCACCAAAAGAAGAAATTCCTAGCAAAGATGAAAATGAAAACCAAGAAGAAACCAACAACACCGAAGCTCAGCCAGAAGATGACAAGCTTACAGAAGCAACCATTACCCATGTTATAGACGGAGATACTGTAAAGGTAGATATCCAAGGAAAAAGCTACAAGCTAAGGATGATTGGAGTTGACACACCAGAGACAGTTCACCCTAACAAACCTGTCCAATATTTTGGCAAGGAAGCATCAAACTTTACCAAGAAAAATTTAACAGGCAAAAAGGTTTATTTGGAAAAAGATGTATCAACTACTGATAGGTACAATCGTCTACTAAGATACATTTGGCTAGAAAAACCTACTTCTCTTAAAAACCCAACAATTGGAGAAATCGAAAGCAAGATGTTTAACGGGATTCTCCTAAGATATGGCTTTGCCCATGCGGCAAGTTTCCCTCCAGATGTGAAATACCAAGACCTCTTCAAACAAATTGAGAAAAAAGCAGAGGCAAGAGGCGAAGGACTTTGGGGAGAAAAAGCCTCCGAAAATGAAAATATCCAAGATGAACAAACAAATCCTAAGGATGACCAGAAAGAAAATCCGAGTGATGAAACTGACGAAAGTGGAAGTTCATCAAATGATAGTTCATCAAAGAACTCTGGTAAGAAGTTTGACTATCCAGCTGGTGATAGAAAAATCGTAAACCAACTTAGAAGATGGACCGAAAGTAGGGGCAAGAAATACTACGCTGATGTAACGACAGGCCCAATAAAAGCAAATAGAAATAGTGGAATCTATCACACACCTGGACAAAAAGGCTACAACAAGATCTCAGTAGAAAATGTAACTTGGTTTACTTCCCAAGAAGCAGCAATAAAGGCTGGATACAAACACGCCAAAAAATAGAAAGGAAAGATATGAAAGGAATAATATTTGACATAGATGGCACTGTGCTCGACTCCATGCACGTTTGGATAAGACCCATGGATAAAATTTTTGCCAAATATAACTTTAGTCTAAAAGACCTTCCTAAAGAAGAAAAAGGGGAAATTGAAGCCCTCCCATTCGAAGCCATGTGCGAATTTTTGGCAAAAAATGTCACCAAAGATATGACCAAAGACCAAGTTATAGCTTACTTTGTTGGAAATTTAGAAAAAGCCTACCAAAAGGAATTGCTGGCAAAAGATGGGGCTATAGATTTCATCAAAACCTTGAAAGAAAAAGGCTATAAGCTATCAGTAGCCTCATCAACTGACTTCAAATACCTGCAAGCCGCCCTAAAAAGATTGGGAATCTTCTCTTGTTTTGATTTTTTCGCAACTCCAGATCTTACAAATATGAAAAAATCCGACGCAAACTTTTGGCAATATTCAATCGACAAGCACAAAAAGAAAGCCAGCGACCTAATCCTCTTTGATGATGCCCTCTACGCCATAAAGAGAGCAAAAAAACAAGGATTCAAAACAGTAGGTGTAAAAGACTTCCCTTGGAACGAAAAAGAATGGAAGCACATACAAGAAGAAGCTGACCTATGGGTAGAAAAAATTGGCGATTTTAAAATAGCAGATATAGACAACTTTTAAGATAAAGAGGGCTTACCCAAGCCCTCTTTAAGTTTAAAATAAAATAACTGTTTTGAATGTAATAAAGGCCTTATATCATCTAATGAAATTATAAATAGTAAATTCTATGAAAAACTTCAATAGGAAACTGATACAAAACACTCAAAGACAAGATCATATTTCTAATTGAACATGGTCTACAAAAAGCTTTTATCCAGAAATTATAGGAGCTTTAAGTAAATGGACAAGTATAATCCATGGCCTAGGTAAATCTTCTCCAAGTTATCATTATTTTTTGAAGAGAGTGTTACTAAGGCTTAAAATTTAGTATAAAATTAAGACTAGGTCTATAAACATTGACAAATAAAAATCCCTCCCTACTGGTTTATCTAGTAAGGAGGGTACATATCATATTAGGATTTATGATACTGGGTAATTTTTTATAAATCAGAGTCTATTTCTAAGAATTCTTCTATTTGTTTTATTATGACTCCGCTTTCTTTTCTTGTTTCTTCTGATCTTTTGACAAGAGCTTCGAGCTCG
>NZ_CAMXYR010000015.1 GCF_947253225.1 uncultured Anaerococcus sp. | reverse complement strand
TTAAATATTTATACTATAATTATATAGCAAAATTCAAAAATTATCCACTATTTAGAAAATGTTTTCACCTTTCCCTGGAAAATCCTTGAAAATCAAGATTTAAATAGACTTTTTTATTTTGCTATTTGACGTTTTCTTTCCTCTATAAAGAAGCTTATAAGTAGTATAATGATAAAAATACGGAGGATATATGACTTACACACTAAAAAATAAAGAAACCTTTAATAAACTCGGTCTCGAAGTTTTTCTCTACGACCACGACAAAACTCATGCAAAAATCATCTATGTTAAAGCAGATGATGAAAATAAAACTTTCAGTATCGGATTTAAAACTCCACCAACAGATTCAAAGGGCAAGGCTCACATTATGGAACATTCTGTCCTAAATGGTTCAAAAAAATATAGAACCAAGGATCCTTTTATGGATATGGCTTCTTCTAGTCTACAGACTTTCCTAAATGCCATGACCTATCCCGACAAGACTGTTTATCCAGTTTCTAGCGAAAATGCCAAAGACTTTTCTAACCTTGTGGATGTTTATTTAGACGCTGTCTTTAATCCCTTGGTTGTTGAGAAAAAAGAAATTCTCGACCAAGAAGGCTGGCATTATGAAATGGAAGATGGAAAGATAACAGGGATATCAGGTGTTGTCTATAATGAAATGAAAGGGGCTCTATCCGACCCTGAAAGCTTGATTTATAACGATATCAAGGAACTTTTGTACAAGGGCTCTTGCTATGAATATGAATCTGGTGGCGATCCTGATTATATAGGAGACCTTTCCTATGATGAGTTTGTAGACTTCTACAAAACCCACTATCACCCTTCCAATTCTTATATTTATTTTTATGGAAATATGGAAATCGAACCTTTGATGAAACATTTAGATGAGCAATACCTAAGCAAATATTCCTATAAGGATATGACCTTTCCTATAGAAGTTAAGGAAAATTATTATCCAGATATTATCGAAGGAACATACCCAGCAAGTAAAGAAGAAGAAAATGCCGACTACCTTTCCTATACTTTCCTAGCAAGTTCCGCCCTAGATGCCAAAGAATATCTGACCCTATCTATTTTGGTTAATACTATTTTCAATATGGATTCTTCCAAAATTCGCAAGGAAATATCTGAAAAACTCAATCCTGAATATTTCTACGCAAGAAATGGTTATGGAAATAGATCCTCCGTCCTTATCCAAGCCCAAAAGGCTGACGGCAAGGATATAGAAAGCTTTGTAGATATCATAGAGAGAGGGATAGTTGAAGCTAGTAGGAATATTTCTGAAGAAAGCCTAAAGTCTGCCTTTTCTATCTTCGATTTTGCTCAAAGAGAAAATCTAAATGATGTAAATCGTGGTCTATCTTACTATCTTATGATGAGCTTTGATGCTGATCCTTTCGCAGTCTTTAAGGTTATAGACATCCTCGATGACCTAAAAGCTTTGATTGGAACTGGATATTACGAAAACTTTGTTAAGAAATATTTTTTAAATAACAAAACTCGCCTAATTCATTTGGCAAGACCTGATACAAACTACGCTTATAAAAAATCTCAAGCCTTTAAAGTAAAGATTGATGAAATAAATAAAGATATGGATGAAAAAAGCCTAACAGAAATTAAAAAAGACCTAGAAAAATTCACTATCTACCAAAATAGAGAAAATACTCCAGAAGAAAAGGCGAGTATTCCAAGGCTTGATATTAGGGATGTACCAACAACAGTTGTAAGGACACCAAGAGAAATATTCGCTAATAAATACATCTACCATGACCTAGAGACAAGTGGTCTTATCTATGCCAATTTATACTTTAACATAAATCACCTAGACCTAAGCGAAATGCAGTATGCTCAGCTTATCAATGAATTTATGGCCTCTATTGATACTACTAGCATTTCCTACACAGAAATCGATGATGTTATCTGGCAATACCTAACTGGATTAAACTTTACCATCTCAAATATAAGGTTAGACGATGATAACATCGAAACCAACCTCAAGGTAAGCTTTAAAACCACCAAGGAAAATATTGAAAAATCCCTAACTCTTATCAAGGACTTTTTGACCAACTCACTTTTTTCCAACAAAAAAAGACTCATAGAGCTTTTGAGGATAAGAAAATCAGTCTTTGAATCTAACATGTATGATTCTGGTCACCTAATTGCTATAAATAGGAACAATTCTCACATAGATAAGCTTTCTTACATCAAGGAAAAGCTCACAGGAATTGATTACTACCTCTTTATTAAAGAAGCTATCAAGGAGGCGAGCGATGATTTTGAGAACTTCTCAGCCAAACTTGAGGAAATTTACAAAAAAATCTTCACAGAAAACTTGCAGATAAATATAAGTTGTTCAAGAAAAGACTTCGAGCTTTTCAGAGAAGGTCTTGATAGCAGTTTTGACTTCCTAAATAAAGCTTTAAAGAAAAAATCTATTGACTTTAAGCCACAAGCCCTCAAGGAGGCTATCCTTTCTGACGCCAAGGTTAACTTCGTATCAAAATCGGCTAATCTCAAGGACCTAGGCCTTACCTATAATGGCAAACTCTCCCTTGCAAGTTCAATTTTATCCAATCCCTACCTTTATGAATTGATAAGAGCCAAGGGTGGAGCTTATGGTGCAGGAATGGTTATTGATAGGTCAGCCCTATTTGCAACTTACTCCTATAGGGATCCAAACATAGACCTAACTCTTAAAAATTACGATAAAATTCCTGAGATTTGTAAAAATATAGTTATGGATGCGAGAGATTTTGAAAACCAACAGATATCAACTATGGGCAATTTCCTAAAACCAAAGACTCCTTCCCAAAGGGCCGATGCTGATTTTATTTACTATAAAAAAGCAAATTCCAAGAAAGAAGAAGATATCCTCAAGGAAATCAAAGAGGCTAGCCTTGATGATATAAAAAATATGTCTATATATTTTGAAAAGGCCTTGGCTGTTGATAATATCTGTGTTTTCGGCAACAGGGAAGCTATTTGCGAAAACAAGGACTTCTACGATAGAATAATTGACTTGAATGATTGATATCTTGAATTAAATTTACAATATATTTAAGTATCTTTAATAATATATTCATTTGTAGTATGATATAGTTAAGAAAACAAAAGGAATGCTTATGCCAAATAAAAAATATAAAAAATCTTTCTCCGATTTTGCAGAAGATATTGAGAATTTCTCTTTTGATGATATTCCTTTTGCCGAAATTGGAGAAAAAATCAAAAATTCAATAAATGGAGCTATACGAGGTTTTTCGAGTTCAGGCAAGAAGAAAATCCCTGCCACAAGAAATCCCTTGGTTTGTGAGCAAAAACCTCCACAAAAAGATCTGGGAATCCTTGTAAGAATAGTATCTATAGTAGGAGGTCTTAGTGCAATCTCATCATTTCCAATTTTCTTAGATGGAGAGGTTTTAGGAGCTTTTCTTAATCTAGTTATAGGTACGGCTGTTGCGGTCGGTTGTTGGAAATTTTCAAATAGACTAAGCAGGCTATCTAATAATTACATTAGATACCTAAGAGAACTTGGGGATAATACAGTTATTTCAATTAGGGATCTAGCAAGTGGAGTTGCCCAAAGTGAGAAAGAAACCACCAACGACCTGCTCTATATGATGAGGAAAAATTATTTCAAGCAAGCAAGGATTGTTGAAGATGGCAAAATTTTTATCCTAGATATCCCAACCTTTAAGCTCTATAAGGAAAAGCTTGACCTGCTTCCTTCCTATAGGGAAAATCTAACAAGCGATACTGGTGATGAAAGCCTATCACCTGAGGACTTGAACCTAGTAAGGACTAGGGAAATTATAGAAGAATCGATGGTAAGCTTGGATAAAATAATTTTAAGCAAAAATGAGATTGAAAATATTAGCTTCAAGCAAAATCTCGATAAGTTGATTGTAAATTCTAAGGATATTCTAAAGATAATTGAAAAATATCCCGATAAGGCGACTGGTCTTGGTAAATTTTCAACCTACTACCTACCGACAAGTCTCAAGCTTTCTGAATCCTACAAGGATTTTGAGCTTGTAAATAGCACAGACCCAAGGATTTTAAAATCAATGGAAGAAATTGAAGGATCAATAAAAACTATAGCAGAGGCCTTTGACAAAATGAAAATAGATCTCTTAGATGATAGAGCTATGGACATAAAGACTGAAATTGACACAATTAATCTCTTGCTTAAACAAGAGGGACTCGCAGATGATGATTGGAGTAGCAAATGAGCGATATTAAATTAACCCTTGACGGGGCCAACGAAGATAAGGAACTAGAAAAGATTGATAAAAAATTAGAGCTAATCGAAAACAAAATAACCTTCTCTCCAGCTGAAGAGACAATGATTGATGAGTTTTCCAAAAAAATCGACCTAGAAGATACAAATATAATTCTCCAATACGGATCAGGAGCTCAGAAGAAGATTTCAACCTTCTCTGAAAAAACTTTGGATACGGTCAGAAACAAGGACCTTGGTGAAATAGGTGGTCTCTTGGATCAATTAGTTGTGGATATCAAGTCTATGGATCAAGAAGAAAGCTCAGGTCCTTTGGGATTTTTCAAAAAACAAGTAAATAAACTTGATGCTCTCAAGGCCAAATACCAGTCAGCAGAAAAGAATATATCAGATATTTCTAAAACTTTAGAAAATCATCAAATAACTCTGATGAAAGATATTTCCATGCTTGATCAGATGTATGAACTCAACGAAGATTATTACAAGGAAATTTCCATGTATATAGAGGCGGGAAATAGAAAGCTTATGGCAACTTATAATGAAGAAATTCCTGCTCTTGAGGATAAAGCTAGAAGTTCTAACCTTCCTCTTGATGCTCAAAAGGTTAATGACCTAAAGAGTCAGGCTAACCGTTTTGAGAAAAAGCTTCACGACCTAGACCTAACAAGGATGGTTTCTATCCAAATGGCTCCACAAATAAGGATGGTTCAATCTTCGAATTCTATAATGGCAGAGAAGATTCAAACAACAATTGTAAACACAATCCCTCTTTGGAAGAATCAAATGGTTCTTGCCCTAGGAATGAATCACACCCAACAGGCTATCAAAACCCAGCAAAGAGTTACCGACCTTACCAACGATTTGTTAAGGAAAAATGCTGATATCCTCAAACAAAATACTATCGAAACTGCAAAGGCAACCGAGCGTGGTATAATAGACTTAGATACAATAAAACACACTAACGAAGCTCTAATTTCTACCATTGAAGAAGTTAGAAATATTCAAATAGAAGGTAAGAAGAACAGAGACCTCGCTAGGGCGGAAATCAAAAGCCTTGAAGAGGAACTCAAGAGAAATCTTAATAGATAGGAGACAATATGACAGATAAATTAGAATTTAAGTTCGACTGCCAAATGCTAATAGCAGGCGAAAACCTAGATGAGGACGAAATATTCGACTATATCACAGAAAACCTAGAAGGAGATAGCCTCCTTGCAGTAGGTGATGAAGATTTAATTAAAATTCACTTCCATTCTAACAAACCATGGGAGGTTCTTGAATATGCAGCAAGTCTTGGAGAAATCCACGATATAGTTGTAGAAAATATGCAAAGACAGGCCGAAGGTCTTCAAGGATAAAAATAAGGGATACTAGCAATATCAAAGCTAGTTCCCTTTTTATTTTGCATTTATGATAGAAGTTCCCTGAGTCTACCTACAACCTTGTAGTCAACTTTCTTTAATTCTTCTATATTTTTAACTCCCAAAAGACACATGATAATTTTCATCTTGTAATTTAACTCTTTCAAGAAATCCTCACAGGCAACGTAGCCTCCATGGAGAAGGTATTTTAGAACTTCTCCGCTCATAGCTGCCATATCTGCCCCTATAACTATTGATTTTACAATATCCATAGCTGTCTTTATCCCACCTGATGCGATGATAAATACCTCATCTGATAGGCTTCTTACGTCAATTATCGCCTTGGCTGTAGGTATGCCCCAATCATAAAGTTCGGAAAAATCAGTTTCAACATCTCTTAAATCTTCTATTTCTATGAAATTTGTGCCACCCTTACCAGAAATATCAATATATTTTATTCCCTTTGCCATCAAGTCTTTGGCAACTTCTTTAGAAATTCCTGACCCGGTTTCCTTGACAATAATCGGAATTCCGAGTCTGTTAGAGAGATTTTCTATATTTTTGCCTATACCCCTAAAGTCCCTATCGCCTTCTGGCATTACAAGTTCTTGAGCCATATTTAGGTGAACTTGCATCATATCAGCTCCTACAAGGTCTTTGGCAAAAATAAAGTCATCAAGAGATTTTTCTGAACCAAGATTACCTATTTTTATTAGATTTTTATCCTTTAGGAGGGTAAAAGACTCCCTACTTTCCTCATCATCTATAGCTATAGCCTCACTTCCAACCGCCATAGGAATCCCCGTAGATTCGCATATGGAAGAAAGGTCTTCGTTAATATCAGCTCCCGCTTCTCCACCTCCCGTCATGGCATTTACCATAAGAGGCATGGTGATTTTTCTTCCTAAAAATTCTATAGATGTATCAATTTCATCTATGGCTATTTCTGACAAAGCCTTGTGTTCGAGGTAGATGTCATCTAATAAATTTTCGGTAAAACTCTCACTTTTGAGATAATTTGCTATGTGTTCATCTTTTCTTTCTCTTCTTTGTTCCATCTTACCCCCTAGTCTTCGTTGCTTGTACTTTCTTCGTCTTCTACTGGTTCTTCCTCAGCAGGTGCTTCACTTTCTTCCTTAGTTTTAGGCTTAGGCTTTTCTTCCTCGGAAGGTGCTTCCTCAGCAGGTGCTGGTTGTTGAGGTGTAGGCTGTTCGTATTCATACTCATATTCATAGCTTGGTTCCTCCTGGTAATTGTAGGAAGGAGCCTCTTGGCTTGGGGCTGGTTGTGGATTTTCTACAGGAGCTGGGTTTGCTTCAACAGGTTGTTGGTCTTGTTCAAAGCCCGACTTTTCCCTAGTCCAATTCTTTAACTTGAAGTTTTTGAAATGAGTATCTACAAGTTCCCAAGTTTTTTCAACATCTGGAAGGTAGTAGCTTATCCCATCTATAGTCTGTTCATTGCCTGGAACTGTTAGGGTTGTAACCTTATCTGATGAGAATTTTTTAATATTGTTGGTCAAGTCTACTAGAACACCCATAGGTACATTGGTTTTTACATATTTAAAATAGTTAGTAATAAAGGTCATAAGGTTGATTTTCTCCGATTTCTTTACAATTTCATCAACCATAGCCTTCATGAAACCTTGTTGGGCATTAACTCTTCCCAAATCTCCAGTAAGATAAATTTTTCTAGTTCTCAAATACCAAAGGGCATGTTCGCCATCGAAATGGTTAGGACCTTCCTTGATTTTAATCTTGCCAAGGTCAATATTAACTCCTTTAGGAACATTGAAGTCTACCCCTCCCAAGGCATCTATTATATTTTCAACAGCCTTATAATTTACTTGGATATAATAGTCGATATCAAGACCCAAGAAATTTCTCAGCGTTTGCATACTAAGCTGGATTCCTCCAAAGGCATGGGCATGGTTGACCTTGTCGAACTCATCCCTGATTTTTACTCTACTATCCCTAGGTATTGAAAGAAGTTCAATTTTTCCTGTTTCTGTGTTTGCCTTAAGGAGCATAATTGTATCTGTTCTTGTGAAGTCCTCATTTTCCTCGTCACTAAAGTTTTTGTCAACTCCAACAAGAAGAATCAAATGTTCATGAGCATTCTTATTTACCGCATCATCATCGAAGGAAAAATCATCCCCATAAGCCTGGTTGGCTTCTAGCTTATTTAAGATAGCATTTGACCCAAAATATGCCATTACCGCCACCAGAAAAACAGCTAAAAATCTTTTTAATTTCATTTTCTATCCTTATCTAACATATATAGTCTTACAATAAAATTAAGATCAATTCTTATTTTCCTAATTTTATCCTACTAATATTATATGCCTTTTTTGGCTAATATCTGCCCCTATACTTTAAGGCTTCTGCCATTTGTTCAACTGCAACCATAAAAGAGGCTAGTTTAAGGTCTGTATTTTCCTTTTCTGCCATGGCAAAAATTCTTTCAAAAACTCTTATCATATCATCTTTCTCTTTGTTTTTGACTTGGTCATAGGAAAAATAGTAACCCATTTGATTTTGTATCCACTCATAATGGCTTACCAAAACTCCTCCTGAATTTGCGAGAATATCTGGAATTACGACCACTCCCTTATCTTCTAAGACTGTCATAGCCTTTGGAGTTGTTGGCCCATTTGCCCCTTCTGAAATAACCCTCGCCTTAATCTTTCTGGCAATTTCTTCTGTAATCACATTCTCAAGAGCACAAGGAAGGATTACATCAACATCTAGGGCAAAAAACTCTTCGTTTGAAATTTTTTCAACCTTATCATCCACAAAGCTTAGAACAGATTTGCCATTAACCTTTAGTTTGTGAAGGACTTCTGGGTCTAGGCCTTCTTTTTTATAAATTGCAGAAGACCCTGAAGGTGTATCCTTGTCGCTTGCATTTACAGCCACAAGGCTTGCTCCAAATTCATCCATGTATTTAGCAGCAAAATATCCAACATTTCCAAAGCCTTGGACTATGAAAGTTTTTCCTTTTAGGGTATCATTTTTCCTTTCATAGGCATATTTTACCGCAAGGGCAACGCCAAAACCTGTTGCCTGATCTCTTGCAAAAGAACCACCTAGGGCAAGGGGTTTCCCAGTGAAGGTTGCGACATCTTCTTTCATACCGTTTAAGGTTATATATTCATCTATAAAATATCCCATGATTTTGGCATTGGTATTTACATCTGGAGCAGGAACATCAATTCTTGGACCAAGGTAGTTGTTTATGGCTCGAACATAACCCCTAGACAAACTTTCAAGTTCTCTTTCTGAAAGCTTGCTTGGATCTACGATTATTCCGCCCTTACCTCCCCCAAGAGGGAGTCCCAAAAGGGCAACCTTAATGCTCATCATCATTGATAGGGCAATTACTTCTTCACGACTAACATTCTTATCAAATCTTACTCCGCCCTTGGATGGACCTAGGGCAGATGAATGGGCTGACCTAAACCCCTTAAATACCCTAGTGCTTCCATCATCCATTTTTATAGGAATAGCGACTTCCATAAGTCTTTCAGGCTCTCTAAGTATTTCATAAACGCTTGGATTAAGACCTAGCTTATCGCAAGCTTTCTTGTAGCAAGACCTAGTAGCTTCTAATATGTCCAATTTTTCGCTCATAATTCGCCTCTCTTAATTAATTTCTATAAATAATAATACATATTTTTGAAGTAATCGTCAATTTTATTCATCTTATAAAAATAACTGGTCAACGACCAGCTATTGTTTCTTTGCTCCCATCAACTTTTCTATTGTAGTTAAAGAATCCCTGTAGGACTTAGATATTATATCAGGACTTGTTGGATTTTCCTCATTTATCTTCCCCGCTGGATCATAGCCAAGGGTGTTTGTGTAGGTAAATACAAAACCAGACTTTGGCATTACTGAATTGATTACCCCGAGAGTTATACCATCCCCACCCGTACTTTGACCAATAAGAGTCGCCGTATTCGAATACTTCATAAAGTTTGCAAAGCCCTCGGCGGCAGAGAAAACTCCCTCATCCACCAAGAGATAAATTGAGCCCTGGTAGCCGTAGTCCTTATCAGAAGTATCGGGATTTATGGTAATAACATCCTTCATATACAAGTCAAAGTGCTTCAAATCATCAGCATTATCAAGCTTAATTCCTGAAATATCGACATTTTTCATTCTTTCAACATTAAGACTATCATCTGCAAACATGAGTTTAGCTTGGTTAGATTCTTTAAAAAACAGATTGTTAGTTACAGTTTTCTGGCCAGTAATTAGCTTTGGAAGCAGGAAGTTTTGCCAATATTCCATATTTCCCCCAGCATTTCCTCTAATATCAAGAATTAAAGCCTTATAGAGGTGCTTGTTTTTGAGGAACTCTTTCAAAACCTTGAGGTCTTCAGTATATTTTTCACTTCCAGCCATCTGTTTAATCTTTATCAAGCCTATGCCATCTTCTACTTCCTCAAAGCTTAAATTCCTAGAAGAATCCTCAGAAAAAAGGAATTTTCTCCTATCTATTTGGAAGTTGTCGTCAGTATCAGATTGCATCCCATCAAGCCCATACCTATTTCTTACCACCTGTCTATTGAAGTTTAGAAATTCATAGTAAATCGAAGGAGACTTCCAATTTTTGGAAAAATACCTCATTGTAGCTTCCACATAATCCTTATCGGCAATCCTTGCGTGTTCATTTTTAAGCTCTGCTACTATTTCTTCCATGGCTTTTCTAAAATCATCATCGCTTTCGCAAGCCTCGATTTTTTTTAGGTACTTATCATAATTTTTCAAAAAATCTATCTTATATTCTCTTTTGAGTACACCAAAAAAAGGATAGTTGTTTTTTATCTGGTCAAAGAAATAATTGAAATCCTCAACCCTTTCTTCCTTAGTTAGGCTTTTTGGTCTTGCTGGAGCAGGAAGTTGAAGTTTTAAAGGATAGGTCAAGTTTTTGTACCACTTCAAATAATCGTCTACGCTAAAGTCAGTTATCTTATCAGGGTAAAAACTTCCGTCTGCAAGAATAATCCCATCCTTATCATAGGATTGCATAGCTTTTTTAGTCCTCATTGTTTGTAGCCTTCTTCCAACACAAGATGTAGAAAGCACAAAGATAAGAGCTAAAACTAAAAAAACCTTAAACCTCTTAATCATCTATTAGCCCTCCATTTAAGACCAAATCCCTCTTGTAGAGGTCAAAAAGTAGGGGAATGTTTCCAATTGGATTTACCAAAGAATATACAATTATAAAGACTACAATAAAGGAAAGCTTATTAAGCTCTACTCTTCTTATAGATGCTTGACTGTAATTTTTGTTTTTTAGGTTGGATATAGCATAAACCATATCAAAAATCCCAAATACAATTTCAAAAATCTCCATAAAATATAAGCCAAAAGTCAAGACACCCACTCCCGCACAAAACCATAACAAAGAACTGAGTTTAACTAGGCTATTGTATTTTTTTATTACATTTCTTACTTTTCTATTTCTCTTGGTCATATCATAATTCCAGATTTGGATAAACCTTCATATAGGTATCATCCAAATCTCCATTTTTATAATTTAGGTAGCCTGCCATGGCAATCATGGCTGCATTATCTGTGCAAAGAATTGTTGATGGGTGGTAGAATTTAATTCCTCGCTTTAAGCAAGCTTCAGTCAACCTCTCCTTTAGCCTTGAATTGGCTGCCACTCCGCCACTTACAGCAAGAATTTTAAGTCCAGTTTCTTCTAATACCATCATCGACTTATCAACCAAAACATCTACAACAGCTTCTTGAAAACTTGCCGCAAGGTCAGCCTCGTTTATCTTCTCTCCCTTTTGCTCCATATTGTGGGCATAGTTTAGAACCGCTGTCTTTAGACCAGAAAAAGAAAAATCAAGAGAACCCTTCCTTAGCATTACTCTAGGAAATTCAATTGCTTCTTTGTTTCCTTCTCTGGCAAGTTTATCAATTTTCGGTCCTCCTGGATAGCCTAAGCCAATTTTCCTTGCAACCTTATCAAAAGATTCGCCTGCTGCATCATCCAAGGTCCTTCCCACAACTTCATAGTCTGTATAGGAATTAACCTTGCAAAGATATGTGTGGCCTCCAGAAACAACTAGGCTGATAAAGGGTGGCTTTAATTCAGGGTTTGATAGGTAGTTTGCACAAATATGGCCCTGCATATGGTTAGCTCCAATTAGAGGAACCCCCGTCGCGAGGGAAAGACCCTTAGCCGCTGAAATTCCAACAAGGAGAGAGCCCATTAGCCCTGGTCCCTTAGTTACAGAAATAAGGTCGATATCACCATAGGTGAGATTTGCATCACAAAGAGCCTTCTCAATCAAAGGATTGATAGCCTCCAAATGCTTTCTACTAGCAATCTCAGGCACTACGCCCCCAAAAAGAGCATGAATATCTATTTGAGAAGATATAAGATTGACCAAGACTTCTCTTTCATTTTTAAGGATTGCTACAGAACTATCATCACAGCTTGTCTCAATTCCCATTGTATAAAAATCACTCATATAATTTCCTTTTCATGTTGTAGGCATCGGCTCCAATTTTTTGGTAATAATTCTTCCTAATTCCATCTTTTTCAAAGCCAAACTTCTCATAAAGATTTATTGCCTTAGTGTTTTTGACAGATACTTCAAGCCAAATTTCATTTGCACCATTTTTCTTGCTTTCCTCGAATAGGTGGGTCAAAAGTTGCTCACCAATCCCCCTCATCCTGTAGGATTCATCTACTGCAATGGTGAATATTTCAACAAGGTCAAGAACTCTGCTTGCTATGTAAAAACCTACAACTTCACCGTTCAAGTCGTAAACATAATGGTCCAAAAGAGTATTTGAAGTAAGCTCCTTCATAAGTTGTTTTTTAGACCAAGGTTCAAAAAAAGACTTATTTTCAATCTCGTAGACCTTATCTATGTCCTTGACTTCCATTTTTCTTATCATTATTTAACAACTCCCTTTCTGCCTGACTGGCTCTTAGGTAGTTTGGACCTATCTCATACAAGTTCTTTGCTTTTCTTGTATCTTCAAGAGAAAGTTTTACCAAAGACCTACCTATAGAATTGTTGAAATTTAGAGAAAGTTTGTGGGCACGAACAAACCTATCCCCATATTTTTCATTCATAGTTCCAATAAGCTCAACTTCTTTGTCCAAGGCATTCACAAGACTTGTAAATTCCTCTATGGTATAGAGATCCTCTTTGATAACCTCTCTAAAATTCTCGTCATAAACTGCTCCATAAATCCTATTACCCCTCGCATCTATCATAGGTACCTTTAACCTCTTTGAAGAAGAGTTATTAGCTAGAGCAAGAAGTGTTGAAATAGGAACTAGCTCCTTAGCTGTCGCCTGAGCGAGAGTTTTTGCTACAGTCATCCCTATCCTAAGCCCAGTAAAAGAACCTGGTCCTTGGGCTATTACAAACTTATCTATATCAGAAACCTTCATCCCCAAAAGATTCAAGAGATACTCAATCATAGGCACAAGAGATTCGCTGTGAGTTTTTTGCTGGTTGACGTTAAAATCTCCCAAAATCTCCACTCCATCCGAGATTGTAACTGTAGAAATCATAGTCGAAGTATCAATCGCCAAAATATTCATTTATCTCTCTGCCCCTTTCACTATCTTCTAGGATAGAAATCTTCCTTGTACTTTCATCAACCTTATCGAATTTGACAGTAATCATCCCATCTGGCAGGTAGGAACCTGCATTTTCTCCCCATTCAATAAAAGTTATAGCATCGGTCGGATAGAAATACTCCTCAAAATCAATATCTAAAACATCATCAGGCTCATCAAACCTATAAAGGTCTAGGTGGTAAATTTTTTTCTCAGCCTCGTAGATATTAACTATGGCAAAGGTTGGAGAAGATGAATCAAAAGCATTGAAATACTCACATACTTTCGATGTGAAGGTGGTCTTTCCAGCTCCCATTTCTCCTAGCAAATTTATAACATCACCCTCCTTAAGAAAGGATGCGAATTTTTCTGCAAATTGTCTTAATTCTTCTAAATTTTTAATAATCATAATTCCTCTTTGCTTATATTATACTAAACAAAAGCCAATAAAAAAAGCCCAATCGGGCTGATTGGGCTAATCTCTCATATTCTACCTAAGTTTTTGATTATTGGTGATACCCTCTTATAAACCAATTCTGTAACAAGAGATGCTATAGCACCCTTAATAATATTAAATGGGGCAATAGATAAAACCATGAGGCTAAAGTAAGATTTTACAAGACCATTTGTCTTTGAAGCCATTCCTACAAAGGCGTTTAGGTCAATGTGCATTAGCTTTGCATAGGTTGGGAATACAACAAAGGCATTAGATAAGGTTGCAATTACTGTCATTGCAACTACACCCAGTGATAGGGCAAAAAGAGCAGTCTTTCTAGTTTTTCTATTCTTGTAGATGCTAGCTGATACATAAACATAGACAGCACCTACTATAAAGTTAGAAAGCTCACCCACTCCACCAGTTGTTGTTTTTGATAAATTCAATAAGTTCTTAATTAATTGGATAAGGACACCATACCAAGGTCCCATGGCGAAGCCACCTATTAGGGCAGGTACATCTGCAAGGTCGATTTTCATAAATGGTGGAGCTATTGGAATTGGCATTTGGACAAACATCAAAATATAGGCAAAGGCAGCAAGGATTCCAATTTTTACTACAGCATTTAAGCTAAAGGTTCTACTTCTATTCATATTTCCTCCTTTTCGGGCAATAAAAAATGCCCATCTCAGGGCAGAAATGATAGATTTTCAAAAAAAATCTATAAATCTTCTTTCATCCAGACTATACTGTCGGTATTGGAATTGCACCAATTCAATCCATAAGGACTCGCAGACTCTACTGCCGGTTAAGGAATTGCACCTTTCCCTGAAGATAATTACTATTTTATTATCTGTTTAAGTAAATAATACCATAAAAGTTCTTATTAGGCAAATTTATTTACTATCGTTTTCACACTTATCTAAAATCCATTGGTAGCCTTGCCTGCTGACCGTCTTAATAGGATCAGTTTTTGCCTTCTTAAACTGTGTTCTAATCTTTCTTATGTATTCTCTTACCGACCTTTCAGTTGTTTGTATGCCCCTATCATTCATCTTATCAACAATTTCATCTTTTGATAGGACTCTTCCCATATTTTTAATTAGGATTGAGCAAATGGCTATCTCGCTTTTGGTTAAGTCCAAGATATCATTTCCTATCCTAAAAATACCATTATCTTCCTCAAGGCTACATATGCCTAGACTTATAATATTTGCCTCACGAAGTTCCTCTACCTTGTTAAAAATATCCTTAACAAATTCTTCTCTTGTTAAAGAATGAATTATGAAATCCTTGTCATCAATCTCTTGTTCAAGGGGATTTTTCTTATATCTTTCTGTAAGATAGATTACGGGTATCTTGGTTTTTTGTTTGATAAACTGGATAACTTGTAGACACTTATTATGAGTCATATCAACAAGGATTAGGTCATATCCACTCAAATCACTAAATAAAAGATCGTCTATAGACTCTATCCTATCTACCAAAACTTCTTTCTTATCAAAGTGAGAGTTAATAAGTGAGGACACCCCATTTTCATTCTCTACTGATGCAATCCTCATATTTCCTCCAATCTATGAATTATTTTCAATATTCATCTTTTACTTATCATTTATATTTTACTTTAATTAAAATAAAAACGCAATATTTTCATTTTATAAAGCAGAAAAGTCCAAAGAGCATTTCCCTTTGGACTTTTATCATTAAACTTATAGATAATATTTTTTAACTACATTTAGCTCATCATCAAGTTCGTAAACAAGAGGTTGACCTGTTGGAATTTCAAGGTCCATGATGTCCTCATCTGAAATTCTTTCAAGGTGTTTAGCAAGAGCTCTAAGGCTGTTACCGTGAGCTGCTACTAGGACTGTTTCTCCATTAAGAAGTTGTGGAGCAATATGGTCGAAGTAGTAAGGAAGAACTCTTTCAAGAGTTACCTTTAGGTTTTCAGCTGTTGGGATAACATCTTCTGGGAGATGTTTAAACATAGGAAGGTTTGCTTGTTTGTGAGCTTCTTCTTCACTTAGGGCTGGTGGAAGTGTATCGTAAGATCTTCTCCAAATATGAACTTGCTCATCCCCGTATTTTTCTGCAGTTTCTGCCTTGTTTAAGCCTTGAAGAGCACCGTAGTGTCTTTCATTTAATCTCCAAGATTTTTCTACTGGAACATACATTTGTCCTGAATATTCTAGGGCGAAGTTACAAGTTTTAATTGCTCTTGTAAGGATTGATGTATGAGCATGGTCAAACATAATTCCTGCTTCTTTGATCTTTCTTCCAGCTTCTTTAGCTTCTTCTTCTCCCTTATCAGATAGGTTCACATCAACCCAACCTGTAAACTTGTTGGCTAGGTTCCACTCGCTTTGACCATGTCTTACTAGAACTAATTTTTTTGTCATTATCTTCTCCTTAATTTTTCTTCTCTTTCTAATTCTTTCTGTTTGCCTTTTATGGCATGGTTCTTCTCTTCATCTAGGGATTCCATCCAATTTAGAGCCTTGGATGTACCGATTATTACGCACTCTGAAGGATCATCTGCAATTTTTACTGGTATTTGCAATTTTTCTGCTATCCTTTCCCTAAGCCCTAGAGTATTTGCCCCTCCACCTGTAAGAATTATTTCTCTTTCATAGATATCTGAGGCAAGCTCTGGAGGTGTAACTTCAAGGACTTTTTTTACCCCTTCCAAAATTTTATCAATCTCCGTCCTAACACAGTCATGGATTTCTGCTACTGGAAGAAAGATTTTTTGTGGAAGACCACCTACTATAGCCCTCCCACTAACTTCAAGGGATTGATCCAAGCCCGCAAGTCCTGCTTCGATTTTAATCTCTTCTGATTTTTGATCCCCTATTAATATACCATATCTTTTCCTGATATAGTCTTTTATTTTTCTATCGAAAGAAAGACCTGCCACATCTACTGACCTGCTTGCTACAACTTGACCCATAGAAACTACTGCTATGTCAGTAGTTCCACCTCCAATATCAATAACAAGATTTCCCCCAACATCGGTTATATCAACTCCTGCTCCAAGAGCTGCCGCCAAAGGTTCTTCCATTAGATAAGTCCTATGGGCTCCTGCATTATCCGCAGCTTGGAGGACTGCTCTTTTTTCAACTTGAGTTGACCTTGATGGAACGCAAATAAGGATGTCGGGTTTAAATAGTGATTTTTTTATAGACTTATCAAGAAAATATTTTAACATTCTTTCTGTAGCCCTAAAGTCTGATATTACACCATCTTTCATCGGCATAATCGCCTTTACATTGCCTGGAGTTCTTCCTATAAGTTTTTTGGCCTCGCTACCTACAGCAAGGATCTCATCTGTCAAAATATCGACTGCAATCACTGATGGTTCTTCAAGGACTATGCCCCTACCAGCAACATATACCAAAACTTGAGCAGTTCCCAAATCTATTGCTATAGTTTTTCTTAAGCTTGCCATCATTTCTCCTAATATTTTTTCAAGTCCTCAACTTTATCAAGATTTTCCCAAGTAAAGTCCTCTTCGCTCCTACCGAAATGACCAAAAGCGGCAGTTTTCTTAAAGATAGGTCTTTGAAGATTTAACTTGTCTATTATAGCTTGAGGTCTAAAGTCGAAGTTTTCCTTTACTATTTCAAGAAGTCTTTCATCATCATACTTGCCAGTTGCAAAGCTATCTACATAGATGGATAGAGGTTTAGCGACCCCGATAGCATATGAAAGACCGATTTCTAATTTATCAGCAAGACCTGCTGCCACCATGTTTTTAGCTGCATATCTTGCCATGTAGGCTGCAGACCTATCAACTTTTGTTGGATCTTTTCCAGAAAATGCACCTCCACCTGACTTAGAATATCCACCGTAAGTATCTACAATAATCTTTCTTCCTGTAAGCCCGCTATCTCCCTTAGGTCCGCCAATCACAAATTTGCCTGTTGGATTTACATAGATTTTAGTATCATCATCCATCAATGACCCATCAATTACAAAATCTATAACTTCTCTTATGATGTCTTGCCTAATCTTTTCTAGGCTAACATCAGGACTATGTTGGGCAGATATTACGATAGAATCAATCCTTACTAGCTTTCCATCATCATATTCTACAGTTACTTGGCTCTTGCCATCTGGTCTTAAATAGGAAAGGATGCCTTCTCTTCTTACTTGACTAAGCCTTTGTGAAAGTTTTTGGGCATACACAACTGATAGAGGAAGGTATTCATCACTCTCATTATCTGCATAGCCAAATACCATTCCTTGGTCTCCTGCCCCTATCTTATCATAATAATCGTTACTATTATCATAATCTTGGGCTTTGTTTACCCCTTGAGCGATATCTGCTGATTGCTCGATAAGGGAGGTAAGGACTGCTACATTTGAATAATCAAAGCCCAAAGATGGATCATCATAGCCTATTTCTTTTATAGTCTCTCTTGCAATTTTTTCTATCGGTGCGTAGGCTGTTGTTGAAATTTCTCCAACTACAAGAACAAGACCTGTTGTTGTTACAGTCTCGCAAGCAACCCTAGAATTTTTATCCTGTCTAAGGCACTCATCAAGAATTGCATCAGAAATCTGATCGCATACCTTGTCGGGATGGCCTTCTGTTACAGATTCACTTGTAATAAGTTTTCTCATTATTTATCCTCCTCCAAAAGCACTACAGCTCTTGCTTCTATTCCTTCACCCCTACCAGTAAAACCTAGTTTCTCACTGGTGGAAGCTTTTATACTTATGTTTTCTATATCACATTTTAGATGTTTAGCCAAAATTTGTCTAATCTCTTCTCTAATTGGAGCAATTTTAGGCATTTCACAAATAGTTACAGTATCGAGATTGCCTATTCTATATCCTCTTTCTTCCATGAGAGCAACAACCCTATCCAAAAGGTCAATCGAATAAATATCCTTATAAGCAGGGTCTGTATCTGGAAATAGATTGCCAATATCTGGTAGGCACAAGGCTCCCAAAATGGCATCCATTATAGCGTGGGTAAGAACATCTGCATCTGAATGTCCCAAAAGCCCAAGCTTATAATCTACCTTTAGACCTCCTAGAACTAAATCTCTTCCTTCTACCAACTTGTGTACATCATAACCAATTCCAATTCTCATTATACATCCTTTTTTGCCCCAAGAAATGCATTAGCAAAAATAATATCTTCTTGGGTTGTTATTTTAATATTTGAATACTCTCCATGCACAACCTTGACAGGTTCATCCCTATCAAAAAACTCAAAAAGTTGAGAGTCATCTGTTACCTTAAACTCACTTTTAATATATTCTTCATACATGGCAAAAATCAACTTCTTGTCAAAGGCTTGAGGGGTCTGAATATTATAAACATAGTCCCTATTAGGTGTAAAATCAACATACATTTTATCATTTACAATCTTAACTGTATCCTTAGACTTTGTCGCTGTGATTACGGCTTTGTTTTCTTTAAGGCTTTCTATAGTTTTTAGAAAAAGCTCTCTACTAGCAAAAGGTCTTACCCCATCGTGGGTTAAGACCAAATCACTTTTTTCACTTAGAGCCTTGAGACCTTCAAAGGTAGAAAGCTCCCTAGTGTTTTTTCCATATACATACCTTATGTTCCTATCGTATTTTTTGAGGATTCCCTTGATAAGCTCCTCATCATCAGGTCTTATCACAAGGATTAGCTCATCTATTTCTTTTATCTTAGTTATGGTATCTAAGGTGATTTCCAAAATCTTTCTCCCACCTACTTCTATGTAGGGTTTGTTCACTTTAGATCTCATCCTAAGTCCTGATCCTGCTGCTGTTACTATGCAGGATAAAAATTTATTTTCAATCATTCTTGTACCTTACAAATATCATTCTTCCAGCCGATGTTTGCAAAACTGATGTTACAGTCGCATCAATAGTTTGGTCGATATATTTTACCCCATCTTCAACAACTACCATTGTTCCATCATCCAAATATCCTACTCCTTGGTTTTTTCCCTTACCTTCCTTGATCACATCAATTCTCATCATCTCTCCAGGAATTACTACAGGTTTTAGGGCGTTTGCCAAATCATTTATATTTAGGATTGGAATACCTTGAACATCAGCAACCTTGTTTAGGTTGTAATCGTTGGTAAATACTTTCCCATTCAAATCTATGGCAAGCTTTAGGAGTTTGGAATCAACTTCTTTGATATCTTTATAATCCTTGTTAGTTATCCTCAACTTAATCTTGTCATTTTCCTTAATCTTATTTATTATATCAAGACCTCTCCTTCCCCTTTCTCTCTTCAAGTCATCTGGGGAGTCTGCTATGTGTTGGAGCTCTTCTAGGACAAACTCACTTACAACAAGCTCTCCTTCTATGAAGTCTGTTGCTATAATATCCAAAATCCTTCCATCAATTATAACAGAAGTGTCAAGGATTTTAGGACTAGCACTATGCTTTGACCTATCAAAGATAAAGCCCTTGGTTTCCTTAATTTCCTTACCCTCTTTTCTTTGGAAAATTCCTAGGATATCATCTGCATTATTTGATGCAACTCTCCAACCTAAATAGCCTAGCCCGATATATAATAAAATAGATAATAGCACAAAAATTAAATTACCCACATAAGGTAGGGTGAGTTGGGTTAGGGGGCTGGTTACCAAAGCTGCTATCAAAAATCCTAAGATAGATCCAACGATTCCAACTATAAGTTTATTTGCTGGAAGTTCTTTCAAATTGTTTTCAAATAAGTTAAATCCTTGTGAAAATTTATAAGAAAATCTGTCAGTCAGGATATAAAAAACTAATGCTCCCAATAAGGCTGCTGCTATGTGTGCTAAAATTGGCAAAAAGCCGGCTCCTGGTAGTAGGTCCATGCCGGCATTAACTAACCTTAAAAGCACAATTCCAAGAACAGCTCCGATTATTGAAAGCACTAATCGAATTATTCTTTTCATTTACTTCTCCTTAGAGTCCTATAGACTCATCTATCATTGCTTCTGCTTCTTCTTTTTTTAGAGAACCCGCCATTACTAGCTCGCTTGCAAGAATCCTTCTTGCCCTATTTAAAAGTTTCTTCTCTGTTGTAGAAAGACCCTTATCCTTATCCAAAATAGCCAAATTTCTAACCATTTCTGCTACTTCGTAGACATTGCCAGTCTTTAGAATTTCTTGGTTTTGTCTGTATCTTACAGTCCAATTGTCGCTCATATCTGTTGGATCTTCATCAAGAATCCTAAGCACCCTGTCTCCTTCTTCTTTTGTGATGACATCCCTTATATTCATATCATTGATTTTGCTAGTAGGAATTGATATATCCATATCTCCAATAGGCATCTTGAGGATGAAATAATCTTTCTCTTCCCCCAAAAATTCCTTTTTTTCAATTGAATCTATCGTCCCTGCACCATGCATAGGATATACGATCTTATCGCCGATTTTAAACATTTTTACCTCCTAGGTTCTCTATTATATTATATCCTATTTGGAGGCTTTAGTAAATGTTGACTGAATATTATATCGCATTTTTCTTTACTTTCAATCTTTTAGACCAGTTTTTATTGAAATTCTTTTTTTAATAATCTCGATTTTTGCATCAAGGCTTGAACCTCCATACTCTCCATCGAGCGACCAGGATACTTCTTTATCGGTTTTTATCCTAAAAGTTGAGGCCTGTCTTAAAATAACCATCTCATTTTCTTTCTTGGTGGTTAAAGCAGAGATAATTTTGTTAAAGTCAGCTAAACTTTTTGGTTTCCTTACCATGGTTAGTTCAAAAATCCCATCGTCTAATCCAACATTATCTCCCAAAATATTGGTAAATCCACCAACCGAGTAAGAGTTTGTAACCATAAAGTGGACAAAGTCGCCCTCTATTTCTTCTTCATCAAAAAAAACTTGAGCATGGTAGGCATCCATAGATTGGATTGGCAAAGCCTTCCTAAGACCTTCAAAAACATAGGCACTTCTGCCAAAAATATTCTTCAAGTCCTGGTCTGTATTAAAGGAAACCTCTGATATAGTCCCAAAGGCAGCCACATAGACAAAGTATTTATCGTCAATCTTGCCTATATCTACAAGCTTGCTTTTTGCTTTTACTGCCATTCTCGTAGCTTCCTTGATATCTGTGCTGATATTAAGATTTTTGGCAAAATCGTTGGTCGACCCTGTTGGCACATAGGCAAACTTTGGTGAAATTCCTGCCTTTACAGCCCCTGATATAACCTCATCAAGAGTTCCATCTCCTCCAGCCACCATAATTCTATCGTAATTTTTGCCGATTTTTGCCACAAGCTCTCTGGCATCCCCACTTTTTTGGGTCGCATAAAAACTTGCTACATAGCCCTTGCTTGACAAAAAATTAATTATCCAATTCATATAATCCCCAATCATTTGTTGACCACTATTAGGATTATAAATAAACAAAAGTTCTTTCATAATAACTCCGAAATATGTATTCTTAGAGATAATCGTACTTTATTTTCAGCAATTTAAAAGAGCCCTATTTTATTTAATAGTTTCTATTTAAAAGCTAGAACCAAAAAGCCCCCACCGGATGGTAGGGGCTATATCCTTAGGCTACTGAAAGTTTCTTTTTGTGGAAGTATTCTGTGGCAAAATATAGAAGGGCTAGCTCAAGGATTACAAAAATAACAAAGATATAATTCATTTCAAAGCTATTTATGCTGACCTTTGCTCCCTCATATATACTGGCACTGACAGAATATTGGGCAAATAATTTTATTTGTATAAAATTTTCAATTATCACTAGACAAACCGCCACAAAGGTTGACCCTAACTTTCCAAATCGTTTGAAATAGTAGGAATTTCCAATACTCAAGGCCGCCATCATAGTTAGAGCAATCATTAGCCCGAAGACAAATATAGAAAATATACCCTTGACTGCCACCATATACTGGTCATAAGTCATAAGACTTAGCACATTCTTAATCTCTCTAAAAAATTCGGCAAATTTAGTCCATTTGTTGGTAAAAGGTGCTACTAAGAAAATATTTACCACTAAGACAAGGTTCATGAATATTCCCAAAATCGTGTAATTTAGTAGCCTAGCAAGGCTTATTTTCCTTGTACTTGCTGGATAGGTTGAGTAAAGTGCAGCATATTTGCCGTAGAACCTGTCATTATCTCTTAGGACAAGAATTATCAAGCCTATGAAAGGTCCTGTGACTAAGATTGTTATAGATATAACTGTTATTATGTTAAAACCATCTATTCCCGTAAGATGGGTCAGTTTAAGTCCCGTCAAAGCTCCAATCAAAGGGATAAAAAGCCAAGGCAAAATGGCAAAAAAGTCTTCTTTTAACAATTGTTTGAGTAAATTTTTCATCTAAATGACCTCCGTAAAATATTCTTCGACACCCATCTTGTGTTTTTCTCTAATATCATCTACTGTTTCATCGACCAAAACTCTTGCTTGGTCTATGAAAATCGCCCTATCAAGCACTTTTTCTATTTCTCCTATAAGGTGCGTTGATATTATCAAAAGCCCCTCATAGTCAAAGTTATCTATGATTGTTTGGAGGATAATTTTTCTTGATTTTGGATCAATTCCACTCATTGGCTCATCTAGGATATAGACCTTGCTTTTTCTTGAAAGGCTTAGGGCTATTTGGATCTTATCTTTCATTCCCTTAGAACATTCCTTGATTCTTAAATTTTTATCTATAGCAAAATCACTTACCATCTTAAGGAATTTATCCTCATCAAAGTCAGCAAAGAAAGATTTATATAGACTTCCCACCTTATAAACTCTAAGTGAGCCGTCAACAGGCAAATGGTCTGGCTGATAGGAAACTAGGTTGTTTGTCTCATCTCCTGGCTTTTTATTATTAATTGTTACTTCTCCCTTATAGTTTCTTTCAAGACCTGCAAGAATCCTAAGCAAAGTTGTCTTGCCAGATCCATTTTCTCCAAGAAGGCCAACAATCTGACCCATTTCTAAGGTCAAGTTTACCTTGTCGATAACCGTGCGTCCCCCATATTGCATAGTCAAGTTTTTAATTTTTATCATAATTTTCCTCCCAATATTTACTTAACAAGTCCAAGGACTCTTCTTTTGTCAAATTTAAGTTCTCACATCCACCTATAAAGTCATCTGCCAAAAGCTCGAACGACTTGTTTGATAGCTTAGTAACCAAGGTCTTGTCTTCTGTAACAAACCTGCCAGCCGTTCTCCTACTTTCACAAAGACCTTCTCTCTCTAACTCTTGGAGGGCTCTTTGGACTGTGTTAGGGTTGACTTCATAAGCCTTTGCCAAATCCCTTACTGGAAGGATTTTTCCTCCTGGTTTCCAAGCACCTACAGATATTTTTATCCTAAAATCTTCGAGGAGTTGGAGGTAGATGGGTTTGTTATTGTCAAATTCCATCGTAATTCCTTTCTTTTGTATTATTGTATTATTATCTTAATACAATAATACCATTTCTAGTAAATTTCTGCAAATTTTTCTTAAAACTTTTTGCTCCCCCCATTTTTTGTTATAATGGACGTAAAGGAGTCAACTATGAAATTAATTATAAACAACTTGACCAAGTCCTTTAGCAAAAAAGAAATATTGAATCAGGCTTCTTTTACTTTTGACCAAGGTTTTGTATATGCTCTACTCGGACGAAATGGTGCTGGTAAGACAACTTTATTTAAACTAATTAACGAATCTCTGGATAAGGATTCTGGGGAGGTTCTTCTTTCTGAAAATGGAAAGACAGAACCGATAAGCTTTAAAGATATATTCTTTATGGTAAGCGAGCCAGAACTTCCTAAGTTTCTTACTGGCAGGGAATTTATCAGCTTTTTTATTGAAGCTAATCGTGAGAATATTAAAGATTTAGGGACTATTGATGACTATCTAAAGCTAGTAGACCTTGAGGTTGATGATTCGAACAGACTTATACAAGATTATTCGACTGGTATGAAAAACAAGCTCCAAATGATCATGTTTTTGATTCTAAAACCAAAGGTAATCCTCATGGATGAGCCTCTTACAAGCCTTGATGTCCTAGTCCAAGTTCAGATGAAAAAAATTATTAGAGAAATCCACAAGGACCATATCATTATTTTCTCAACCCATATCCTCCAACTAGCTAAGGATATTTGCGATAAAATCGTCCTAATTCACGATAAAAAATTAACTCCAGTTGATGGCCTCCTAAAGGATGATCCAAACTTTGAAGATACTATAGTAAGTCTTTTAGCTAGCGATGCTGAGGCAAGCGAAATAAAAAGAATCGAAGAGAATTTAGGGGAAAGTCATGAATAAGAGTCTAAGAACTTTTTCCCTAATCAAAAAAATAGACCTCGCCAAGGCAATTAATGGCATGGTCTACTTTATTAGAAAAACTCCCCTCCTGGGTAAATTTTTGGGAGATAAGTATAGGTTTTACGAGTTTAAACAAATCGTCTATATGCTTTATCCACTCTTTGCCCTTATTTGGCAAGTAATTAAATCAGCTCTAGCTTTTGGAGTCGCTATTATTCTTATGACAAGTTATAATAAATTTGCTCTAAAAATTTTAGGAAGCAATGAAATTATCGTAAATAATATGGCGGGCTTAACTTTTAACGAATACACAGCAAGCCTTCTCGTACCAAGCTTTCTTTATATAGTTATAGGACTTTTTAGAAATATGATTGTCGATAATGGTAATTCTATCCATGAACTTTTCACAAATTTTTCTATAGATGCCAGGGATATTTTCAAAGCCTACCTCTACTACGAACCAATCCTACGTTTTGTCGGAAGAAGCCTTGTTTTTGCAATAGCCTTTTACTTTTTTGCTGGACTTTCCCCTATATATTCCCTCGCTATGAGCCTTGCTATCTTATTTATAGAATTAGCTAGTTCTATATTTTGGATGAATCGAAGTCTAAGATATGAAAAAAGTATCTTGGATAATGGATGGATCCCAGTGCTTGCTATAATAATTCTTCCAGCTTCTATGTATCTAGGAGATATCTACCTTGCTATACCAGCTCGCTATTTGAGCCTCGGGACTCTCGCCTTAGCCTCAGTCGCCTTAGGCTTTTCCCTTACTTATATGAGAAATTTTCATGCTTATGGGGCTGTAATTGAAAAAGCAAGCAGAAAATATGAGCTTAGCATGGATACCATCAAGGATACTCAGGAAAATCAAATAAAAATCAAAGAAAAAAATCTAGGCCAAGAAAAAGTTAAGGGTGAAGGTTTTAAGAAATTAAACAAACTATTTTTCCTAAGACACAACAGACTCATAAGAAAGCCAATCTTAATCAAAACTGGTATCCTTGTAGCAGTCGGCCTTGTTATAGTAGCCTTACTGTCCAAATATGGCTATAGTGGCGAAGATAGCTTGAATACAATTGCTGCCTTTATGATCCCCCTAATCATGTATATGCTATTAAGGCAGGATAATATAATAAGAAGTATGTACCTAAATTGCGACCAAGGCCTTATGCCTTATGGTTTTTATAGGGATAAGAAAAATATCCTAGCCATGTATAAGGAAAGATTTATCTCTCTTTTTAAAATAATGGTTCTTCCTAGCCTTATCCTTATTGGAATTTACCTTCTTGTAGCAAGCTTTGATAAGACTATAGACCTTAATCAAAAGATTTTGACTATAATTTACATCTTAATTTTGGACTTGTTTTTTGTAAACTTGCCTTTGATGGAATACTATCTCTTCCAACCCTTCAACAGGGAAGGTCAAAAAACTGGAAAAGCAGTTATGCTAATAGACGGACTCGTCTACGCTTCGGTATTTTTCATCCTCCCTCAAATCACAAGCAAGGTTTCTTATGGAGTCTTTTTGATAATTATGTCAATCTTTATCCTAAGTTTCATAATCCTAAGCCAAGTTTTAATCTATAAATACGCACCAAGTACCTTTAAAATTAGAAATTAAAAAGTCGGCGAGAATAAGCTCACCGACTTTTTTTTATATTCTTTGCAAGTCTTTTGTTATTACATTTCTTAGTAGGTAGATGATTATTACAGTTATAACAAATTCTACTGCCAAGTAACTTGCATTGTAAATTATTGAATACATCCAAGGATTTTGTCCTTCTGGAGCGTAGGATGCGAAAAATATAGCTCCTGTCAAAGTATGGGCAACCATCCTTAGGGCAATTCCTAAAAATGTTCCATACAAAACTGGTTTGATGCTTTTAGTTTTTTCAAATTGACTGGCGAAGATTCCAGCAAGACCCAAAACTCCAAAGGCTACTGGATAATCTAGTAGGGCTTGGACTGGATGATAAACAGAACCACCAAAAAGCAATTGGATAAAGCCATAGACTGCTCCAACTACAACTCCTGGAAGGCTTCCATGTCTTAGGGCAAAGATTATAATAGGAATCATTTCCCCAGCTGTTACTGAACCACCTTGTGGCATAGAAAAAACTTTAATATAACCTAGTACAAAGGCAAGAGCTATGCAAAGTCCACCTTCGACTAGCATTTTTACTGTCCAATTTTTCTTCATAAAAATACCTCCTTACACAAATGTTAGCGAGGTATTGGCACTTACCTCCGCCAGCATTACCTGGATCAGGTTAAGGGTATGTTCTCAGCCATTAGTAGGCACCCCTAGTGTACTTATATGATATTATTTTTTATAATTTTTGCAAATCAGAAGTCCTCCAAGACTTCCTTTAGAACATAGCCTATGTTTCCATTATAATCAACTAGGGCATATTTATCATCGCTTGTCTCGATAACTTTTACTACCGACCCCTTTTCCAATTCATCAAAGGCTTTTAAGTCTTTAGGACTTTGGTAAAGACCTGTATCTTTCTTGACCCTGTAGGAAAGCTCTGGGCTTATCTCAAAGTTTACTTGCTTATCACTTCTAGGGCGTATTTGTATATCTTGTTTTTGGTAGGCCACTTCCTTGCCACAAGCTGTAAGGACAAGGACAAGAAAACCTACAAATATTTTCTTATTTATCGTAAATCACCCCTAAGACTTCAGCGCCCATCTCTTCAATTTGCTTGATTTTTTCAAGAAGGTCGCTCTTCGTTGCGTGTTTATCGTTAACAACAATTATCTTATAATCCTCATATCTTAGGCTTATTATAGGACCGAGTCCCCTAAGACTAGATTCATTTATCATAACATAGTTGTAAGTATCTTTTAATTCATAGATTTTTTCTTCAAAGGCATAGGAATCTAATATCTGGTCAGATTTTTCCCTTAATTTTATAAAATCAAACCCCTTATACCTTAAAATTTTAACATCTTCAGAGCTAGATTGGTATTTCTTATCAACATTAATGTTTTCGCCCATGGAATCAATAAGACAAAGACCGAGTGAAGTCGACATTGTGATGGCAAGTTTTTCAGAAAACTCGTAGGTAGACTTTTGCTTATTAAGAGAAGTTATTCCTATTACTGCATTTTCTGTGAGATTGTTAATCATAGTCTTTGTTGTGTAAATTGCAGCCTTTTCATCAGCATCCAAATCTCCAAAAACTCTAACACCAAGCTCTTTAATATCGTCTGCATCCCTTATGGTATCTGATAAAATTTCCTTTAAAATTGTCAAAAGAATCCCCAAAAATGCTCCACAAACAAGACCCGCTACCGAAAAAATAATTCCCTTTACAAGTCCAGACTTGCCAACTGTTGGCTTTTGGAGGTATTCAATGTTATCTAAATTCAAGAAAGTTTTAGCATAGGTCCTAAACTCTTCTGTAATGAGAGTCAGGGTATCCTTAGCCCTATCTTTGTTGACATCTGTGTAGGTAAAGCTTATAACTCCAGCTTGGGGATTAACATCACTTTCCAAGTTTTTCTTAATATCCACATCCTTAGACCCACTTGGAAGTTTCTCTGAAACTGCCTCATAGAGATCGGATGATTCCAGAAATCCCGCATAGATATTAGCAAGTTTTTCGTTCAAAATTATATTATTATAGCCAACAGGGTCTCCCTTTTGGACTCCTGTTATCATCAGCATAGCATCTGCCTGGTAAGTCTTTGACATTTTTAAGATTGTCTGTGATAAAACTAGGGCAAAAACTAGGATAGCAGGTGTTAGGATTAAAATTATATTCCTCTTTGCTGCTTTTAATAATTGATAAGTTGTTATTTTTCTCATAAGTTCCTCGTTTATTTGTTAGCTTAGTGAATGTATAGCACTCTTGTTAGTAAAGAAAAAGTCGTAGGCGGGAGCTTTTGCCATAAGAAAACCAGCATAAGGCAAGATAAAAAATATTATTGATAAAATTAACAGAAAGTAGGCTAATTTATCTATTTTTCTAGCTTCCTTCATAAGTCTTGGCACGAAAATCACCTGATAAATCGCAAAAAAGTTACCAAACCTAAAGGCTATAGCTGTAGATGACCTAAAGACTAAAAACACTATAAGACCAAACCAAATAGCCTTACAGCTTACCTCCATCATCGAATTCTTGTCAAAAGAATATTTAGAAAAATACATGACAGAAAGGATAAAGAGAAATAGTCCAAAAAGTATCCTAGGATCATAGATTTTCATTGGAAAGGCAAATATCCCACCAGAAAATACATAAGTGTTTAACTTGCTTGATATTACCCCAAGTCCCACAGCTGATGTGATAGCTCCAACTATGTTAAAGACTACCATTGAAAATAGAGATACTCCAAAGGCAAGGGCAAGGCTTATGGTTTTTATAGCATTTCCCAACCTAAACCTAGAGACAATCAAGAAAGGCAAAATAATCATAGCCGACTTGTGGAAGGCACAAGCAAAGGCAAAAAAGAAAATAGCCCTTCCGTAGTGTTTTTTCACCAAAAAGTATGAACTCAAAAATCCAAGCCCTATAGCTGAAGCAGTCCTTGATGTCTGCATATCAAACTGGATAAAAATCGGCAAAAACACTATTGCCGACAAGAAAGGATTGTCCGATTCTTTGATGGTTACATAAGCTATTGGAAGGATAGAGCAAATGTTCATTATGACTATAACCCATTGTCTGGAAAGACCTAAAAAGTTTATCCCAAGAGCAAAAAACCTAAAGGCAAATTCCACAGGATAGGTAAAATCAAAAAGTCTCCAATAGTCCTTATCAAGGTGTTTCACAAACCACAAGTAGTTGTAGTAATCGGCATCCCCCGACCCCCTCGTAGCCGCAAAGACAAACATTATTAAAAACATCAGCCCTGCCGCAATATTTGATTGTTGTTTTTTCTTAAAATCGATGCTAGAATTAATTGCAAAAAGCAAGAGCTCGATTGATGTAAATAATAAAAATCCCATATACCTTCTCTCTTAATAGTATTATAACATGAATTTATTAAAACTAATAAGGAAATTTGCCCCTTTAATTTGATTTTTAGACAAAAAAGATGCTATAAGAAAATCTCATAGCATCTAATGACCTATTTTTTTATTTGCCAAGCAAATGTAACTTCTTGCTTTAGTCTCCAGAAAGGTTGTTTAACTAGGGTATTTTTCTCCAAATAATATGGATCGTTTATCAAGAAATACCCATCTTTGTATGAATCTAAGACCATGAAGTGGCCATCATCTATATAATGTCCAGGTCCAACTCTTACTATAACTGGACCTTCATTCAAGGCTTGAATAAGAGCTTTTTCATTTATGGTTACTTCGTAGGTTCTTAGTCCATACCTTTTTGGATTTTCTATAATATACTCAGAATCTGTTCCATCATGGATATAATCTCTTGCATCTATTGCTGTTGTGGTTGGATAGATATCATTTCTGTTTAAGGCTCTGTTTAAGGCCATAGCCATAGCTGTTGGTCCACATCCATAGCCTCCCATAGTTCCACCAGAATATCTAATTTTGGACCACCTAGGATCTCTTTGGTTAAAATACGGAGTTTTCCTATTGAGATATTCACTAAAGCCTGGTCTGAACATTCCTTTAGTTCCAGGTGTTGCTGGAAGCTTGCTTACATTTCCTATGAAAGTTGCTTCACCCCTAGAATTAATTCTATATTTCTTAAAATCATATGTCTTAACCATGTCTGTAATAAGGTCGTGGTAGGATCTTGCAAAAATATAAGTTTTTCCTTTTATAACGTGAAGACCTATCGCAGGCTTTCCATCAGCAAAGTAGTACCTATCTCCTACCCATCCTCTGGCAAAT
>NZ_CAMXYR010000014.1 GCF_947253225.1 uncultured Anaerococcus sp. | reverse complement strand
TTGATCCTGCTGGAATATTATCATCCAACATTATTAAGTTAAGTTTTTCTTCTCCATCGTACTCACAAATTGCAGATATAATCATACCCTCTGAGTCGATTCCCATCATCTTACGAGGAGGAAGATTACAAATCGCAAGCAGTGTCTTTCCAATTAAGCTCTCTGCGGTGTAATATTCCTTAATACCAGATAAAATAACTCTTTCCTTTTCAGAACCATCATCTAATGTAAATTTCAAAAGTTTTTTTGACTTAGGAACTTCTTCGCAGTTCTTAACTTTTACAACTCTAAAATCAGATTTTGAGAATGTATCAAAATCAACCATATCTTCAAATAGTGGTTCAACTTTTACTTTTGAAAAGTCGATTTTTTCTGTCGTAAGTTTGTCGTAAGTATCTTTTGACGAATCCTTATTTTCTGCCTTTTCCAAGCCTATTGGCTTCATTGTTGGGAATAGAAGCACATCTCTTATAGAATGTTGGCCTGTTAATATCATAATTAGTCTATCAATACCTATTCCTAGTCCACCTGTTGGAGGCATTCCTACTTCTAGGGCGTTTACAAAGTCGTAGTCCATCATTTGAGCCTCATCATCACCAGCTTCTCTTTTTGCAACTTGGTCTAAGAATCTTCCTTTTTGGTCAGCTGCATCGTTTAATTCTGAGAAGGCATTGGCAATTTCCGATCCATTTATGAAAGCTTCAAACCTATAAGTTAAGGATGGATCATCATTTTTTCTTTTAGCAAGTGGCGAAATTTCTACTGGATAGTCTATTATAAAGGTTGGTTGGATAAGTTTATCTTCAACAAATTCATCGAAGAATTCTGCTATAATTTCTCCAATACTACCTTTTACTTCAACGTTTTTCTCTTTGGCAATAGCAACTGCTTCATCATAATCTTTGATTTGACTAAAGTCTACACCAGAATATTCTTTAACTGCCTCAATCATTGATATTCTCTTCCAAGGAGCCTTTAGTTCAATTTCATTGCCATCTAGTTCAACAACAGTCGTTCCCTTTACTTTTTTGGCAACGTGTTCTACCATTGTCTCAGTAATTTCCATCATGTCTTCAAAATCAGCATAGGCTTGGTATAACTCCATTGTTGTAAATTCAGGGTTATGAGTTGCATCCATTCCTTCATTTCTAAACATCCTGCCTATTTCATAAACCTTATCAAAGCCACCTACTATTAATCTTTTTAAGTAAAGTTCTGAAGCTATCCTTAGATACATTCCTATATCTAAGCTATTGTGGTGGGTTGTAAATGGACGAGCTGTTGCCCCTCCTGCTATTGTATTTAAGATAGGAGTTTCAACTTCTAAGAAATCTTTCGCATCAAGGAATCTTCTAATTTCTGAGATTATGTGACTTCTTTGTACAAATACATCCTTGACTTCTGGATTAACAATAAGATCCAAGTATCTTTGTCTGTATCTTAAATCAGGATCCTTTAGACCATGCCATTTTTCCGGAAGAATTTGTAGGGACTTGGTCATTAAAACTGGAGTTTGTGTTTCAATTGAAATCTCTCCTTGGTTGGTCTTAAATACCTTTCCATCTATTCCTACTATATCTCCGATATCGTATTTTTTAACTTGACTAAATTCTTCACCGATAACATTTTTACGATTTACGATTTGGATTTGACCTGATTCATCTTGGATATCCATGAAGCTCATGTTACCATGTCCTCTTTTCGCCATAATCCTACCAGCTATTCTTACAGCTTGTCCATCGTATTTAACAAAATTGTCTTTTATTTCTTTTGATGCAATTCTTCCCTTGAAATTAACTACCTTATGTGGGTCTCTTCCTTCTTTTTTAAGATCTTCAAGCTTTTCTCTTTTAATCTGAAGCATCTCATTTAAGTCTTTGTTATCAGCCATCTTCTCTCCTTATTACTTAATATTTTTAATTACAAAATACATCTTACCATTAGGTGTAGTTACTTCGACTCTATCATCGACTTTTTTGCCTATAAGGGCTGCTCCAACTGGAGATTCATTTGATATGAAGCCTTCCAATGGATTTGACTCAGCTGTTCCAACTATTTTGTATTCTAGTTCTTCGTCAAATTCTTCATCATAAACTGTTACAGTATTTCCAACGCCTACTTCATCAGAGTTTTCATCAACCTCAATTGTCTTGGCGTTTCTAATCATGTCCTCAACTTTGGCAATTCTTGATTCTACTTCACCTTGTTCATTTTTTGCTTCATCATAGTCAGCATTTTCGGAAAGGTCACCAAAACTTCTAGCTACCTTTATTTTTTCTGCAATCTCTGGGCGTTTTTTTGTTTTTAAATACTCAAGTTCATCTTCTAGTTTTTCAAGGTATTCCTTGCTTAATATTACTTCTTTATTTTCTGTCATAATTATCCTCTAAATATTGTCTATATTCATCTAGCAAGTCAAATATTTCCTTGCTTGTCTTTAGCTTATTTACCCTATCTCTATACAAAGATGATTGAGGTAGACCTTTGATATACCAGCCTACATGTTTTCTCATTTGGTTTATCACAAGTCTTTCTTCCTTGTAAGTTAGAGATAAGTCGTATTGTCTTTTAATTGTGTTTAAAATATCTTCATAGGAAGGCTTGAAAATTTCCCTAGCATTTAGGTAGTCTTTTATTTGCCTAAAGATGAAGGGGTTGCCCATAGCACCTCTGGCAATCATAGCTCCATCTGCCTTAGTTATTTCCATTACTTCTTTGTAATCCTCAAAAGAGAAAATATCTCCATTGGCTATAACTGGTATTGTAAGTGTTTCTTTTAGTTTTCTAATATCTTCCCAATTAGCCTTGCCCGAATATTGTTGGGCTTTTGTTCTTGCATGAAGGATTACATAAGCTACTCCTGCATCTTGAAGAGCCTTCCCTACTTCAATGTAATTTATGGAGTTTTCATCAATTCCAAGCCTAAATTTAACATTAACTAACTTGTCTGTGGAAGCAACTAAAGTTTTTGCAATCTTATAGACTTTTTTAGTATCTGCCAAAAGAGCTGAACCTTGTCCATTTTTGAATATCTTTGGTGCAGGACAACCCATATTGAAGCTTATTTCCTTAAAATCCTCTCTAGGATTTATTTTTTCTTTGACAACTTTCTCAATTATAGCTGGATCACTGCCAAAAATTTGTATATTGCAATTTTTCTCAAGGTCTGACTTAAACATTATCTCCTTAGTTGCCCTGTTGTCATAGACAAGAGCATTCACAGAGACCATCTCGGTAAAGGTCTTATCAGCCCCATTTTCTTCGCATATAATCCTAAAGGCGGCATCAGTTACTCCAGCAAGTGGGGCAAGCATGATAGGCTTATAGGTTTTTGTTTCTCTCATAAATTAATCTTAGTCCTTCAAGCATCAAGTCTGGCTCGATTATCTCGATAAATTTGCTTGATGCTGAAATAAGCTCAGAAAAACCACCAGTAGCAACAACTGTTATATCACCATCATCTATACCATATTTCTCATTCATTTCCCTAAATAGAATCGAAATAATACTATCGATCATACCGATATAGCCAAAAATAATTCCTGCATTAATACTATCTGATGTATTTTTACCTATGGCACTTTCAGGCTCCATCAACTCAATTTTAGGAAGTTTTGCAGTAGAACCAAACAACCCGTCTTGGGCAATTCTTATTCCAGGGGCAATTGACCCACCAAGATATTTTTTATCCTCAGTTACTACATCAAAGGTTATAGCTGTTCCCATATCGACAACTATGGTTGGCCCACCATACTTACTGTAGGCTGCAACTGCATCTACTATCCTATCAGCACCTACTTCTCTAGGGTTATCATATTCAATAGTCAAAAAAGTTGGGGTTTCGGAATCTACTATTATGGCTTCCCTATCGAATAGCTTCCTATTAGCAGATTGCCAGTTGTACATAACATCTGGAACAACGCAGGACATAATTGTATCTTCGATATCTCCTACATCTATCTTCTTAATTGCCAACATATTAAATAAAGTAGCAACCAATTCATCACTTGTTTTTTTAAGATCGGTCGCCACTCTAAATTTAGACTTTAATTTTTCTTTTTCATAAACACCGATTACTGTATTAGTGTTTCCTATATCAATTACTAATAACATCGTTACTCCAATTCACTTACAAATTAACTCTAATATAATACGTTTATTAGAGCAAATTTCAAGCTATTTTCCCAACTTATATCTCCTAATCAAGGTGTTTATCTCTTCCATATCTTCTTTTTTAACCTTAGTAACTTCCTTGCTCTCTCCCTTGTTGTCTTTTACAAGCATTACAAAGTCACCATTTTCTTGGTCAAATCCCCATTTTTTCACTTGCTTGTATGCCGAAAAAGAAGCATTAGACAAAATTCCATTTTCTCCGACATATAATTTTGATTTAGTTGAAATCATAAACACAACAGCAAGTGCAATCATAACTAGGGCTGTAAGCATATTTTGCCTATTTGCTTGAAGATAACCAAAATATAAATTTACAATACCTGTAACTGTAAGAACTGAAAACAAAATAACTTCAAAGGTTGATGATGGACGAGAAAAAGCTTTCACCTCTCCCTTCAATTTGTTCTTATCTTTCATTTGCCTAAAAATCCTATATAAGAAAAATACAACTATAACTCCATATAAGACTATTATCATCGAATCTAAACTTTTCATATCTTCTCCTTATGAGTAAAGTAGGCTCAAATACCTACTTTGCATCTTCTATATCTTCATAAACCGATCTTTTTACAACGCCAATAAATGGTAAATTGCGATACAATTGTTCATAATCAAGACCGAAACCAACTACAAATTCATTTGGGATTTTAAAGCCTGACCAGTCTGACTTTATATCAACTTCTCTTCTTTCTGGTTTATCTAAAAGAGTAACTATTTTAACGTCTTTGGCTTTTCTATTGATGAGATTTTCCTTTGTTTTCTTTAGGGTATAACCAGTATCAATAATATCTTCTACAATTAATACTTCCTTACCAGTTACATCAATATCAAGGTCTTTAAGAATTTTGACATTGCCTGATGAATAAGTATTTTCTGAATAAGAAGATACAACCATGAAGTCCATCTTTAGGTCTATTTTTAAGTTTTTAGCAAGCTCTGCCATAAACATAACAGATCCCTTTAAGATACCCACCAGGATAAGCTCGTCCTTATCCTTATAGTAGCTATTAATAGTTTTTGCAAGTTGTTTGATTTTAAGCTTTAGGCTTTCTTCATCAATTAGAACTCTTTCAACAATATCGTTATAATCAGTTACCATTTTCTACCTCTATTTTTATAATTTTTCTTGTAGAAGGATCAACCTTATAATCCTCCGAGCTTCTCAAACCTACCACCCATATTATATCATCTTTTGCTAATAACATAGGAATTTTATCTCTCTTGTACCTATCAACCTTCTGGTCAATAAAAAAATCCTTTATTTTTTTGCTAGTATTCATTCCCAAAGGCTTAAAACTATCACCATTTTTTCTATATCTTATTTTTATAGGAAAACTTAACTTAGCTCCATCAAAGTATTCAACATTTTTAGGCTTTTTTTTCTTATAAGTTTCAGCTTTGCTGGCCCTAAAAATTAAACCATCAAATGAAATCTCTTCGCCTAGACTAAGGTAGGCTATCCTATCCATAGGCTCTTTTTCACAAATTTTTCCAAGCCTATAGTGCTTGTAAGACTTAGTAAAAATCAAATCATCTTTAATTATAGACTTGCCATTAGGAAGAGTTAATAGGTTAAGGAAGGTGTCCATATTTTCCTTACTTATATCCTTAAGGTCTCCCTTAATTTCCAAAATCGCCCTTCTAATAAGTCTTGATGCTACTGCTCTATCTACTTTTTCAAGCCTAGCTTTATCAAAAATAAGAGATCCATCTTGAGATTTCTGTACATACTCATGATAAATTTCATTGATGTAGGTATCATTAAGCTTAGTTTCTTCAAAAGCAAGATGGGATAAATTTACCAAGGCTTGTTTGAAATTAGGATTTATTTTCTCTAGTTGAGGAATAAGGTCAAGTCTTAGTTTATTCCTTGTATAATCAGTTTGTTGATTTGTTATGTCAATATGGTAAGGAATTTTTTCCTCATCTAAATACCTAAGCAAGTCTTTTTTTCTGATATCAAGTATGGGTCTTATTATGTCCTTATTTTTGTAAGTCATCGCCCTAAGTCCTTCAATACCAGTTCCTCTTATCACTCGCATGAGTACTGTTTCTGCCTGGTCATCAAAATTATGGGCTACAGCAATTTTCGAACCCTTAATTTCCCTGAAAAACTGATATCTCAATCTTCTTCCAGCATCTTCTGGGGAAATTTTAAGTTTTTTTGCATAGGCGTCCATGCTAGCCCTTTTGGCAATAAATTTAAGTCCTATCTTTTCAGCGGTTTCTCTTACTAGGTTTTCATCATCTATAGCCTCTTTCCTATGTAAGTGGTTAAGGTGGGCTAATATTATCTCAAAATCCAAGTCTTTTCGCAAGGCATTTAAAGCATAAACCAAGAACTGACTGTCTGGGCCGCCACTAGCTCCTATGATAATAATATCGTTTTTTTCTATTAAATTATTATCCTCAATTGTCTTTCTTACTTTACTTATTATTGTCATCTTCATAGACCACTTCAGATTTTTTTACCATATCAAGTCTATTTCTCGCTATTTTCTCCTTGAACTCATCCGTATTTCTTTTCTCATAATCTTCCTTTAGCTCTTTGATTTCCCCAACAAGGTCATCTTTTTTCTTGATAGAAGATGAAATTTCCTTATCAAGATAAGCCATTTGCCTACTTACTCTTACCCCATAAAGCTTATATCCCGCTCCACTTACCAAAAGAAGGGATAGAATACCTAGTAGAAACCTTTGGTTTTGCTTTTTTCTTTTCTTTAGATACGAATTCTTCTTAGCCATCTATAACCTCATACATACTCGTTGCGGTATTTTTCTTAGCTCCATCTATGAGACCTAGAACCCTAAATTTAAGGTTGCTCGTCCCAAAGACCACCTCTACCACATCGCCTTCTTCAACCAGACTTCCTGGCTTAGCTAGCTTTCCATTTATGCTAACTCTTCCATTTTCGCAAGCTTCTTTAGCAACTTGCCTTCTCTTGATTACTCTCGAGTTCTTTAAAAATTTATCTATTCTCATACCTATATCTTACTTTATTTAAACTTTTATGGCAAAACTTCTGCTATTTATAAAGATATAATCCATAGTTATTTTGAAAATGCACTAAAATTCTAATAACTAGTATAATATAACTATGAAATATATTTTCCATGTTGACTGTGATGCCTTTTATGCATCCTGCGAAGAATTAAGAAATCCAAAACTTAAAAATGTTCCCCTAGCTGTTGGCGGGCTTTCTAATAAGTCTATTTTAACTACTGCCAACTACAAGGCTCGTTCCTATGGATTACACTCTGCTATGCCTGTATTTATGGCAAAAAATCTTTGCCCAAACCTAATCCTAGTCCCAGTAGACCATAAATACTATAGGCAAAAGTCATGTGAGGTTTTTGCTATAGTTGAAAATTTTGCCATCCTCATGGAGCAAGTTTCAATTGATGAAGCCTACCTTGTAGTTGAAACTGATAAGCCTGTAGTACTTGCTCAAAATTTGCAAGATACTATATATAAAGATACTGGTATTAGTGTTTCTATCGGCATATCCTACAATAAATTTCTATCAAAACTTGCAAGTGACTGGAAAAAACCTCATGGTATTACAGAAATCACCAAAGAAGACTTAGACAAAATACTTCCAGATATTCCTGTTAGAAAGGTTCACGGTATAGGAAGAAAGACAAGTGAAAAACTTGCTAAAATTGGAATCAGTAAGGTAGCCGACCTACTTAGACTTGATGAAGAATATTTGGTATATAATTTTGGTAAGCAAGGTTCTTATATTTATAATGTGATTAGAGGAATTGATGATAGAAAGGTCAATCCTCAAAGAAAAAGAAAGAGTATAGGCAAAGAACGCACCTTAAAAGCAAATACTGATGATAAGATTCTCTTGTATTCTTATCTAAAAAAAATATCAAGTTTGATTGAAGATGAAATGAATATCAAAGATATCCAAGCAAAGACTGTTAATATCAAGATTAAAGACGAATATTTCAATACTCACACCAAGGCAATCACCCTCCAAGAGCCAATATCTAAGGCAGAAGATATTTATAGAGAAGCCCTAGGTCTATTTGATGAAGCCTACAAGGGAGATAAGCTAAGACTTATTGGAATATCTCTGTCAAATCTTACCAAAAAAGACTTAAACCAACTCTCATTCTTATAAAGAAAATCCCCTCATCCATATCTAGGATTTTGGGGATTTAGCCAAAATTTCTTACATTTTATTCTTCATCTTTTTTTTCACTATCATCACTAGTTTCTACTTCTGGATTTTCTTCCTTAGGTACCATTGAAGCACGAACTTCTTCATCTATTTGACTTGCTATTTCTGGATGTTCTTCCAAGTAATCCTTAACCTTTTCCCTGCCTTGGCCAAGCTTTTCTCCCTTATAAGAGAACCAAGAACCTGCCTTGTCGACAATTTCAAGGTCAACTGCTGTATCAAGTAAAACTCCAGACTTAGAAATTCCCTTGCCATACATAATATCAAATTCTACAACCTTAAATGGTGGAGCGACCTTATTCTTAACAACCTTAACCCTTGTTCTTGATCCAATTGAATCATCCCCTTGAGTGATAGTCTTAGCTCTTCTTATATCTAATCTAACAGATGAATAGAACTTCAAGGCACGACCACCTGGAGTAGTTTCAGGTGAACCAAACATTACCCCAACTTTTTCTCTAAGTTGGTTGATGAAAATAACAGTTGTATTTGACTTAGCTATTACCCCTGTTAGCCTCCTTAGAGCTTGACTCATAAGCCTAGCTTGAAGACCAACATGGCTATCTCCCATTTCTCCTTCAATCTCTGCTCTAGGAACTAGGGCTGCTACTGAGTCTACAACTATTAGGTCAACTGCCCCACTTCTTACTAAGCTTTCAGCTATATCAAGACCTTGCTCTCCAGTATCTGGTTGAGAAAGGATGAGGTTGTCTATATCTACTCCTAAATTCTCAGCATATTCTGCATCAAGAGCATGCTCAGCATCTATGAATGCACATGTTTGTTCTAGCTTTTGGTCTTCTGCGACAATATGAAGGGCAAGGGTAGTTTTTCCTGATGATTCTGGACCAAATATTTCAATTACCCTTCCTCTTGGGATTCCTCCAATTCCTAAGGCTATGTCAAGATTTACAGCTCCTGTTGGAATTGATGAAACGGAGACTCTAGGAGTATCTCCCATCCTCATAATAGCACCCTTACCATATTTTTTTTCTATATTTTTAAACGCCTGATCCAAGGCTTTTTGTTTCTCTTTATCCATAGCACTCTCCTATTTTTCTATAAACTATATCCTGTATTCTTTTAATATTATATCATTTTTTTTGTATTCTTAAAGGAAAATAGTCAAAGAAATACCCTGCCATGAGCAGGGCATAGCCTATATATTTTCTAGGTCTAATACTTGTTTATTTTTTATTAAATAGTCAAGACCTGATATAACAGTTAGAATAACTGCCAAATAGTAAACATAAATTCCTAGATGATTAATACTAGAAACATTGACTAATAACATTACAAGGGCTATCATCTGGCTAGTTGTCTTTGCCTTGCCCCACATACTTGCAGCTATTGTAATTCCAGAATCAGCAGCTAGGGTCCTAAAACCTGTTATAATTAGTTCCCTTGAAATAATGATAATTACAGGCCAAGCAGCTATTGTTCCATCTTCTATAAGCACAAGGAAAGCTGCCATTGTTAATACCTTATCTACAAGAGGATCTACAAACTTCCCAAAATTTGTTATGAGATTTCTACTTCTTGCAAGGTAGCCATCAAGAGCATCTGTAAGAGATGCAAGGACAAAAATTATTGCTGCAAGATTCATACTCCTACCTTCGAGCATAAAGACAAGTACAAAAACAGGGATTAAAAACAATCTCACTAAAGTTACTTTATTAGCTATATTCATTATCTCCTCCTTCAAAATAGGATCTATCTATGAGAACCTTCCTTGGCTTAGAGCCTTCATATCCTCCAACAACTCCTCTTTGTTCAAGCTGGTCAATAAGCCTTCCAGCTCTAGCATATCCGATTTTAAGCTTCCTTTGGAGCATGGAAACCGAGGCAGTATTCTCATTAACTATTACCTTTATAGCTTCATCAATTAATTCGTCTTCATCTTCGCTAAAATCTGTCTCTTTTACAGAAACTTCCTCGACCTTGTCGATAGCTTCTTGGTTATAGGCTACCTCATTACCTTCTTTGATTGAGTTAACAACATTCATTACCTCATCATCAGATACAAAGGCTCCTTGGATTCTAACAGGTTTCATTGAATCACTAGATTGGTATAGCATATCTCCCTTGCCCAAAAGTTTCTCTGCCCCTTGGGCATCTAGGATAGTTCTCGAATCTATCTGGCTTGTTACTGCAAAAGCAATTCTTGATGGAATATTCGCCTTTATAGTTCCAGTAATTACATCTACTGTAGGTCTTTGAGTTGCGATAATTAAATGGATTCCACAAGCTCTTGATTTTTGAGCAAGCCTTGTTATATAGTCCTCAACTTCCGCACCTACTGTCATCATAAGATCCGCAAGCTCATCTATAATTATTACAATATAAGGAAGGTTTTCCATAGAATCATCCGATTTTTGAGCCCTCTTATAACCGACTATATCCCTAACATGGTGTTTTTCAAAAAGCTTGTATCTTTTTTCCATCTCAGAAATCGCCCAAAATAAAGAAGATGATGCTTTCTTTGGATCAGTTATTACAGGCATTATCAAATGTGGAATACCATTATAAATAGATAGCTCTACAACCTTTGGATCTACTAAAAGAAGTTTTACATCATTTGGTGAATGTTTGTAAAGAATAGACATTATGATAGTGTTGATACATACGGACTTACCAGAACCAGTTGCTCCAGAAACAAGCAAGTGGGGCATTTTCTCTATGGCGGAAACTTCAACATTGCCAGAAATCGACTTGCCCATAGCAAAGGGAATCTTACTCTTAGCTTTTACAAAATTTTCTGATGCAAGAATCTGTTTAAGTCCAACCACTTCCTTCTTATCATTTGGAACTTCTATCCCCACATGACTTTTCCCTGGAATCGGAGCTTGAATTCTTATCCCACTACTTGCAAGAGAAAGAGCTAAATCATCTGCAAGATTTATAATCTTACTTACCTTTACTCCCCTTTGAGGTTTTAATTCGTAGCAAGTAACCGTAGGGCCAACATCAATTTGAACAACCTTACCATCAATACCGAAAGAATCCAAAGTTTCCTCTATAGCAATTGCCCTTTTCCTTATCTGATCATTATCCATTCCCCCATACTCATCCCTATCTTCTAAAAGGTCGATAGATGGATATGCATAATCTCCAAATTCCCTTCTGAAATTATCGTTAAGGTCTGCAAATTCGACTTGACGAGACTTGTAATTATTAACCTTAGCATCACCAAGACTTTCCAAATCATAATTTTTTAAAGGCTTTTTCTTTACAGGCTTATCTTCCAAAGTTGAGTCTGTGATATTAAATTTTTCAGATTCATCATCTGGATAATCATCAATTAAATTATCTTCAAGCTCTTTTTTGCTAGCTTTCTTAGCTTGGCTTTTTTCTCTTAGCTCTAAACTTTTTTCTTTAACAGCACTTAACATTTTCACAAAAATCCTTTGTAAGATTCCCCTTGTTTTATGGAAAAACTCACCATAAGTAAAGGGACTGACATTGACTATTAAAGCAAAAATCATAAGACCATAGAGGATGTAAAGGCCAAGATTTCCAATCAAGTTTACTAAGAAATAGCAAACAAATCCACCAACAGCACCTCCGCCATCGGCTTTTTGAACCATAGAATATTCAATAGTCCACGCCAAATCATTTCTTATACTATCTCTAGCTAACAAGGCTAAAGTAAGAAAATAAATTACATAAATTAAGAAAAACTTTGACAGGTTAGCCCTAAATTTTCCAATTGCTATTGCAAGAAAACTAAAAAATATCAAGACTGGCACAAGTAGGGCGAGCTTACCAAAAATTTTCACAAAAATCTTTGCCAAAACATCTCCCATAAGTCCTGTGTTCGAGCTTAAAATGAATACAAACAACAAAATCTGAACAACCATCATTATTATAGAAAATTTCTTTAGGTCAAAGGTAAATTCTCTAGTTTTCCTTGACTTTGTCTTGTTAGGTGATTTTTTATTCGATTTTTTTCTAATTCTATTCTGATTTATATTCGTCATTTCCACCTCTATATAAATTATATAATAAAGAGTATAAAAAATAAACTGCCCTAGGACAGTTTATCTTCTAAGTCTTACTTATCTTTTTTGTCGTTTTTCTTATAAGGTGATTCATCAACTGGCCAAGCTTCAGGTTTTTCAAGAAGAGCCTTGCGAGATAGGTTAATCCTACCTTGTCTGTCAATTTCAGTAACCTTAACCCTTACTTCATCTCCAACACTTAGTGCATCTTCCACTTTTTCAACCCTGTGGTGGTCGATTTGTGAAATATGAAGAAGACCTTCCTTACCAATTGCAATCTCAACGAAAGCTCCAAAATTCATAATTCTTACAACCTTGCCTTCATAGATATCACCAGGTTTTGGATCAGTAACAATTGACTTAATCATCTCAATCGCCTTCTTGCCACTTTCTCCATTCTCAGATGCTACAGTTATGTGTCCATCATCCTCTGTTTCTATCTTAACTCCAGTCGCATCAATTATTTTGTTAATTGTTTTTCCACCTGAACCAATCACATCACGAACCTTTTCTGGATCTATATCTATTGTAAAAAGTCTAGGTGCGTAATCAGATATATCGGCTCTTGGTGAAGCAATGGCTCCCTCAATTACATCAAGGATTCTCATTCTAGCACTGTGAGCATCATTTAAGGATTGTTCAAGAACTTCTCTAGTTATACCTGAAATTTTCATATCCATTTGTAAGGCTGTAATACCATCACGAGTTCCTGCAACCTTAAAGTCCATATCTCCAAGGTGGTCTTCTAGGCCTTGGATATCTGTAAGGATAGATATTGAATCATCTTCCTTTATAAGACCCATAGCTATACCTGCAACAGGCTTTTTGATTGGCACTCCTGCATCCATCAAGGAAAGAGTCGAACCACAAATAGATGCTTGAGAGCTTGAACCATTAGATGAAAGAACTTCTGACACAACTCGAATAGTATATGGAAAGTCTTTTTCATCAGGTAGCACTGGAATTAAGGCTCTCTCAGCCAAACGTCCATGGCCGATCTCACGACGACCAGGTCCTCTTAGTGGTCTTATATCTCCTACGCAGAAAGGTGGGAAGTTGTATTGGTGCATATACCTCTTATTGATTTCTTCCTTGTTTAAACCATCAATTATTTGAACATCGGCAGGTGAGCCCAATGTTACAATAGAGAGTACTTGAGTTTGTCCTCTTTGGAAAAGTCCAGAACCATGTACCCTAGGTAATAGACCAGCTTCTGCAGAAAGAGGTCTTATCTCAGTAAGATCACGTCCATCTGGTCTTATTTTATCAATTGAAATCATACGACGAACTTCTTTTTTCATTATATTGTCAATTCTTCTATGAATTTCGTCTTCTGTTTCTGGATATTCTTCTAGGTATTTTTCCTTGGCTTCTTCTTCTATTCTAAAGATATTATCTTCTCTTTCAGTCTTATCTGTAGTTCTGATTGAACTTTTAATTTCTTCTTCAAAATCTTCAGAAATTTTTCTATCTAGCTCAGTTTCTTCGACTTCAGGGACTTCGATTTTTTCTTTACCTATATCGTCGATTATTGTTTGGATAAAGTCAGATATATTGCCAATTTCTTCCAAAGCAAGGAGCATTGCCTCAAGCATTTCATCTTCTGAAAGCTCCTTCGCTCCAGCTTCTACCATGTTGATGGCCCCCTTCTTACCTGCAACAGTAAGCTCTAGGCTAGACTTTTCTCTTTCTTCCTTATTAGGGTTAATGATTAGTTTATCACCAACCTTACCTACCGTACAAGCTCCAACTGGTCCATCAAAAGGTATTTCTGAAATACCAAGGGCAATTGATGCTCCAATAGTTGTAAGCGGATCAGGTAGATTATCTTCATCCATCGACAAAACAGTAGCTATGATTTGGACATCATTGTAATAGTTTTCTGGAAAAAGAGGTCTTAGAGGTCTATCCATTTGTCGAGAAATAAGGGTTGCTTCATCACTTGCCTTACCTTCTCTCTTTAAGAAACCTCCTGGGATTTTTCCTACTGCATATAATTTTTCTTGAAAATCACAAATTAATGGGAAAAAATCTATTCCTTCTCTTGGTTTCTCACTAGCTACCGCTGTTACAAGCATAGAAGTATCTCCACTTCTTATGTAACATTCTCCATTCGCTTGCTCAGCGAACTTGCCTATGGTAACTTCAAGGTCTTTTCCTAATTTTGATGTGTATTTATAAGTTTTTACCATCTTTACTCCTATATAAAATAAGGCGGGTAGTAACCCCGCCAAAAATTAACCTCTTAAACCTAGTCTTTCAATGATTGATCTATATCTATCAATATCATTGTCTCTAAGGTAGTTTAACATACCTTTTCTACGTCTAATCATTTTGTAAAGACCTCTTCTTGATGAGTGATCTTTTTTGTTTTCTTTTAAGTGTTCAGTTAAATCAGCAATTCTTTTTGATAGGATTGCGATTTGTACTTCTGGAGAACCTGTATCTCCTTCTTCTAGTTGGTATTCTTTGATTATTGCTTGTTTAGCTTCTGTGTTTAACATAATTTCCTCCGTTTATTTTATTTGCCATTACCAAGTAAAAGTCGAGGTATCGATTACTTAGTAAAGGTACCGTCAGTTATTATACTTGTACTTTTTGATTTGTAAAATTATTTTGATAATTTTTCTATATATTCATAGGCCATAGCCTTGTCTATGTTCATCTGCTCAATTAGACCGTCTTTGGAAGAGAATTTTATATCATGCCTAAAAAATTCGATAAACTCAAGGGCTATGTCCTTGCCATAAATATCTTCTTTAAAGTCTAAGATATAAGTTTCGACTTTTCTATCAGCATTTTCAAAAGTTGGATTTGTACCAATATTAGTTAGACCATAGTGAAATTCATTATCTACGCTAACCCTAGTGAGGTAAACGCCATCAACAGGTAATACATAATTAAAACTTAAATTTAAGTTGGCAGTTGGAAAATTAAGAGTTCTTCCTCTTTTCATTCCATCAACAACCCTGCCCCTAATTTTATAGTATCTTCCAAGCAACTTATTTGCCTTCTTGATATTTCCTTGCCTAATAATATCTCTTATAGAATTTGATGAAATTTTATGGTTTTCGTCTTCCTTCTCAAAGTCTACAACAGAAGTTTTAAAGCCATATCTTTCTTCAAATTTTCTAAGAGTTTCAACATCTCCAGCCGCTTTTCTTCCGAACCTATAGTCCTTACCACATATTATGTAAGATGCATTGAGCTTTTTGTTAATAATTTCCGCTATAAATTCTCTTGGAGAAAGGTTCATAAATTTTTCATCAAAATCAATTAGGCAAAAGGTCTCAATTCCCATAGATGCAAGAATTTCAATCTTATCCTCGAGGCTTGTCATATAGTCCTTTTCATGCCTTAACCTTAACTTCGTATTTTCCTTAAAAAGCAAGACAGCAGGTTCAAGGCTGTATTTTTTGCTTATTTCTAAGTTGTTTTTCATTAGTTTTTGATGACCCAAATGTACTCCATCGAAGTTACCCAAAGAAACTGCCTTTCTTTGGAGATCTGGGAGATCCATATTCAAGTCATAAATTTTAATCTTGTCTATCATAAAATACTTTCTCCATTTTCAGAAAATATCCATCCTTACTTTTTATACTTTTTCCAAGTCCAATAAATTCTTCCCCTACATAAATTCTTGCAAGGCTATTGATTTCATCTTCAATCTTTATGGTCATACCATTGATAACTTGATCGAAATACTTTTTTTCTAAGCCATATGAAGGGAAATTATCCAAAGCCTTATCGATACTTTCAAGCCTTCCTATAAGGCTATCCTTACCAATTTCCAAGATATCATCAGACTTTATAGCATCTTCCAAAAGAAAATCTCCAACCCTTGTTCGACTTAGTTCCTTGACATAGGCATAAGTTTCAAGATATTCTCCCAAATCGTCTACCAAGGTTCTTATATAGGTTCCCTTAGAACAAGTTACTTCTATGTTTGCGTAAGGAAAATCAAAGTCTATAAGCTTTATATCATAAATTGTAACCTTACGTTTCTTTCTATCAATCTCGACTCCCGCTCTTGCCAAATCATAGAGTTTCTTACCACCCACCTTTAGAGCCGAGTACATAGGAGGAATTTGCGTGATCTCTCCCCTAAATTTTTCTAAGGCTTTTTCTAGGTCCATTCTTGTTATTGTCTTTGAACTTTGACCTATAACTTTTCCAGCTCCATCTAAGGTATCAGTTTTTTTCCCGAACTCTATTAGGCTTCTGTAGGTCTTATCCTTTCCCATCATATAGTCTGAAACTCTTGTGGCTTTGCCGACAACTATAGGAAGAACTCCTGATGCTTCAAGATCAAGAGTTCCTGTATGGCCTACTTTCTTTTGGTTAAGAGCCTTCCTTACTAGGGAGACGCACCTTGCCGATGATATTCCTTTTTTTTTGTTTATATTTAAGATACCGCTATGCATCTATTTCCTTCAAGATTGCTAGAGCTTTTTCACTAGCAGCTTCTAGGGATTGATCAAAAATTGAAAATCCACTAGCCTTGATATGACCACCACCACCATTAGCTCTTGCTACCACGGCAACATCCGTATCCTTGCTTCTCAAAGATACCTTATATTCACCATCATCATATTCTTTTAGAATCATTGAAACTCCAACCTCATCAAGGTCTCTCAACATACCTACAACTGTTTCAGCATCCCCCATTTGTACACCATGTTTATTAACAAGTTCTTTAGAAACAACTGAATATGCTTTCTTATCAAAAAATTGTGCATTTGCTATCACTTCTGTTTGGAATTTCATAACTTTAATTGGTTTTGATTGATAAAGATTTCTGTAGATATATTCGCTATCAGCTCCAAGACTTAATAGCCTTCCAGCCACATTGAAAGTGTACTCACTTACATTTGCATATAGAAATCTTCCAGTATCTGTGCATAGACCTGTATAGATTAATGTAGCAACATCCTTATCTATCGGAAGATTGAGCCTATCAATTATTTCGAAAACAAGCTCGCAAGTTGCTGGAGCAGTATCAAAGATTAGGTTTAAATCTGTTGTGATACCTCCGCCTACATGGTGGTCAATAACAAGAGTGTTTTTTGATGCTCTGGCTATTGGTGTAAGCTTATCTCCAATCCTATCAAATTCTGAGCAATCAAGAATCATAAAGAGGTCATAAGAGGTTCTTGAACCTTCCTTATAATTTTCTTTTTCTGGCAAAAATTGAAGATAATCGTCAATAGTATCATTAGCGAGAACTTCAACATCCTTGCCATAAAGTTCTAAGGATTTTCTTAGAGCTAGGGTTGATCCCAAGTTATCACCATCAGGGTTGATGTGGGATGCAATAGCAATAGTTTCTGCATTATCCACAAGTTCTTTAAATTTATCTAGTTTTTCTTTACTGATTCTCTCTATCTTCATTGGCTTTTCTATCCTTTGCGATTGTTTCTTCTATTAGTTTATCCATATAGGCCCCATGCTCAATAGATTCGTCTAACTTAAACCTAAATTCTGGCATAGACCTAAGTCTCATTCTCTCTCCAATAAGAATTTTTATATATCCTTTGGCTTGGTCAAGAGCATCGAGGGCATCTTTTTTGTTTTGACTATCTCCTAAGACGCTTATATAGCAGTCTGCATAGGAGAGGTCATTGGTAACTTCGACATCTGTCAAAGAAACCATAGCCTCGGTACTTAGCCTTGGATCGCTAAGATCGTCCCTCATTATCTTGGATAATTCTTTTTTAACTTCAGAAGAAATTCTTTCCGTTCTTCTCTTATTCATTAATCTCTTTCCTTCTCAACCATTTCATAGGCTTCCATTACATCGCCTACCTTAATATCGTTAAATCTGTTAAGGCCGATACCACCCTCATAACCTTGAGCGAGTTCTTTAGCATCATCCTTAAATCTCTTCATTGATGAAATTTCTCCATCAAAAATCACTATATTATCACGAAGTAGTCTAACACTTGCTCTTCTTGGCACAGAACCATTAGTTACCATAACGCCAGCAATCGTTCCAGCGCCTGGAACCTTGAATGTATCACGAACTTCCGCACGACCAAGGACAACTTCCCTAAATTCTGGATCAAGCATACCCTTGATGGCTTTTTCAACATCTTCTATGGCTTCGTAAATTACTGAGTAAGTTCTTATTTCAATGTTATTATCCTTGGCTCTTTCCAAAGCACCTTGAGTTGGCCTTACATTAAAACCAATTATTACCGCATTAGAAGCTTGGGCTAGAAGAACATCTGATTCTGTAATTCCTCCAACAGCTCCAGCTATAACTGAAACAACCACTTCCTCATTTGATAGTTTGACTAAGGATTGACTTACTGCATCAACAGTTCCCTTAACATCAGTTTTGACGATTATGTTAAGTTCTTTTAATTCACCTTCAGCTATGTTTGAATACATATCTTCTAGGTTAGTATTAGCCTTTGCCTTGAGGTGTTCTTCACGCTTAAATTCTGCTGCTCTTTGGGCGAATTCTCTGGCTATTTGTTCATCCTCAACTGCATAAATCATATCTCCTGCTTCAGCAACATCAGATAAACCAAGGATTTGAGCTGGCATTGATGGGGTAGCCTCATCTATAGCTTCACCGTGGGAGTTGAACATAGCTCTGATTCTTCCCGAAGCAGAACCAGTTACCACATAGTCTCCTGAGTGAAGTGTTCCCTTTTGAACAAGAACTGTAGCAACAGCTCCTCTTGCCTTGTCAAGTTGGGCTTCAATAATAATACCAACTGCTCTTCTATTTGGATTTGCCTTTAGCTCTTTCATATCAGCTACTAGGAGAACCATCTCAAGTAGGTCTTCAATTCCTTCTCCTGTGTGGGCAGATACAGGAACCATAATTGTGTCTCCGCCCCATTCTTCAGAAACTAGTCCGTATTCCATTAGCTCTTGTTTAACCCTATTTGGGTCGGCAACTTCTTTATCAATTTTATTTATAGCTACGACTATAGGTATACCAGCAGCCTTGGCGTGATTTATTGCTTCAACTGTTTGAGGCATAACTCCATCATCTGCTGCAACAACAAGAATTGCTATATCTGTTGATTGAGCTCCTCTCATCCTCATTTCTGTAAAGGCCTCGTGGCCCGGTGTATCTAAGAAGGAGATTTTCCTTCCATTTAAGTCAACTACAGACGCACCTATGTGTTGGGTTATCCCACCAGCTTCTCCACTAGTTACTCTTGTAGATCTAATGCTATCAAGTATTGAAGTCTTGCCGTGGTCAACATGGCCCATTACTGAAACAACTGGAGGTCTACTTACTAAATCCTCTTGCTTATCCTCGTAGTCTAATTCTACTGATTGTTCTTCAATGGCATCATATTCTTGTTCTAGACTAATCTCCTTGCCAAAATCAAGGGCAACCAATTCTGCTTGTTCAAAATCTATCTGATCATTTAATCCAGCCATTATACCAAGACCGATTAATTTACCAATTACAGAGTTTGGAGATTCGCCAATTCTATCAGCAAAAGTTTTTACATTAACTGTCTCTGGAATTTCAATTATTCCAGAATCATTTTTTTCTTCGGCTTGTTTTTTGTTAATCTTAGAAGTTTTCTTATTCTTAGACTTTTTCTTTCTCTTCTTTTTCTTAGGTCTATCTTCTTGCTCGAATTCTTCCTCGTCTATAACCTTAGCCATATTTTTTTGATGGTTTTTATTTCCTTTTTTGTTTGATTTGTGCTTATCTTGTTTTTTCTCTTCTTTTTCTTCCTTCAACTCATCAAAATATTCATTAATTATATCAAGGTCAGCTCCTCCCACCATTGACATATGAGATTTAATATCTAAGCCAAACTCATCAATCAAAAGTTTAACCATATCTTTCGCTGCCATATTATTTTCTTTTGCTAGTTCATATACTCTAATTTTTTCTGCCATATACTTCTCCTCAATTTACATCATAAGCTTCTAACTCCTCGTAAAGTTCATCTGAAACTTTTTCTTTAAAAACTCGGTTTAGCTTATTAGTTTGGCGCGCACCTTTAAGACAAGCTTCGCTCTTGCAAATATAGGCACCACGTCCATTCTTCTTTCCTGATTCATCAATTAAAATCCCTTCTTCCTTGTTTTTAACAATTCTTAGAAGGTCATTTTTATCTTTAAGCTCGCCACAAACCACACATTTTCTTTGTGGAATCTTTCTAGCTTTTTTCATTTAATTAATCCTCATTAGGTAACTCTTCTTCATCACTTTCAGGGCTACTCTCGCTTGTTACATCATCACAAAGATCGCTAGTGCCTTCTGTTTCTTCTTCAATAATTTCTTTGATTTCTTCATCGCTAGGTTCTTCATTTTCACTAACTTCTTCAGCTTCATTCAAACCTAGGATTTCATCAATCTCTTCTTGACTTAGCTTATCAAACTCTTCCTTACTCTTTATATCTATCTTCCAACCTGTTAGTCTTGCTGCAAGCCTTGCATTTTGACCTTCCTTACCAATAGCAAGGGACAATTGGTCAGCTGATACAACTACAAGGGATTGTTTGTTTTTCTCATTCACCAGTACATCAATGATATCTGCTGGAGAAAGTGCGTTTGAAATAAAGACCTTAATATCCTTATCAAAATTGATAATATCAATCTTCTCTCCCTGAAGCTCTTCAACTATCGAATTGACTCTCTGACCTTTAAATCCGATACAAGCCCCAACAGCATCTATCCCCTCATCATTTGAGTAAACTGCCATTTTGGTCCTAGATCCTGCCTCTCTTGCCAGAGAATAAATTTCTATAACCCCATCTGTTATTTCTGGAACTTCCAGCTCAAACAATCTAGTAATCAAATCTTGGCTTGACCTAGATAGGATTATCTGAGGGTCTTTTGAAGAATTTCTAACTTCCTTAATTAGAAATTTCATCCTAGCATTTGGAAGGTAGGTCTCACTTGCGACTTGCTCCTTAGTTGGAACAATCCCCTCAATTTTATCCAAATTTACATACAAGTTAAATTTATCTTCTCTTTGAACAATACCTGTAATCATTTCATTGGCTCTTTCAATATATTCCCCATAGAGCGAATCTCTTTGAGCATCACGAATCTTTTGGATGACGATATTTCTTGCAGTTTGAGCTGCAACTCTACCAAAGTTTTTAGGAGTAAGCTTAATACGACATACGTCCCCTAGCTGGTAGGATGAGTTGAATTCTCTTGCCTCTTTCAAGGATATTTGACTAATAGAATCCTCAACTTCTTCAACTACATTCTTTAAAGCAAATACATCTATTTGACCTGTACTTTCATCAATAATTACATCAACATTTTCTTGGTTGTCATAATTTTTTTGATAACTTTTGATAAGAGCCTTTTGGAGGGCGTCAAGAATAGTTGCCTTATCCAAACTCTTTTCCTTGCATAGCTCATCCAAGGCTAGCATAAAATCATTGTTCATAAAATCTCCTTAGAAAACAATCTCAATGTTAATCTGTTTTACATCACTTTTTTTAACAATCCTACTTTGACCATCATCTAGATCAAACTCATAAGTCTCTTCTTCAATTCCTGAAATTTTACCAAAGAAAACTTCTCCATCCTTCATCTTAATCTTTAGAAGTTCATCAAAGTTTCTCTCAAGATCCCTATCAGTTTTTAGGGGTCTGGATAAGTCTTGGCTTGATACTTCAAGGTAATATGAATCTTTAATAATATCGACCTCATCAAGTTTTGTATCAAGAAAATTGCTCACTTTCTCACAATCTTCTATGGTTATTCCTTCATCATTATAGATATAGAAAGTAAGAATCTTGTTGCCCTTGGATCCTTTGTACTCAATATCCACCAATTCATATCCTAAATCATAAATATCAGCCTCAAAGATTTCCTTTAGTTTATTAATTAAATCCATACTACCGTCCTTCCGCCTTAACAGATTAAAAGAGTGGAAACCATCCCCCACTCTTTTGCTAATACTATTATACTTGATAAAAGTTAATATTCAATTATTGTCCCGCATTAAAAATATACACTTTATTCATTTACATTCCTGAATTATTAATTGCACAATCGTTTTTTAGCTTGTAATTATTCATGAAAACATTTATAATAAATTTAGAATAATAAAAGGAGGAAATCATGTTATTATTTATTATCGGTATTATTATACTAATAGTAGGTGGTCTTGGTTATTCAAAATACGTTGAAAGCCAACTCCAACCTGATGATCGTCAAACCCCAGCTGTTAGAAAAGCTGATGGAGTTGACTTTGTAGTAATGAGTGAGAAGAAAAACTGGCTTATTAACTTACTAAACATTGCAGGTACTGGCCCAATTCTTGGACCTATCCAAGGTATTCTTTTTGGACCAATTGCCTTTCTTGCAATCCCTATAGGATGTGTATTCGCTGGAGCTGTCCACGACTTTTGCACTGGATTTATCTCAATGAGAAACGGTGGTAGCCAAGTCCCAAAACTTGTTGGTAAGTACATAGGTGAAGGAGCTAGGAAGTTTTACAATATTGTAATTGCTATCCTTCTTCTATTAACTGGAGTTGTATTTGTCTACACACCTGGAGATCTTATTGCAAATGATGTAATGGGAGCTGATCCTAATTCAAATGTTATTTGGATAATCTATGCAGTAATTTTTGCTTATTATATCCTTTCAACAGTGCTTCCTATCGATAAGCTAATCGGAAGAATTTATCCAATTTTCGGTGCATTCTTAATTATCTCTGCTATAGGAGTTCTCGTTGGAATCCTATATAAGGGCAGGGCTGATCTCGCCTTTGAGGGTCAAGGTCTATTGGCAAAACACCCACTTGGACAAAAATTTATCCCATCATTCTTTATAACAGTTGCCTGTGGTATCCTATCAGGTTTCCATGGTTCACAAGTAACACTTGTATCAAGAACTGTAAAAAGTGAAAAAGAAGCAAAAGTAACTTTCTACTCAACAATGATAGCTGAAGGATTTATAGCTATGATTTGGGCTGCTGGTGCAATGGTAATCTTCTCAACTAAAACAGCCGCCCTAGACACACCAGGAACACTTATGGTTGGAGAAATTTCAAGATACTTCATGGGTAAAATCGGTGGTCTCCTTGCAATCTTAGGAGTTATAGCTCTTCCTATCACATCTGGTGATACAGCCTTCAGATCTCTAAGACTTATTATTGCTGAGGAGCTAAACATCGACCAAAAATCTGGAGCAAAAAGAGCTGGTCTATCTGCTTGCCTATTCGTTCCTGCAGCAGCTATCCTATACTTTGCAAAATCAAATCCTAAAGGATTTAACATCCTCTGGAGATATTTCGGATTTACTAACCAATTCGTAGCAATATTTGCCTTAGCTGTAGCTACAAGCTACTTAATTTACAACAACAAAAACTATCTCATCGCCTTGATTCCTGGCATCTTCTATACTTTCATAGTATTTGCCTTTATAATCAATGTAAAGGGTCTAGGATTTGGTCAAGATTTTAAAATCGCCTATCCTCTAGCAGGTATAATTGCAATATGCTATGCAATTTATGTTGTAAAGATTTCTAAGAAAAATAGAAGAAGAATTGAAGCTATTAAATTAGACTAAAGACTATAAGGGTGGGTGGCATTAGCCATCCCCTTTTTTATTAGGAGGAAAAATGAAATTTATCTTAGATAAAAAGGCTTTGAATTTTTTAGAAAAAAAGAAGATTGACAAAATTTTTATCAATCCAGACCTTGACCAAAAGGCAGCTTGTTGCGGAATTGGCACTGTAGATTTTGACATAAGTTTTAAGGATGATGATAATAGCAGATATCTAAAAACTAATTTTGAAAATATCTCAATCTTTTACAATCCAACTATCTCAATGTATATAAAGGACGATCAAGAAATTACCTTATCTGCCTTTGGCCTAGGAAATTTTAAGAAACTTTACGTTGCAAATGAAATACCAATAGAGAAATAAAATGATAGATGAATCTAAAAGAATAAGACAATTTATAAAAGATTACCCTGTAAAATCCGAATACAAAAATAGGATTGCACATCCAAAGTATACCTATCGTGGTACTTCTGTTATCCATAAAGCAACTACTGCTATTTTGTCAGGCAAGAATATACTCTTAGTAGGAGCTAAATCTACAGGAAAAAATGTTCTCGCTGAAAACTTGTCTACTATATTTCAAAGGCCTATGTGGAATGTGTCATTTCATGTAAATATCGACTCATCAATCCTAATAGGAACTGATACCTTAAAAGATGGAGAAGTTATTTTTAGGAAAGGGCCAGTAACAAATGCTTGTCAAGCAGGTGGCTTTCTAGTTTTGGATGAAATAAATATGGCTAGAAATGAAGCAATGGCGACCCTCCACTCTATTTTAGACTACAGGAGAATAATTGATATACCAGCATATGAATTGATCAAAATTCATCCTGCGACTAGATTTATAGCTACAATGAATTATAACTACGAGGGAACTCGTGAGCTAAACGAAGCTCTACTCTCAAGGTTTGTAATAATTGATATGCCTACTATCGAAGAAGAAAATCTCAAAATATTACTTAAAGAAACCTATCCTAATTTAAAAGATGAAATGTTAAATCAGATTATTAAATTATTCTACGATATCAAATTAAAAGCAGATAATAACGAAATATCTGAAAATGCAATTGACCTTAGAGGGATATTTGATTCTATAGATCTTTCCAAAAATGGACTCGAATATAATGAGGCTCTCAGGATGTGCCTTGTAAACAAAGTATTTGACGCTTTTGAACAAGCTCTAATCACTGATGTTATCAAATCCCGATTTAAAGAAAAAATATATTATGGAGATATGTTTGAATACTAAATCTTTTAATGAAGAAAATAGAATATATAACCAAATATACAACGGAGCCAAATCTTATAATTTTAAACCTCCTCTTGTTGGTTTTGATCTAAGTGGAAATCCCGATTTTTATACTAATCTAATTATAGGTCTATCAATAAAATACTTTGGTAAAGATACTATAGATAATCTATTTAGTCTTTGGGAAGATAACAAGAACAGGGATAGTCTCGATCTTTTTGCAGTATATTTACTGGAAGATATCTGCTACAAAAAGGAATATCTGAATAGACCTCACATTACAAACTTAAGATGTAATTATGCAAGAGAATTCCTACAAGATAAAAATGACCTTAGAAGAAGAAATTTAGCCCTTAAGGAAAACTTATATTACAGTCTAGTAATGAAAAGATCCTCTGATCTTCTTGGGATAAAATATAAATTATCAGAAAAAGAAAACCAGATATATAATAATTTTTCCTTAGATTCTTCTACAAATTCTAGAAATCTATCTAGTAAAATCCTATATCTATTTAGAAAGTATCTTAATTTCTCAGAAAAAAAGAAATATATTAGTCCATTAAACATTGGCTTTTCTCTCTTTAATTTAAAAGGTGTCTACCAACTAGAAAGATCTAATAAGGCAGATATTTTTAAAAATAAAAATGCGTCAACCAATAACTTCATAGAAAATTTCGTAGCACAACTAAGAAATTCTAAGAGAGAAGATATCATTAGGACTTTTGGCAAACCACTATTTAGCTTAGAAACAGAACTACTCATAAACGAAATATGTGCAGTTGATAAGCACAAAAAATCACATGTGTACTTTACCAGAGGTGAGTCTACCAATTCTTATGATCTGATAAATAGTCTAAATCAAAAAGCCAGAGAAAGAAATTATACCTACTACAAAGAAAATGAAAATAAAAATAAGAGGATAATAAATAAACTTGCCAAAAATATAAAACTGTCCCTAAATTCTATAAATGACGCCGACACTTATCTCACAAAAGAAGGAATGCTTGTTGGTTCTCTTTCCTGGAAATCAAAAGTAGGAAATAACCCAAAGATTTTTACTAAAAAAACTTATGATGCCAAAGATACATTTAAAATAACTATACTTTTAGATGGATCTACCTCCCTACTCTACAAACAAGAAATTGTAGCAAGTGAAGCCTATATCCTATCCATAGCTCTTAGCAAAAATAATATCAATCATAGGATTATAAGCTACTCGACTGTTGACGACTACACAGTCCTTACTTTCCTAAAAGACTTTGGCGAAAAAGCTGACATCAATAGGATATTTTCTTATAAAACAATTGGATTTAATAGGGATGGGTTGGCAATGAGAGCAATCTCCTCAATTACAGAAAGAAACGCCAAAAACGAACTTCTTTTGATATTAACAGATGCAAGTCCTAGCGACATCAAGCCATTGATAACAGAAGGATTATTATTAAATAAACCATACAAGGGACAAGCTGCCCTTACCGATTATAAAGATGAAATCAATAAATTAAGAAAGAAAAATATAAAAATAGCAGCCCTAATCCACAAGGACAATCCAGAAAATGCCGCATACCTTTTCTATAAAGATTTTATCCCAATAAATGATTTAAATAACCTAGCTAAAGCAGGAGCGATCTTAATTAAGAATCAAATTAAAAAAATACATACCTAGATTAAAAATTTTAGCTATGTAAAACTAAGTCATTACCACTCTAACTTTCAGAATCTATAGCCTTTACCTTAATGGCATCTAGTAAAGTATCTTTTCTGATTGTTGTGCTATTTTCTGTATAATCTTCTGCAAGTTAGAGACCAAAGATTGCTTCTGGGTCTCTTGTGAAGTATTTAGAACCTTCAAATTCTTTTGTGAAAGTAAAAGGAATTTCTTTTCTTTCGTTTTGTCTTGTTGTTGTTATTGAATGAATTCTAACTTCTGGATCTTGAACGTTAAAAGTTACATCATAAGAGTTTAAATCGACTGTGTATTGTTTAGGGGAGTCGACTTCTTTTAGGATATATTTTCCTAAAGGATGTTCTCTACTGGTTGTGGATGTTGTAGTTGATGTAAGGGTTTCTACTACTTGACCTTTTTGGTATAGAGGTGTTACTCCATCTTTCGAGATAATATCCCCATCAGCAATTAATTGCCATTTTGTTCCAGCAAGTCTTTCTTTTTCAATTTTTGGTTTTGTAACTTTGTAACCAAATTTATCCTCAGTTGTTGTTCCAGTCAACATTGGTGCCTCTTTGATAAGGGTTAGAGTACCTTTTTGTGGAATGTTATCTAAGGTTAAGAATAGAGTCCAGTCATTATTGCCATTTTTGCCAGCACGAGCGTTTATGAGGTTTTGATTATGTTTTTTAGATGTGTAACTATAATCACCGAACTTGTTGCCGTCGTCTGAACCCTCTATCATTATCGCAAGCTGTTTTTGCATAATTTGGTAACCACGACCTTTTAAGGAATCGGGTCTTTCAATTATTTCGTAAAGACCTAATGGGAGTTCTTTACTTTCTTCCTTTTCTCCCATAACTAGAGTATCGACTATAGTTCCAGGTTCTATGTCATTTTCACCTTGAGCCTCCATAAGTCTTATATCAAATTTGATACCATTTAGTCTTTGTTTAGTTTCTTTATCAATTTTTTCGATACTGATTTTACCAACTTGTTCTACGTTAGTTGCGTTTACTGGGTTGTTTTCAAACTTGACAGTGCTAACAAAGCTTTGATCGCCAGTGATATGTCTAATCTCTTGTTTAGTGTCAAGCTTATATCCTTTAGGAGCTTTAGTTTCTCTTATTAGATAAGTTCCTTTTAAACCAGTAGGTGTGCCATCAGATTTTTTATAAAGAGGGTCTCCACCTATTTTGTATTGATCGTTTAAATATATTCTTCCGCTTGAGTCTGTTCTAAATTTCCAAGTCCTTGTTGGTCTTATGTTGCCTATTTGCTCTTTAGTTAGTAAGTCATTGAAATAAGATACTTCAAATTCTGCACCAGCTAGTGGTTTACGCTTATCGCTTTTTTTATTAACCATTATACGAATAGGGTCGGTAATGGCATTTTCATCTACTTCTTGGTAAACATTAGTAGTCTTTGCATGAACTGTGTAATAGTTTGGATTTAGAGAATAGCCTTTTGGAGCTTTTATCTCTCTAATCCAATAAGTCTTATTAGCTGGAACTTTAACTGTACCGCTAACATAAGTTCTATTACCTGAGTCATATCTTAGAGTTAATGTTTTAAATGGGTTTCTATTAGCCTTAGCATTATCTAGGTTGTCATAGACACCATATACTGCACCATCTAGTTGATATAGTTTTGGAGCTTCGTTACAAGCTTTGATACTATTTTGTAGGGTAGTTTTTTCATATTTTTTGATTTTAAGTTCTTCATCTTGCGGAGCGAAGGTAAAGGTAATACTAGCATCCTTTTGGTGAAGTTTAAAAGTGGATAAATCTTGTCCATAATACCCTTTTGCTGATAACTTTGATTTCCATTTAATTTCTTCTCCACTTACATTTAAGAAATAATCTTTCCAGTAAACAGTTATAGTTGTTGGCTTACTCGGATCTTTTACATTATAAGTTAAGGTTCCTTGTGCGGAAATGCTCGCTGTACCGTTTGTTGATGTGGTTTTTAGTATTATTTCTGGAGTAGTTTTTACTAAATTTTCGATAAGTTTTAACATGTGATCTTCACTAGAGGTAATAGAGCCATGTTGTGACTTATATGGCAAAACGGTACTTCCTTTAATACTCGTCAAATCACGGGTAATATTCCTAGCTTTTTTAGCTATAATTTTTTGCTTATCTACTATAGCTTTATAGGTTGAATTAAGCCTAGCTTGTCCCAAATGTTCCCAAACTGCGGCTTGTAGAAGTTTAGTTGTTGGTCTATCAAATATTTTTTGATTTTTTGTATCTTTTTTTAAATGAGAGTATGCAAAAATATCAATATATTCTTGGCTGATAGGAATAGATTTTTCTTCGGTGTATGTGCCACTTTCTGTATATATTTGAGCATTAACTTGTGTGCAGAATGTTGGTTCGTTTATCCCGTATAATCTAAACTCACCAGGAGCCATCGCTGGGTCTCCAACACTATCACTTTGCATTTGTGTGATTCTAGCCGTATTTTTTATTATTGTTCCTACTGGCGTCTTATCATCTACACTAAAGCTTAAATAATAATTTGTACCATTTCTGTCAGCGTTTACTTTGTTTATTCCTACAAAACTTAGTAGGAATATGAATACAAAACTTAAGAGTTTAAATTTCTTTTTCATATTATCTTCTCCTATATGTTTTGTATTTGTTTAATTTGATTTTCACCTTCCTTTCATAATATTTGTTCACCTTATATTTTATCATTATTTAATAAATTTGTCAAATTATTATTGTATGTTGAAGTGTTTCAATAAATACTGATAAAAAATAAGACTCGAATTAATCGAGTCTATTGTATTATCTCCATTCATAAACAGCAGGGGAGATTTCATAAGTTTCAGTTTTCTTTTCGTATCCAACTAGAGTTTTGACTTCTTTATATTTGTCTAAATCACCATAGTTTCCCATGATATTATTTTTTATAAAGAAATCATAAGCTTCTTTAAAGGAATCGAATTCCCAGTATTGAACGTTTTCTTCACCAGTTTCGATCCATTCTTTTTCTGGATATCCTCTAACAAAGGCTTTTTGTTGATATTCTGTCTTATAGATTGGCTTAGATTTGTCTTCAACTTCTCTTGTACCCATTTTAGCGTCTTTTACCTTAACATGTGTTTCTATAATTTCATCTGTTGGTTCAACTCTATTGATTTCTTTTTTATCAATTAGTTTGTCGCCTTTATAGGTTAGTTCGTATTCAACAAAACCGTCTGATCCGACTTGTGCGATTCTTGCTTTAAGGCCTGGATCGTTTACAGCTCTTTTAGTTTTGAATGGAATTTTTTCTTTTACAGTCTTTTTAGTGATTTTTTGTTTTTCTTCTGATGGTTTATCCTCATCGGTTGGTTTATCTTTTTCAGAAGGTTTATCAGATGGGGTTTCTTCTTTATCAGATGGCTTATTCTTATCAGAAGGCTTTTCTTCTTCAAGTTTTAGTTTATATGTTTCTAGTTTTAAGATTAAATTTTTAGCCTCAACACTTTTCATATAAGCAGGGTTTAAAACTTTTAGTTCTTCTTCTGTAGGTGATGTTGGATTAGAGTTTCTAATTCTTTCAACAGCGGCGCTAATAGATTCGTCTAAATCAGTTTTAGAAGCTTTAAGCTCAGCTATAGCTTCTTCAACTCTTTTGAGTTCTTGTTTATTTTCTACATATCTTACTTCACTTTCAGCGTAAGCTTTAATATCGGTATTTGTTCCTGTTATAAGACCTAAACCTAATGCTAGGATTAGTGCTGCTTTAATACTTCTTTTCATTATTTATTCTCCTTTTTGTTAAAACCAAGTGCTCCGATTGATGCAATTAGTGTTGATATAACTCCAGTAAGTGGGGTGATACCTGTTTTTACGTTAGAAGAATTGTTTGCTACTTGTTTATTATTTTCTTTATTTTTACTTTCTTTTGCCTTAGATGTGTTTGTAGATTCTTCGTTTTTACTATTATTAGTTTTCTTATCTTTAGTGTCTTCTGTTGGATTTTCACTATCTTTCCACAAGTGGAAATAATATTTACCATCTACACCTTTTGATACACTAAATGATTTTTTGTTTGGTGAATTTTCTAAAGCTTTTTTACCTGCCTTCTCAGCTTCTTCTTTGCTATCGTAGCCTTTGCTTTCCAAAGCTCCACCAATTAAATCATTACCAGAATCTTTGTCATTATTTGATGGTGTAGAAGGTTCCTTGTCATCATTTGGCTTCTCTTCACTTTTATCCCTTCTAATCTTATCAACTTCTACCTTGTGATTCTTCATTGACTGTGTAAGCTCACTTGCTGTTTGTAAGTCACTTTCAAGCTCAGCATTTGCATATGCTGGTGTTATAAGTAGGCCAGTTCCTAAAGCAAGGACTAAACTTGTAGTTAATACTCTTTTTTTCTTCATTCCCCTCTCCTTTTCTATTATTCTGATATTTTTTTATCATTAACATTATATA
>NZ_CAMXYR010000013.1 GCF_947253225.1 uncultured Anaerococcus sp. | reverse complement strand
GTTTATAGTATAATTTCATGTGTAAAAGTATATGTAAAACTATGTTTTAGGTCTGAAATTTAACTTTTGTTGTGGATAAATCTTTCAAATTTTTATTTTTTTAAATATTTCTCTTCACTAAACTTTATTTTTCAGGGCATATATTTATCAACACATAAGTTATCCACAAGTTATCCTTATTTTGGGGATAAGTGATATTTTCCTTAGATAATTTTAGAATTTAGGGACTTAAATAATGTTGATAACTTTTTAAGAAAGGTAGGATGGATGACAAATCTAGAATACATTACAGATGAATTAAAAAACGAAATGAAAATGCATGTAAGTGATACCCAACAATTTAATACATGGATAAGCATTTTAAAGCCCCTCAATTTGTATAATGAAGTCTTATACCTAGAAGTTCCTAAAAAAGATACCCTTTTTATTTACGACAAGATATGGGTTCCTCAATTACAAATCGCCCTCGACAATATCAAGACTAAGATTGGTAAAAGTCTCACAATCTCTGTTGTAGCAAAGGATGCCGAAAATTATAATAAGGTATTAACCTTAGGTAAGAACTACGATCCAGACGGACAAATGAGGCTTAATAAGGTATCGTCATTTCCTAGACCTCAGCTAGAAGAAGAAAATATTTTTGCAAATTTCGTTGAGGGAAAGTCTAACCAATACGCCCTCGGTGTAAGTCAGGCAGTTGCAGAAAATATTTCCAATAAGTCTCAAGCTAGACTCTACAATCCTCTCTTTATTTATGGAGAAAGTGGTCTTGGTAAAACCCACCTCATGCAGGCTATAGCTCACGAAATCCTAGATAATAGGGATGATGCCTATGTTATGTACTTATCTAGTGAGAAATTTACTAATGAGATGATAGCTGCTTTAAGGTCTACTAAAAATGAAAAATTTAGGGAAAAATATAGGTCGGTAGATATTCTTCTTATTGATGATATCCAATTTATAGCTGGCAAGGAAGGTACCCAAGAGGAATTTTTCCATACCTTCAATGATCTCTATAATACTGGCAAACAAATAGTTATATCGTCAGATAGACCACCTAAGGAAATTAAACGTCTTGAAGATAGGCTAATTTCAAGATTTTCTTGGGGAATTATTGTAGATATTGGTAAACCAGACTTTGAAACCAGGGTTGCCATCCTACAAAAAAAACTAGATCAACTCGGTGCCTACATAGAAAATGATATCTTATTCTATATAGCAGAAAATATTGACACCAACATCAGAGACCTTGAAGGTGCACTATCTACAGCCATTGCCTATGCTAAGTCTGATGGTAGGGAAGTTGTAACTATGGAAGATGCCATCATAGGTGTGGGGACAAGAGTTAAGAATAAGAAAAAACATATAGGAATTGAAGATATCCAAAAATATGTAGCAGATAAGTACGGAGTAAAACTTTCTGAGCTTAAAGGCAAGTCAAGAAAAAAAGAAATTGTAAATCCTAGACAAATTGCCATGTACTTATCTAGGGAAATATTAAGCGATTCCCTTGTAACTATTGCCAATTCCTTTGATAGAGACCATACAACAATCATCCATGGTATAGAAAAAATCCAAAATCAAATGCAGGAAGATGAGAACTTCAAAACTGAAGTTGAAAGTCTTTTGAAGGAGATAACAGAGTAATATTGTTTATAAGTCTGTGGATAAGTATGGGGATAAGTTTAAGCTTCTGATTTTGTTAAATTACCTTGTGGATAATGTGGAAAACTAGCGATTTTATCCATAAGCTTCCCACAAGTTATCACCACAAGTTATTAGCTAAATTAAGATATTATTAGAACTTATCCACATATATACACGCCCTACTAATAATACTACTAAGTATATATAATAAGTTAAGGAGTAACTATGAAATTTAAAATTAACCAGCAAGAATTAATCGAAGCTATCACTATAGCTAGTAAGGCTGTCTCAAAAAGTACCAATATACAGATCCATGAATTAATATACTTTGAATGTAAAAACAACACCTTATCCCTAAAAGCATCTGATGGGGAAATATCTATAAAAACATCAGTAGATGCTATAGTTGATGAGCAAGGCGAAATGGCAGTAAAGGCTAGCCTTATAGCTAATATAGTCAGAAAATTACCTAATGATCTTGTTAGTATAGAAAACAAGGATGGAAAAATCACCATTAAGTGTTCTTCATCTAAATTTAACCTAATAGCTTTTGATTATTTTGAAAAAAATGACCTCGAAATTCCAGATACTCTCCCTGTTGAGCTTGCTAATGATGTTTTGAAAAGGTCAATTAGCCAAACAGAGTTTGCTACAACCTCAGATGAAACCAAGCTTGCCCTTACAGGAATTCTCTTTGAATTAAAGGAAGGCTTCTTGAATATGGTAGCCCTAGACGGTTACAGGGTTTCTCTAAAGAAAGTAAAACTTGATTATCCAAGCTCTTACGAGGATAGCGAATATATTATACCTAAGAGATCTCTAATTGAATGGTCTAGGATAGTTACAGATGATACTACTACAAAACTTTATAAAAATGACAATGAGTTGATTTTTGTAAGTCAAAATACTACTATGCAATGCAAGGTAATAGATAAAAACTTCATAGATTATAGAAATATAATAAACGATATTTCTGAAACTACAGTAATCTTAGATAAGAGAGACTTGATAAATTCTCTTGACCGTGCCCAAGTCCTTGCAGATCCAGGTAGGGCCAACCTCATTAAAATAGAAATTGTTGATGGGGCGATGGTGATTAAGTCAAATTCTGAAATTGGAGATGTTAGAGAGGTCATAGACGTTGACCAAAAGGGAGAAAATCTTGATATAGCCTTTAATGCGAGATATATGCAAGAAGGAGTTAAGGCTTGCGATTCTACAAAAATTAAGTTAAACTTCAAGTCTTCCCTAAATCCATGCTTGATTTATCCAGAAAATTCAAGCTATGAAAATGAAGATTTCACCTACCTAGTCCTTCCAGTAAGACTAGCGAATTGAGGTAAGTATGGAAAAGATTGAATTTGAAGCAGAAATGATAAGTGCCAAAGATCTTCTCAAGGCCTTGAATATAATTCCCACAGGTGGTCTTGCAAAACACATTATCAAGGAAGAAGGAGTCCTAATTAATGGAGAAGTATCCCATCTTGCTGGCAAGAAATTATACAAAAACGACACCCTAGAATTTGACGATATCTTAATTACGATTATATAATGTGGATTAAAAATTTAAAACTAAATAATTTTAGAAATTATTTCTATGAAAGTGTAGAATTTAATGAAGATTACAATATTTTCATAGGAGATAATGCCCAAGGAAAGACAAATCTTTTGGAAAGTGTTTATTATTTAGCGAATGCTTCAAGTTTTAAGAAAATTAGAGATACAGATATAATTAGGTTTTCTCAAAGCCAGATGAGGCTAGCTGGAACTATCAGAAAAGGTAGGTCTTTCAAGGAAGTTTTAATAGAAGTTAAGGATAAGGATAAGAGTATTTTTGTAAATGGAGTAAAGTATGATAGGAGAAAGGATTTAAGGTCGCTTTTCAAGCTTGTACTTTTTACTCCCGAAGACCTTGCTATCATCAAGGAAGGACCAAATCTTAGGCGTGATTTGATAGATGGGATTATTGAAGGAATTGATTTTTCCTACAAAAAAACCAAAAGAGACTATGATAAAATCCTCTATCAGAGAAATCGACTCCTAAAAAACAAGACCTCTTCTTATTTTAACGAACAACTTTCTGCCTTTGATGAAACAATAACCAAGCTTGGTTATAAGATTTTGAAGACTAGAAAAAAATTCGTTAAAATAATAGGAGATTTCGCTAAGGACTTTCACCTTAGCCTAACAGATGGGGCTGAAGTTCTTGAGATGGATTACAAGCCCGACCTTGATGCAAAGGATTTTGCCTCATATGTGGAAGACTTTAAGGCAAGCAAAGACCTAGACCTTAAATATCTAACAAGCCAGAGAGGCATCCACAAAGATGATATAGATATTTCTATTAATGGGAAACCAACAAAAAGTTTTGCCTCTCAAGGGCAACAAAGGTCTGCGATTTTAAACATTAGGCTCGCAGAAGTAAAACTAACCAAAGAAGTAACAGGCGATGAGGCTGTTATTTTGTTTGATGATGTATTTTCAGAACTAGATGAAAAAAGATCCTTGTTTTTATTAGAAAACCTCAAGGGTTACCAGACTATAATCACTGCCACCAACACCAAGAGCTTGGAAGATATAGATAAAGACAAGATTTCTTACATAGTAGATGGAAATATTAGAAAGGAATAGTATGCAAGATAATAATTATGATGCCGGTAATATCAGGGTCTTGGAGGGACTTGAACCAGTTAGACTAAGGCCTGGTATGTATATAGGATCAACTAGCGAAAAAGGACTCCACCACCTTGTCTATGAGGTGGTCGACAACTCTATAGACGAGGCTCTAGCTGGTCGTTGTGACTACATAAAAGTTAGCGTATCAAAAGATAATATAGTAACTGTAGAAGATGATGGTTCGGGTATTCCTGTAAAAGAGCACCCAACAACCCACAAGTCAACCTTGGAAACTGTTCTTACAGTCCTTCACGCAGGCGGTAAGTTTGACGATAAGGCCTATCAATTTTCTGGAGGACTTCACGGTGTAGGAGTTTCAGTAGTAAACGCCCTAAGTGAGTATATGATTGCCGAAGTAAAAAGAGATGGGCATATCTACAAGATGACCTTTGCCAGAGGTGAAGTTACAAGCGATCTTGAAATAATTGGAGATACTAACGAAACAGGAACCAAAATCACCTTCAAACCTGATGGGGAAATTTTTGATACAACAATCTTTGATAGAAAAACCCTAGAAAATAGGTTTAGAGAAATGGCCTTTCTCAATAAGGGAGTTGAGATAATTTTTGAAGACCTAAGGGAAGATTTCTCAGAAAGATTTAAGTATGAGGGAGGGATAGGTGAATTTGTAGCCTACCTTAACAGAAACAAGACTCCAATCATGGAAGAAATCCCACATTTTGATGGCTTTCAGGAAGATATAGAAGTTGAAGTGAGCTTCCAATACACTGACGGTTATAGCGAAAATATCCTAACCTACGCCAACAACATCCATACTCCAGAAGGCGGAACCCACTTGTCTGGATTTAGGTCTGCCCTAACAAGAACTGTTAACGACTATGCAAGAAGCTTTAAATTCCTCAAAGAAAACGAAGAAAACCTTCAAGGTGAGGATATCAGAGAAGGAATTACTGCCATAGTTTCAATAAAAATATCAGAGCCACAATTCGAGGGTCAGACTAAGGCAAAACTTGGAAACTCCGAGGTAAGAGGAGCTGTAGATACCTTTGTAAGCCAAAGGATTCAAGCCTTCCTCGAAGAAAATCCCAAACCAGCCAAGGCCATAATCGAAAAAGCCCTAGCCTCAAGAAGGGCGAGGGAAGCTGCAAGAAAGGCAAGAGATCTCACAAGAAAAAGATCAATCCTAGATTCAACTACTCTTCCAGGAAAACTTGCAGACTGCCAATCAACAGATTTATCCGAAAATGAAATCTTCATAGTCGAGGGTAATTCTGCGGGAGGTTCTGCCAAGGGAGGAAGAGATAATAGAATTCAAGCCATCCTTCCTCTTAGAGGAAAAATAATGAATGTAGAAAAAGCCAACCTCGATAAAATCCTAAATTCAGAAGAAATTAAGGCTATGATTACAGCCTTTGGTACTGGAATAGGTAAGGAGTTTGATATATCTAAGCTACGTTATGGTAAAATTATAATCATGACCGATGCCGATGTCGACGGTGCCCATATCAGAACCCTTCTTCTGACCTTCTTCTATAGGTACATGAAACCTCTAATTGATGAAGGCCATGTCTATGTAGCCCAACCACCACTTTATAAAATAAGCCATGGTAGAAATGAGCGTTATGTATACACAGATGCCGAAAGAGATAAGGTTCTAAAGGAACTTGATGTAGACAATTACAAGATTAATAGGTATAAGGGTCTTGGTGAGATGAACGCTGACCAACTATGGGATACAACCATGGATCCAGACCACAGGGTTTTACTAAGGGTAAGCGAAGACTTTGAATCAACAAGCACAGATGATACCTTCTCTCTATTAATGGGAGAGAAAGTAGAACCTAGACGTAACTTTATCCAAGAAAACGCCAAGTACGTATCAAACATTGACGTATAGGAGGCAAAATGACAGAAGATAAGAATATTATAAATGTAGACCTCGAAAAGAAAATGAAGGACTCCTACCTCGAATACTCCATGAGTGTAATCGTATCAAGAGCCCTCCCAGATGTTAGAGATGGTCTAAAACCAGTTCATAGAAGAATCCTTTATGGAATGGAAGGACTTGGTCTAGATCCTAACAAACCAACCAGAAAATCTGCTAGAGTTGTCGGAGATGTAATGGGTAAATATCACCCTCACGGTGATAGTGCCATCTACGATGCCCTAGTAAGACTTGCCCAAGACTTCTCAACCAGATATCCTTTGGCCCAAGGTCAAGGTAACTTTGGTTCAGTCGACGGTGATGATGCAGCTGCTATGCGTTACACAGAAGTAAGGATGAGCAAGATTGCCAAGGAAATGCTAAGAGATATCAACAAGGATACTGTTGACTTTATGCCAAACTTCGATGAGGAAGAGATGGAGCCAACAGTCCTTCCTTCGAGATTTCCTAACCTTCTTGTAAATGGTTCAAATGGTATAGCTGTAGGTATGGCGACCAACATGGCTCCTCACAATCTCGGTGAAGCTATCGATGCCTGCGTAGCCTACATGAAAAATCCTGAAATCTCCATAGAAGAGCTCAACAAAATCATGCCTGGTCCAGACTTTCCGACAGGAGCCTACATCCTAGGCAAATCTGGCATAAAAGATGCCTATGAAACAGGACGAGGCAAGGTAAAACTTCGTGCAGTTGCCAGAATAGAATCCTTCAAGAAAAATAGGGAAAGAATTATAGTTTCAGAGATTCCATACCAAGTCAACAAGGCAAGGCTCATAGAAAAAATTGCAGACCTTGTAAAAGAAAAGAGAATTGATGGGATATCTGACATAAGAGATGAGTCAGATAGGAAAGGAATGAGGATTGCAATAGAGATAAAGAGGGACTCAAACGCCAACATAGTCCTAAACAACCTCTACAAGTACACTCAGCTAGAGACTACCTTCGGTATTATTAACCTTGCCCTAGTTGATGGCATCCCACAAATTCTAAATCTAAAAGAACTAATCCAATACTACATCGTCCACCAAAAGGAAGTTGTAACTAGAAGGACAAGTTTTGACCTATCCAAAGCCAAGGCGAGAAAACATATCGTAGAAGGTTTGATAATAGCAATTGATAATATCGACGAGATAATTAAAATAATTCGTTCTTCTTATGACAATGACGAAATCAAAAAGATCTTCTTGGAGAGATTTGGCCTAACAGACAAGCAATCTCAAGCCATCCTAGATATGCAACTAAAAAGGCTATCAGGACTCGAAATCGACAAGCTAAATGCAGAAAATAAAGAACTAGCAGAAACCATAGCCTACCTCCTATCCATCCTAAACTCTGAAGAAAACTTGATAGAACTAATCATCAAGGAAATGGAAGAAATCAAGGAAAAATACTCCGATGCAAGGAGAACAAAGATTATACCAGATGAGGGAGAAATCGAAATCGAAGAGCTAATCGAAAGAGAAGATGTCCTCCTAACCCTAACCAACGATGGCTATATCAAAAGACTTCCTATAGACACCTACAAGGTTCAAAATAGGGGAGGTAAGGGAATAGCGGCAGGAAACACCAAGGAAGGCGACTTTATCAAAAAGATAAAGACGACCAATACCCACGAAGACCTACTATTTTTCACATCCCTAGGTAAGGTTTATTCACTAAAAGCCTATGAAGTTCCAGAAGGTAGCCGTCAATCAAGGGGAGTTGCCATAATCAACATCCTAAACCTTGAATCAGGCGAAAGAATCACCGAGATGATGACCCTCTCAGAATTAAACGACGATAGCCAAATAGTCCTACAAACCAAGGACGGAACTATCAAAAAAACTGACGCAGAAAACTTCACCAATATCAGGAAAAACGGAATCATAGCAATCTCGCTTAAAGATGATGATAAACTCATATCCGTAAGGCAAATTGACAAGGAAGAAGAGCTAATCATATCCACCAAACAAGGTATGACCATCCAATTTAACTCAGCCGACCTTCGCTCTATGGGAAGAATCGCTCAAGGAGTAAGGGCTATAAAACTTGCCGATGGAGATGAAGTTGTTTCTATGAACATCAAAGGTGACGAGACCTATCTTTTGGTAGTTACAGAAAATGGTTTCGGCAAAAAGACCTCCTTCAGCAACTTCAAAAACCAAAATAGGGGAGGTAAGGGAGTAAAATGCCACAAGGTAACTAAGAAAACAGGCGACCTTGTCGATACCCTACCAGTTGATCTTGACAATGATATTATGATGGTTTCCCTATCAGGAGATATGATAAGGATAAATGTCAGAGATATATCAATAACTGGAAGAAACACCATAGGTGTCAAACTCAAAAACCTAACCGACGATAAAGATAGGATTGTTTCAGTAACTAAATACAGTGCTTTGGAAGAAGAGGAAGAAGATGTTTAAGGCAAATATTGATAGAGAAAACAATGAGCTAGTCCTAAAACTTGCAGGCGACCTAGATGTGTACTCAGAAGAAGAATTTAGGGACTTCATTGAAGATAAACTTACAAACCTTGATTCAGACCTAGTAATAGATATCAAAGACCTTGATTACCTAGACTCAACGGGTCTTGGCATGTTTATGAAAATATATAAACTCAACCAAGAAAAGGGCAAGAAGGTAAGAGTTGTAAATCCTAAAGAAAATATCCTAAAGCTCTTTAAAATCACAGAACTTACAGAAATATTTGAGATGGTTTAATATGGAAAAAATCAGCATAAAAATCCCAGCAAACAGCCTCTACATCAAATCAATAAGGCTCTTTGCGGCAAGTCTTGCCTCAGATTTGGGATTTAATATAGAAGAAGTAGAAGACCTTAGGGTAGTTGTGGCAGAAGCCATAAACTACAAGCTAAATGAAGAAGAAATCACCATAAACTTCTACACAGAAGAAAAACATCTGCAAGTAGAAGTTATAGGCAAGGATAGGGATCTCGACACCAAGGCCCTATCCATGAGAGATTTAATCCTCAAAGAGCTATGTGATGAACTTACTATTTTGGACAACAAGATAGTCTTAACCATAAGGGCAGAATAATGTCTAAAGAAAGCAAAAAAGAGCACAAAGAGGCCCTCCAAGAAAAATTTGAAGAATATTACAAGACTCGCGATAGGAAACTAAGGGATGAACTTATACAAGAGCATATGTATATAGTCGATATCCTCTCCAACAAGTATGTAGGCAAGGGAATAGAAAAAGATGACCTCTACCAAGTAGCAAGCCTTGGGCTAATCTATGCCATAGAAAGATTCGACCCAACCAAGGGATTTGCCTTCTCCTCCTTTGCAACACCAACCATAATGGGTGAGCTAAAAAGATACTTTAGGGACAAGGGCTGGGTCATAAGAGTTCCCAGAAGAATTCAAAACCTCTATAAGAAAATCAACACTGCCAAGAAAATCCTTCCCCAAGAACTACAAAGGACACCTACTGTAGCAGATATAGCAGACTATTTGGGAGAAGATGAGGAGACCATCCTAGAAACCATGGAAGCAAGTAAGGTCTACACACCCCAATCCTTGGATATGAAATACCAAGTTCAAAAGGGAGAAAACGCCATCGACCTATCCGATATGATAGGAGAAGAAGACAAAAACTTCGACTCAATCGAGCTAAAAGACCTCATAGACAAATCCAAAGCAAGGCTAAACGATTTGGAAAAAGAAATTCTCGACCTAAGATACTATGAAGGAAGAACTCAGGTTGATATAGCAAACACCTTGGATATCAGCCAAATGACCGTATCAAGAATCGAGAAAAAAATCCTCCAAAAATTCAGCCTAGAATTAGAAAAAATGAAATGACCTCAAGCGAGGTCTTTTTTCTTTGCCTAGTAACAAATGTTACTGATTATTATTATCAAAAGGGATATAATAATAAAAAAGATAGTGGAGGTAAGCTATGAAAATTGATATTAACAAAAATGTGTACGACCTAGTTACAGAAAATCCAGAAATTAAGACCACCTTGATAGACCTAGGCTTTAAAGCCCTAGCCAACCCCCTCATGTTCAATACAATGGCAAAAAAGATGTCCATAAAACGTGGGGCCAAGATGCTAGGCATAGATAATATTAGCCAAAAACTCGAAGAATGTGGCTATGAAATAGTTGATTCATCAACAAATCCAGAAGTCCAACAAAGAAAAGAACTTATAAAAAATTATATAGCAAGACTGACATCAGGTGAGGACCTAGAAACAGTTAGGAAAGATTTCGTAGAAAACTTTGAAGGAGTCTCCTCATCTGAAATAATGGATGCAGAAGAAGACTTGCTAAATTCTGGAGTCGACAAGGAAGAAGTAAGGAAATTGTGCGACGTGCACTCAGCCCTCTTTCATGGAATGACGGAAAGTGAAAAAACTAAGGAAGCCTACACCGATCCCTTTATTTCTTATATGGTAAGGGAAAATGATAAGGTAAAAGAAATCATAAAAAAAGCCCAAGAGGAAGGAGATTTCTCCGAGCAATTGCAAAAAATAGGCTCTCACTATAAGAAGAAGGGAGACCTTATCTATCCAATCCTCAAGGTCAAATACAAGAAAAAAGGACCATCAGATGTGATGTGGGCAGTGGATGTAGAAATAGGCAAGGGACTCAAAAAAGCCATCAAGGAAAAGAACCAAACCCTCTTGGATGAAACTCTAAAAAGAGCGGAGGAGATGACCTATAAGGAAGAAAATATCCTCTATCCCCTAGTAAGGGAGAACTTGAGCAAAGAAGACCTCGACCTCCTCTACCAAGACCTAGAAGACTACGACCACGACTTGGTAGCCTATGGAAAGGAAAACTTTGAGCAAGAGAAGATCAAGGAAGATGATTATATCCACTTCAAAAAAGGCAAACTAAGAATCGACCAACTAGAAGCCATGCTCGACACCATGGAAATAGAAATAACCTTCGTAGACGACAAGGACATAAACTCCTACTACAACGACCACGAGGGAAGAAAAGTATTCAAAAGACCTATAAGCTCACTCGGCAGAGAAGTCTACACCTGCCACCCACCCCAAGTAGAACCACTAGTGAGAGGCCTCATAAAAGACTTCAAAGACAAAAAGAAAGACTCCTTCAAACTAATAAAAAAAATCGGCGACAAGGACTTTGCCATCTCCTACTACGCAGTAAGAGACAAAGAAGGAACCTACAAGGGAGTCCTAGAAACTGTCCAAGACTTAAGCTTCTATAAGGACTACCTCACAAAATAAGAGCGTATTTTTCAAAAAATAATAAGAAAATTCATCACCTTTCAAATCATCATTGAAGCATGGCTTGAGAGGTGAATTTTATTGGGAAAATCCCCCTAGCTTACAAACTTAACTCCTTTAATCTTAGCTTTTAATAATAGGTCCTTATGATATAATTTAGATATAACGACCAAGGAGAAGACTGTGAAACTAAGTGAACAACAAATAAGAGCTAAAGAATTTAGCCAAAGATGGGAAAATACAGGAGATGAAAAAAGCGGAAGCCAAAAGTTTTGGCTTGATTTACTAGAAAATGTACTCGGAGTCAAAGATCCCTATTCCTACATAGACTTTGAAACGAGGGTAAAACTAGACAACACCTCCTTCATAGATGGCTACATAGACAAAACCCACGTCCTAATAGAACAAAAATCATCCCAAAAAGCTTTGGATAAAGCAATAAAACAATCTGACGGTTCCTACCTAACCCCCTTCCAACAAGCCAAAAGATACTCAACAGAACTCCCCTACTCCCAAAGACCCAGATGGATAATAACCTCAAACTTCAAAGAGTTCTACATCTACGACATGGAAAAACCAACAGGCGAACCAGAAAAGATAAGGCTAAAAGACCTAGCCAATGAAATCTATAGGCTAAACTTCTTGGTAAGAGAAGAAGAAGACTTCATAAAAAAAGAAACCCAAATTTCAATCGAAGCAGGAGAAATAGTAGCAAGCATCTATGAAGCCCTCCTAATGGAATACAAAAACCCCCAAAGTGAAAAGACCCTACATTCCTTAAACATCCTATGCGTAAGGCTGGTATTTTGCCTATATGCAGAAGACGCAGGGCTATTTGGCAACAAAAATATGTTCCACAATTACCTAAATAAGTACAAAGATTCAAACCCTAGGACAGCCTTGCTAAATATATTTAGAATATTAAATCAAAAGGAAGAAGATAGAGACCCCTATGAAGACAAGGACCTCCTAGCCTTTCCTTATGTTAATGGTGGGCTTTTTTCTGATATGGACATAGAAATCCCTAGACTAAATCCAAACATAGTTGATATCATCCTAAATAGGGCTTCCCTTGGCTTTGACTGGTCAAAAATATCTCCAACCATCTTTGGGTCAGTCTTTGAATCAACCTTAAACCCAGAAACCAGACGTTCTGGAGGAATGCACTACACATCTATAAAAAATATCCACAAGCTAATAGACCCTTTGTTTTTGGATGGATTAAAAGAAGAATTTGCAGAAATCAAAGAAATAGACCAAGTAAAACAGAAAAAACAAAGGCTTGAAGAACTTCATAACAAAATAGCAAATCTCAAATTCCTCGACCCAGCCGCAGGAAGCGGAAATTTTTTGACAGAAACTTATATTTCCCTAAGAAAACTCGAAAATAAAATTATAGAAGAAAAAATAAGGAAAAAAGATGTTATATCCATATCCTTTATAGATGAAAACTCGGAAGAATTAGAAAATCCTATTAGGGTAAAGCTAGGCCAATTTTACGGAATAGAAATAAATGACTTTGCAGTAACCGTAGCAAGGACAGCCCTCTGGATATCAGAAGACCAGATGATGAAAGAAACCATGAATATCATCCATCAAAAAATGGACATCCTTCCCCTCAAATCTTATGCCAATATAGTAGAAGCCAACGCCCTAGCAATGGACTGGAAAGACCTAGTAGAGGCAGAAGAGCTCGACTATATAATGGGCAACCCTCCTTTTGTGGGATATAAATATTTAAGTAAAAATCAAAAAAATGAACTTAAAAATTTATTTAATAATATGAGGTCAATTGATTATGTAGCAGGATGGTATAATATCAGCATTGATTATATACAAGAAACACATATTAAGTGTGCCTTTGTTTCGACTAATTCAATTGTTCAAGGTGAATCTATTCAAAATATGTGGAAGCCATTAAATGAAAAATATAAATTCGAAATAGATTTTGCACATAGGAGCTTTAAATGGACTAGTGAAGCATCTGATAAGGCTTCTGTTTATTGTGTAATAATCGGGTTTTCTTATAATGGTGTTAGTAAGAAATTATTGTTCCATAATGGAAATAAGAAAAATGTAGAAAAGATAAATCCTTATCTAGTTGAAGCAGATTTCATTATTATGAATAGGACATCAAAACCATTGTGTAACGTATCCAAGATGACTAAAGGAGCCCAATTAATTGATGGAGATAATTTTAGGTTGACAGAATCAGAAGTTGAAAAAATAATAAGCGGAGATCAAAATATTGAACCTTATATTTATGAATATCTAAATGCTAGAACTTTTATTAATAGAACAAGTAAAGATGAAAAAGAATATTGTTTATATTTAACAAATTGTTCACCAGATCTAATTAATAAAAACTCAATAGTAAAAGATAGGGTAAGAAAAGTAAAAGAATACAGGGAAAATAGCAGTGCGGAAACAACAAGAAAATTAGCAAATCAACCAACGCTATTTTTTCAAAAACAAGTTCCAGAAAATAAAAATATAGTTGTTCCTGTAGTTTCATCTGAAAAGAGAAAATATATACCTATGGATTTCATGCCATCTAAAGTTGTTTACACAAATGCCTTATTTTTTATAGACAATGCTAACATTTATGAATTTGGAGTATTGATGTCCAATGTTCATATGGGATGGATGAGAGTATTTGCTGGAAGACTTAAAACTGATTATAGATATTCGAACACGCTAGTCTACAACACGTTCCCATGGCCAAGTCCAACATATAAGCAGAAAGAAAAAATAGAAAAATCAGCCCAAAAGATTTTAGATGCCAGAGCCCTTTATCCAAACTCTTCCCTAGCCGACCTCTATGACGATTTAACCATGCCAGCTGAATTGAGAAAGGCTCATATGGTAAATGACAAGGCAGTTATGGAAGCATACGGCTTTGATTGGAGGACTATGACCGAGTCCGAGTGTGTGGCAGAACTTATGAAGATGTATAAGGCTTTACTAGGAGATGATGATGGAAGTATTTAATTTTTTGGCCAATTTGAAGTTTTCGACCCAAGAAGAAGTCGAAGAACTTGTTTATGAAGATGAGAAGACAAGGATTCTAAGAACCCTATCCCTCAACCAAGTTACCGATTTTATGACCCAAGATGAGGATGAGGCAGTCCTACTTTTGGATGGCCTTGCTTCTATTGAAACTCCTACAGGGACCCTTAGGATGAAGAGGGGAGATTTTCTCTTTATCCCTAAGGGAACAAGACACAGGGTAGTTGACCAAGAAAGGGCAGTTTGGTTGTGCATTTTTCATAAATAAGAAAAAAGGCCTCAGCTTTAAAGCTGGGGTCTTTTGTTAGTTGCCTGGATACATGGTTGATGAGCCTGGATACATTTTGGCAAGCTCGTTTATGATTAGTCCCACATCTCCAAAGCCAGTTTCTTCTAGTTTCTTTTGGGCTCTGGTGTAGGCTAGGTCTATGTCGTCTTTGCTTATTTTGTCTACTGACTCTTGGCTAAAGCCGTAAGCTTGAACTAGGCCTTGTTTGAATTCGTCGTAGTCGGCATCATTTTCGGCAAATTTGAGGGTCTTGTCATCGGTTGAGCTAGCCTCTTTGTTATCTCCAAAGAGGTCCTTGCCTACTGCACTGACATAGTCGGTGTAGAGGCCTTCTTCGTTGGCCTTGTAGGCTTTTTTGAAGGCTTTTTCAAGATCCCTGTCGGTGATTTTGTTGACCTTGCTTGGGTCATAGCCTAGGTTGATGAGGTTGGTTCTTTCTTCTTGATACTTATCGCTTACTTCATCCTTGCTCTTGTTCCAGCTGTAGATTTCGTCGATAAAATCATAAGGGAACTTGTTGGAGTAGTCTGGATAGTCCTTGGCGATTTGTTGGAATACTATATCTTTTACGTCCCAATAGCCAGTCTTATCGCAAGTTGCCTTGGCACGGAGGTAGTAGTCCTTGATGTCTTCATCAGTTATCTTATCGAGAACTTCTGGGTCGAACTGACCAACGCCAGTGATGTATCCTCTCCACTTGTCGTAGTCGATTTTTTCTTCTTTTTTATCAGAACTTTCCTTCTCGTCCTTATCTTTCTTATCTTGGTCATCTTCCTTGGCTTGGGCAGAATTCTTATCCTTATCTTCTACTGCACTTTCTACTTTTGTGTCAGAAACATTGTCTTTTTTTCCTAAATTTACATTGGCACATGAGCTTAAAACTAGGGCAAAGGCTAGAGCCAATAAGATTTTTTTAGTTTTCATATTTCCTCCTGTTTTACTTATATGATACCCGAATTATCGAATTTTAATATTAAAGAGCTAGGCGAAAATTAATTAATTTTGTAAAGTGGTGAGGGAAATTTGATAAATATTTAAGAATTGTAACCTTTTTGTTGCAATTTCTAGGGAAAAGGTCTATAATAATTATGAAATGCCTAAAAATAAGGGAAATTGTAATTAAATTGTAATTAAAATAAATGAAAAGGGGTAAGGATGAAAAAGGTAAACAAAACTCTCCTACTTGCATCAACTTTATTTATTTCAACAGCTCTTGCAGGGGGAAGCAAGGTCTATGCTGATGATTTTAATACTTTAGATAAGCAAAAAATGGCTGATGCCTTGGATGCTTCACAAGAAAAAAACGAAGAACCTACTAATATTCAAGAAAATTCTGGTGAAGCAGTGGAAGCAACCACTGAAAAAGAATCTGCTGGCAAGCTAGGTGCATGGGAAGATGCTAAGGCTACCGAAGAAAGCAAAGAAGAAAATACTGATAAAGATTTAGCCAATGAGGAAGAAAAGGCTAAGGAAAATAACAAGGAAATTCCAGTTAGGGACATAGAAAAAGACAGGAATCCTCAAGCTAGAGAAGACCTTGATCCAGCCAAAGAATTTGAAATTTTAGCACCAAGCTATACTAGAAGGCCTGTTGTTAAATACGAAAAGTACAACCTTGACAGCCTTCTAGTTGAACATAGGAAAAATGTAGAAAGAGAAAAAAAGGCCCAACTTGCAAGGAAGAACCAACCAGCTTGGCACACCAGTGGGGCTAAGACCTACTACAAGAACAACAATGGTTATGTAGCTAGGGGCTTTGCAGACATAGGTGGAAGCAAGTATTACTTCGACAATGCGGGAGTTCTCCAAAGGGACAAGAAGATTTTTACTGGCGATAGCTACTATGAAAGTGACTCCAGAGGAGTTGTTACGAAGAAAACAAATTCGTGGGTTAGCTTTAACAAGCAAAGCTACTATACAGACGCTCAGGGCAAAATCACCAAGGGATTAAAGAAAATCAACGGATCCTACTACAGGTTTGACAATAGGGGCGTCCTAGAAACCAATAAAAAAGAAATAGTTGACGACAAGTTAGTATACACAGATAAGTCAGGAAGGATAACAAATCCTAGAAACTTCTGGTTTGCCAAAGATGGCAAGACCTACAGGACGGGAAATGATGGAAGTCTTTTAAAGGGAGTCCAACAAATAAATAACTACACCTATGCCTTTGATGATATGGGCAGGCTTAGACAAAATGAAACCATAAAACACGCTGGTAAATTCCTCAAGCTCGACAATAGGGGAGTTGGAAGCTATCCTAAGAACGCTTGGGTTACCTATGGGGGAAACACCTACCACACCAATGCAAGTGGCTATATCCAAGAAGGGGTATGGAACATAAATGGTCTTGACTACTACTTCACATCAAATGGTCTAGCTAGAAATACTGAAGTAACTCAAAGAGGAGTTATATACAAGGTTGACAATAGGGGAGTGGCAATTCCAAAAGAAAACAACCTCAAGGGAGAAAAGAACCTAGACAAGGTTATGGAATGGATGTTTACCGCAAAGAACGCAGGACTTGAGTATAGCATGCACTGGAAGGAAAGAGTGTCTGATACGGCAGCAGACTGTTCATCAGCAGTATTTAGAGCCTTGATGTATGGTGGTTTCATAAACAAGGGAACTTGGCCAGGAAACACAGAAACCCTCTTCCAACTTGGCTCTGAACGTAAGATAATGTATCAAATCGACGAATCTGAAATTAGGTATGGAGATATATTTGTGGCAGGCTATCCTGGAGGTTCTGGTGGGGCTGATGGCCACACTGGCTTTATCCTCAACAGAAAAAATGATACCATAATCCACATGAACTACGGGGCTAATGGAGTATCAATAACCCCTAGAAAGGGCAGAATGGGAGATGGTAGAGGCCTTCCTGTAAGATATTATAGACTAGTGGGAGCTCAAACAGATTGGCTCTTTGAAAATCAAAAATAAAAGCATTAACTCAGCAGGCTATGTCCAAAAGATAAGCCGAGCTGGGTTATTTTTTTAGAAAAAATCGAAAAAAATAGAAAAAATAAAAATACATATCGAAAAATCATTTAAGCTAAAATAAGGAGCGAGAAAAGCAAGGCAAGCGTTGAAATTTACCATACTATCGCTTTAACTCAATTAAGGTATATGTATGTTATTGCATGAATAAAATTCAAAAATAGCTATAAATAAGGGTGGCTTCGGAATAAAAATTCTCGATTGTGCATAAAAAAAGGTCTCTAGCTTGACAAAGCATATTCGTTGGGTTAAAATATATAAATATAAAAGTTACTTAATTTTTTAGGGGGAAAACTAATGAAAATGAAAAAAGTTTTTTCTTCATTAATGGCACTTGGACTAGCTAGTACTCTAGTTGCTTGTGGCGGTGGAGAGAATAAAGACAAAAAGGCAGATGACAAATCAGCTGATAAAAAAACAGAAGATAAAGGCGAAGCCAAAGATGGCGAACAAACTGCCGACAACTTCCAAAAACAAACAGCAGACGATACTCTAGTAGTAGGTACTGGTGAAATCAACGGAGACTTCATTTCTGGTTGGACTAACAACGCAAGCGATGTTAAGGCTAGAAAATACATGGGTATCGAAGGAAACAACGGTTACCAAACTGTAGTTCAAGATGAAGCTGGTAGATGGGTAAACAACAAGGCTGTTCTTGCTGAAGATCCAAAAGTAGATGCCAATGCTGACGGTTCAAAAACTGTAACCTTCAAGATTAAAGATGGTCTAAAATGGTCAGATGGTCAACCTGTAACAGCAGATGACTACCTCTTTGGTTCACTTCTTCACACCCACCCAGACTATGCTAAGCTAACTGGTTCAACAAACCCAGGTGCTGACTCTACAAAGGGATATGAAGCTTATAAGAAAGGTGACAAAGACGTATTTGAAGGACTTGAAAAAGTTGATGATCACACATTCAAGGTAACAATCGATGCATCTTTCCTACCATACTTCGAAGAAGCTGGTCTATATGCCCAAACACCATTCCCAATGCATGCTGTAACAGAAAACCTTACAGTTTCTAAGGAAGGTAACAAGCTAGTTGCTAAAGACGGCTACAAACCAACAGAAGAAGACAAGAAAGCCTATGTTGAAGGTCTTGACAAACAAATCAAGAAACAAAACGAAGACTTTGAAGCAAACAACCCAGCTCCAGATGACAAAGCATCAGAAGATGACAAGAAAGCTTACGAAGAAGCTAAGAAAGCTCACGAAGAAGCAATCAAAGAACTTGAAGCTCGCAAGACAGCAGATGCTGATCCAACAGCTCAACTTATAGCTGAAGCTATGCTAAAAGAAGTTAACGAATACAGAATCAACCCATCAGTAGTTTCTGGTCCTTACAAGTTCGATTCTTTCGCAAACAACATGGTTAAACTAAGCCTAAACGAAAATTATGTTGGAAACTTTAGAGGCGAAAAAGCTACAATTCCACATGTAATTCTTCAAGTAGTAAACCAAAAGATCGCAGTAGACTTACTAGAAAATGGCGACATCGATATTTGGGAACAAGAATCTGATGGTGCTGCAATCGATAGGATTAGGGAAGCTGCAGAAAAAGGAACAATCGGTGGCTATAACACATTTGAAAGAAATGGTTATGGTAACGTAACATTCCTAACAGACAGAGGAACAACAAAATACAAGGAAGTTAGACAAGCTATCGCTCATTTGATGGATAGAAACAGCTTCGTACAATCATTTGCTGGTGGATATGGTGTTGTAACAAACGGTATGTACGGTACAAGCCAATGGATGTATAAAGAAAGAGGAGCAGACCTTGAAGGTAAGCTAATCAACTATCAAATGAACCTTGATCAAGCTAACGCCCTCCTTGACAAGACTCCTTACAAGTTTGAAAAAGATGGAAAAACTCCATGGGATAAGAAAAAAGCTGATGAAGCTTTCGCAGCTAATGCAGATGGATTTGACTACTATAGATACAACGAAAAAGGTGAAAAGCTTGTAGTTAACCAATACGGTTCTGATGAATCACCAATTACTACATTGATTTCTAACCAAGTACCAAACAACGCTAAGCAAGTTGGTATGGAATACAATGTAACAGCTGGTTCATTTGCAACCCTTCTAAACTACTACTACTTCCCAGAAGATAACCCAGAATATACAGCATTCAACATGGGATCAAACTTCGGAACACCATTCGATCCATGGTACCAATACAACTCACAAGGATCTAACAACACAACAAAGACAAACGATCCAAAAGCTGATGAGATAACAGTTGCCCTACGTAAAACAGACCCATCTAAGAAAGATGAGTACCTAAACCACTGGGAAGACTTTGAAATTTGGTACAATGATTACCTACCAGAAATCCCACTTTACTCTAACCAATACCACACAGGTTATACAAAGAGAGTTAAAGGCTTTAATTCAGAAGAATCAAAGAAAGAAAAAGGATACGAAGCAAATACACCAGTATGGCAATCAGAAGACCAAATCAATGCAATTACTTTAGGAAAATAAGTTAATTAAAATTGGCTCACTAAGGTGAGCCTTTTTTCTTGATATAAATATATGCAAAAAATATTTAAAAATAAGGGAAATAAATCCATAAAAGCATGAATATAAATGTATAAATATACCTAAAATTCTTGGGCTTTTAGTCAAAGTCTTATCTTATATTTTAGTATTTGTATTTGGATTATGGTTGACAAAAAGCCATTAATATTATAACATATAACTTATAAAAATTATTAGCGTGGAGGATTGTACCTATTTTTAGATAGTACATAATTTATCATTAAACTTTAATAGGATAACTAATTTCACAGCTACAAGAAAAATAGGAAGGAAAAATATGTTTCGTTATATAGTTAAGAGAATTATAAATCTAATACCAGTAGCTCTGATTATATCTATAATGCTTTTTGCTTTCTCTAAAGCCATGCCAGGAGATCCAATCAAGGCTATGATGCCACAGACTACTCGTATGACTAAAGAAGAGCAGGAAGAGCTTTACCAAACTCTTCAAGAAAGATATGGACTAGATAAATCATTGCCAGAGCAATATGTAAGATGGCTCGGTAGGACTCTTAAGGGAGACTTGGGAGAATCTATCAGAGTTAGAAGACCAGTTGGTGAATATTTATCAGAACCACTTAGGAACACTATATTTTTAAATATTGGCTCTACTATTTTGTCCTTTGTTCTGTCGGTGCTTATAGGAATAAGGAGTGCGACTCACAAGGGAGGGCTTTTCGATAAGGTAAGTCAAACCCTAACCCTAGTAGGTCTGTCAGTTCCTGTGTTCTTTATAGGTCTTATATGTATATTCGTCTTTGCTTTTAGGCTTAAGATGTTCCCAGCAGGAGGTATGCCTAGACAAGATACCTTTGGTGAGTGGGTAAAATACTTGGTTCTTCCAACGGCAACTCTTACTATTGGTTCTCTTGCTTCTCTTTCAAGGTATGTAAGAAACTCAATGCTTGATGCCCTTGACCAAGACTATATTAGAACTGCTAGAAGTAAGGGTCTAAAGGAGAAGACTATAGTTTATTCTCACGCCTTTAGAAATGCCCTTATCCCAGTAGTTACTGCCCTAACTTGGGCTGTGCTTGGAATGTTCTCAGGTTCAGCTATCACAGAGAGAATCTTTTCTTTTAGGGGAATTGGTAATGAGCTAATCCTTGCTGTTATGGCTCAAGATTACAATGTTATCCTTGCACTATCAATGTTTTATGCAGTGCTAACTCTTCTCGGAAACTTGGTAATGGACGTAGCTTACGCCCTAGTAGATCCAAGAGTACAATTGGAGGCCTAAGATGAATGCAATAGTTAAAAAATCTTTTAAATCGTATGGAAGGTTCTTAAAGAATTTATTCCTAATGGGCTTCACATTTTCTAAGGGAGAAGATTTTGAAGTAAATCCTAACAGGGAATATGATGATAAGGGAAAAGACGAACTTCTCCACAAGGATAATAAAAATATAGACAATGGCCCAAGCAAGGATGACGAGAATGATAAGCTCAAAGAAGAAGCCATCATGTCACCAGGTAAGGTTGCTATAAGAAACTACTTTAGAAATCCTCTGGGTGTGTTTGGTTTGGTTCTTTTTATCGCCATAGTCCTCGTTGTGTTTGTTGGAAGCAAGATGTTACCTTTCGACCAATACTATTCACAAGGAAACTTGACCAATGTTGGCCCTGGTGGAGCCTATATGAACTATCCTTCTGCTATTGAGAAGGAGGGAGTTGAGAAGATTGCTATTGGTAATACTTTCTCAGCGGGTCTAACAAAAGAAGGCAAGCTCTATGTTTGGGGTTCTGATAACGAAGATAAGGTTCTAGAAATTCCAGACAAGGCAAAGGAAGCCTTCAACAATAATAAGATTAAGGATATAGCAGCAGGTGATAGACATATTATTGTTGCTACTGAAGATAATAAAATATATGGTTGGGGAAATAATGCCTTCCAACAAACTCAAGCTCCTCCTATGGAAGAATCTAAGATTAAAGAAGAAGGAATTAAGAAGCTTGGGGCAGGAGTGCAATATTCTGTAATCCTAACTAACAAAAACAACTTGGTTGTGTGGGGGTCAACTCTTGCAAGCAGGTTAAACCTCCTACCTTCTGAAATTAAGGGGAAAGTTGTTGATTTTGCAACTAATCCAATCAATATCCTAGCCCTTATGAACAATGGGTCTGTAAGACTTCTTGGTGTAATGGGCTCTGAGCTTGATACACAAATGCCAGCAGAGCTAAAAAATGGTAAGGTTAAGGCTAAAAAAGTTGCCCTAACAAGCTCATCTGCTGCAGCCCTTGCTGAAGATGGTAAGCTTTATGTTTGGGGTCCATCTAGGGATAAACTTTCGGGTGAGAATATACCAAAATTTGAAGCACCTCTAGTTGATATTAAGGCGAGCGACTCAGTTCTTACTGCCATTGATGAAAATGGGAAAATCTACCAATGGGGTAAGGAAAACTATGGAGAGCTTAATACTCCTGAGGGAAATTTCGACCAAATTTATTCTTCCTACTTCAATAACTATGCAGTCGATAAGGAAGGTAAGGTTCATACTTGGGGACTAAATGGTTTCAGGTTTGGTTCAGACGATCAAGGTCGTGATATCTTCACAAGACTAATTCACGGTGGAAAAATGACTATGGTTATCTCACTTATTTCAACAGTTATTCAAATTGTTTTGGGTGTTGTGATAGGTATGATTTCAGGTTTTGTGGGTGGCAAGGTAGACAATGTATTGATGAGATTTTCAGAAATCGTATCATCATTCCCATTCTATCCAATGCTAATTTCCCTATCTGCCCTTCTTCCTCCAGGAGCAAGCCAAGAGCAAAGAATCACCATGGTTATGATTCTTTTGGGACTTCTAGGATGGACAGGACTTGCAAGGCTTGTTCGTGGACAAATTCTTGCCGAGAGAGAGCGTGATTATATCACTGCCGCAAGAGCCTTGGGAGTTAAGAGCTGGTCAATAATGATTAAGCACATCTTCCCCAATATCCTTTCTATAGTGATAGTAAATGCGACTATAGGTTATGCAGGAAACTTATTAACAGAATCTGGTTTATCCTTCCTAGGTTTTGGTGTTCAAGAGCCAACTCCTTCATGGGGTAATATGTTAACAGCTGCCCAATCATCAGACGTACTAAATACTTATTGGTGGAGATGGGTATTCCCAGCATTAGCAGTATTTTTAACATCATTTTCTGTAAACCTAATCGGTGATGCGCTAAGAGATGCCATCGACCCAAGAGCAAATGAGAGATAGGTGAAATTATGAGCTTATTAGAAATAAAAAATCTCCACACCTACTTTGAGACAAGACGTGGTCTTATCAAGGCTGTAAATGATGTTTCTTTTACAGTCGATGCTGGTAAGACCCTAGGTCTTGTAGGAGAGAGTGGATCAGGAAAAAGTCAAACAGCTATGAGTATTCTCCAACTTTTTGAATCAAACCAAAAGATTTATGATGGTGAGATTATCTTTGATGGAGAAAAAATATCTGAATATAAGACTAGCCAAATGGAACATATAAGGGGAAATGCTATTTCGATGATTTTCCAAGAGCCAATGAGTTCTCTAAATCCGGTTTTTACTGTAGAAAAGCAAATCTCGGAAGTTCTTATGCTTCATAAGGGGATGAATAAGAAAGAAGCTGCCAAAAGATGCGAAGAGCTCCTAGCGGCTGTTAAAATCCCTAACCCACATGTTGTAGCTAAACAATATCCCTTTGAGCTATCAGGTGGAATGAACCAAAGGGTTATGATTGCTATGGCTCTTGCTTGTGAGCCAAAACTTCTTATAGCTGATGAGCCTACAACTGCCCTTGATGTAACTATCCAAGCCCAAATCCTAAGGTTAATGAATGACCTAAAGGAAAAAGCTGGTACATCAATTCTCTTTATTACCCACGATCTCGGGGTAATAAACCAAATGGCTGATGAAGTTGCTGTAATGTATTGTGGTCAAATCGTTGAACAATCTCCAGTAGAGTTTATTTTCAAACACGACATTACAGACTACAACCACCCATACACAGTAGCCTTATTAAACTCAATCCCATCAATCACATCAGATAGGAATGAAAGACTCGATATCATACCAGGAAGCGTACCTCACCCACTAAACCTACCTAAGGGATGTAAGTTTGCTGATAGGTGTAAGTTTGCAACAAAAAGATGTATAGAAGAGATGCCTGATCTTGTTTCTGTAACTGAGCACCAAAAGATTAGGTGCCACTATCCAAATAGGAAGGAGAGGGAAGAAAATGCAAAATAATAAGAAAGTATTATTTAAAATAAGAAACTTAAAAAAATATTTCCCTCTAAAGAAAAAATCTATCTTTGATAGGGGACCTGGAGAATATGTTCATGCTAACGAATCCATCACCCTAGACATCTATGAGGGTGAAACCTTAGGTCTTGTAGGAGAATCTGGTTGTGGTAAGTCAACCTTTGGTAGAACACTTCTACAAATTTACGACCAAACTGAGGGTACAACCCTTTATTATGGAAAGACTATAGAAGAGCTAGCTCCAGCCTATATGCTCGATATGATTAAGAAGATTCCAGGACAATTCCCAAAGTACCACAAGGAACTTGATGAGCTAAATGAAATCTATAGGGGTCTTGAAAGTGCAGATTCTGACTTAAAAAGGGCAGAGTTGAACGAAAAAGCCATGTTCAAACGCCGTGAAATCGAGGAAGGCTACCTAAATATGATAAGGATTGCTGGAGGCCTTCTAGCAAGTGATGACCTAAGCAAGGTTTCCACCATTCTAAAGGAAAAATACGACCTCCTCAAACAAAGGGCTAAAATTTTTTCAAGTATCGAAGAAACCGAGCAAAAAACTCAAATGAGATCGAGAACTTGGGATGAATATTATGCCCACCTTGAAGAAGACCCAAAATACAAGGACTTAGTTAGCCAAAAAGATGCAAAAACTGGGGAAATTGAAGATAAGGATAAGGAAATCGAAGCCTATAGAAAGACCCTAGAAGGCAAGGAGAAATTTGCCGAGCTTGAAGAACTTCGTGATAGTGGAATTGACCTTTCAGAATTAACAGGTGAAGAGATGAGAGGACTTCGCAAGGACCTACAAATGATTTTCCAAGACCCATATGGATCTCTGGATACAAAAATGACTGTAGGTAATATCATCGGAGAAGGTGTTCTCGGTCACGGTTTGTTTAAGTCAAGAAAGGAAGAGGGATATAACGAGTATATCAAGGAAACTATGGATAAGTGTGGACTTGCTCCTTACTTCCTCCACAGGTACCCTCACCAATTCTCAGGTGGTCAAAGACAAAGAATTGGTATAGCCAGAGCCCTAGCCCTAAAGCCAAGCTTCATAGTTTGCGATGAGGCTGTATCTGCCCTTGACGTATCAATCCAATCACAAATCATAAACCTTCTTCAAGACTTGAAGGATGAAAACAACCTAACCTACCTATTCATCACCCACGACCTATCAGTTGTAAAATACATCTCAGATAGGATTGGGGTAATGTATCTGGGAGTTTTGGTTGAGCTTGCAGAATCAGAAAAAGTTTTTGCTAACCCACTTCACCCTTACACCCAAGCTCTCCTCAGGGCTATACCAAGAACTGATGTAGACAAGGGTCAAGAGCTTCAAGTTATCGAAGGAGATATCCCATCAGCGGTTAAACCACCAAAAGGATGTAGGTTCCACACTAGATGTGAATATGCTATGGACATCTGTGCAAATTTCGAGCCAGAACTTAAAGAAAGAGAAGAAGGCCACTTTGTAGCTTGTCACTTACTTGATGTTTCTGAGGAAGAAAAACAAAAAGCCTACGAGGCAAATAAAAAGAAGAAGGCAGAGCAAGAAGAAGAACTAGAAGAGATGAGTGCTATATGAAAGCTCCTATAGATAGGTTCAAGGGCAAAAGCCATGAAGAAATCTATGAGAAAGAAAGCCTCCTAGATAAGGATAACCTCGACAAAAACGACCAACTAGCAATGTTTATAGCAGCTATGAAAGTGTTTATGCCAGTAGTCCTTTTGCTCCTTGCCCCACTATTTTTGCTAGCCCTATTTGTATAAAATAAAAATAAATAACTGGTAAACACAAATCGTCTCGAATTTATAGATAAGTTTAAGCAAAGCTATAAAAATGGAGGCGATTTTTTATGTAAAAGTTTCTAGCCAAATGGAGCCTTAGCTTTATTGGTAGGTAAGGATATGAGAAAAATAATGGATTTCAATAAAAGTATATGAGCAAATATCATAAAAACCCAAGACCAATTTTAATGGTGGCTTAACAAGTTAGGCTTCTTTAAATTCTGATAGAAAATGATATAATATGAGGATGAGGCAAAAATAAATAAGCGCCAGATCCCTTTCGGGATGACGAGGAAGACAGTTATCGAAAATTCGGCGGGTGCTGTCTGGGTTCACAGCCCTAGTATTAGACAAAACATTCGAGTAATCGGATGGACAGAGAAAATACAGTGGCCTCATTTAAAAATAAAGAGGAGGTTACTATGTGCGGAATAGTATCGTATAAGGGAAAGATGAATGCAAGAGAGGTAATCATTGATGGTCTTGAGAAACTAGAATATCGTGGTTACGACTCAGCAGGGATTGCTGTGGCAAATGAAGGGGAGATTTCTTTTGAGAAAAGGGCTGGTAAGCTTTCAAATCTCGAAAAGGCTCTTGAGGAAAATCCTATAGCTGGCCACGTTGGTATAGGTCATATCAGGTGGGCAACTCATGGAGCAGCAACAGATATCAATAGCCATCCTCACCTTTCAAACAACGGTAGACTTGCTGTAGTTCACAATGGAATTATCGAAAATTACAGGGACCTTAAAAATGAATTGGAAGAAGAAGGCTATACTTTCAAATCTTCAACAGATACAGAAGTGATTGCAGTTTTGCTTGAAAAATATTACGAAAATGACCTTTTGGAGGCAGTAAGAAAAACCAGAGAAAGGCTTGTAGGTTCTTTTGCTTGTGGCATAATTTCAGCTGATGAACCAGATAGGCTTATAGGAATGAGGGTAGAGTCCCCTCTTGTCTTTGGGCTTATGGAAGATGGCTTTATAATGGCTAGTGATATTCCTTCGCTTCTTAAATATACCAGAGATGTAATATATCTTGAAAATGGCGATTTGGTCGATATTAAAGGATCATCATTTACTATTTATGATAAAGATGATAAAAAAGTATCGAGGGAAGTTAAGAAAATAGAATGGTCTGTTGATGCTGCTAGCAAGGACGGTTATGACCACTTTATGATTAAGGAAATTAATGAGCAAGGTCCAGCCATTGATGAACTTTTGAGGGTAAATGTCAAAAACGGAAGGGTGGACTTTGAGGAAGGAAGTTTCAGTAGACAAGAGCTTTCTAGCATAGATAGGATTTATATAGTTGCTTGTGGGACAGCCTACCACGCAGGGCTTGTTGGAAAATATGCTATCGAGAGGATAGCGAAAATTCCTGTAACATGCGATCTTGCCTCAGAATTTAGGTACAACAATCCTTTTATTGATGAAAAGACCCTAGTTATATTTATTTCTCAATCAGGAGAAACGGCAGATAGTCTAAAGGCTTTAAGGCTAGCCAAGGAGAAAAAAGCCAAGACTCTTTTGATAACTAATACCCTTGCCTCATCTATGGACAGGGAAGCAGATAAGTCTATCTATTGCTATGCTGGTCCAGAAATTGCGGTAGCAAGCACCAAGGCCTACACAACTCAGCTAGTAAATCTCTACTTGCTTGCCCTATATTTCTCTATAAAACTTTCTAGGATTGACGAGAAAGCTTATGAAGGTATCCTAGAAGAATTGAAAAAATTGCCTAAAAAAGTTGATGCCTTAGTCAAAGATGATGAAGCTATTAAGAAATTTGCCAAGGAAATTGCAGATAAAGCTAGCTTGTTTTATATAGGGCGTGGCCTCGACTACGCTACAAGCATTGAAGCAGCCCTAAAGCTCAAGGAAGTATCTTACATCCACACAGAGGCTTTTGCTGCTGGAGAATTAAAACATGGAACTATTTCTCTAATCGAAGAAGGAACTCCTGTTATAGCCATCATGACCCAAGACGACTTGGTAGATAAGACCCTATCCAATGTCGAGGAAGTGGTAAGTCGTGGAGCGAGGGTCTTTGCTATAACAAGCAAGGATGATGAAAGAATAGAAAAGATAAGCGATGCTTGGATTAGACTACCCCAAACTTTGGATATCTTATACCCAATCTTATCTGTAATTCCAGCTCAACTAATGGCGTATTATACATCAACCGCCAAGGGCATTGACGTTGATAAGCCAAGAAATTTGGCAAAATCCGTAACAGTAGAATAAAAAATTAGCCCACCGTGGGTGGGCTTTTTATCTTCTTATCTTGTTGGTAAGATAGGGGCTTCTTGGTTGTTTTCGTTTGCTATCATCTTACCAGCTAGATAGATAAGGATTGAAAAGATTGTTGCATCATCGAGGATTCCCAAAATTGGAAGGGAATCTGGGATTATGTCTATTGGAAGTATTGCGTAGATAATTGCAATAAGACCAACAATTTTCGCAGATTTTGGAGTATTTTTATTTTTCATTGCTCTAAAATACAGGGGAATGAAGTTTTTTATTTTTCTTAGTTTATTCATAGTCCCTCCTTGGGTAAATTTTAAGTATATTAATATCTACTTCAATTATACTGCAAAAATACCTTTGTCAAGTTATGTTATATAATTAAAATATTAATAAAATCAAAATACGCTTATAAATAGATGATGGAGTAAACCACTAAACCTTGACTAAGGAAGAGTATAATATACTAATCTTCTTTGGATATATATTTGTTGATTTGTTTTGCTTAAAATACTATGATAATATGAGAGATTGTTTAAAGAAATAGGAGGAAGAAATGAGAGAAGACTTATTATTTACACCACCTGATTTTTCGGAAGAAAAATTTACTTCTGCACCAGATGTAAAAATATCAGAAGTTACCAAGGATGGAGTAAGCCCAAGGGGCTTTTATTTAACAAGCCACATGCCAACCTACTACAAGGTCGATGGTATTTGGCAAATACCCGAAAGGAGTTCTCAAGATTGCCTAGCTGTTGTTGAAGATGGCAAGGTGGTTGTAAGAGAATTTAGAAACCTCAAAAAAGGGGATAGGGTAATTCTTGCTAGTAAGACTGATGCTAGTGAGGGAGTTTTGAAGTACCCACAAGGTTTCTCTGCTGATGTCCTCGCTCATGGTGGAGACTTCGTTGAATCGTCCAATACCTCCAATTACAAACTTCTTTATGAATTGCTCAAGGAAGAAAGAGCAAAAGGTGGAAATATTACTTGGGTTTTAGGGCCTGCGGTTGTGTTTGATTATGATACAAGAAACGGTCTAGCAAGGCTTGCAGAAAATGGATATGTTCAATACCTTCTTGGAGGAAATGCTATGGCAACCCATGACCTAGAAGGTGGATATTTGAATACCGCTCTTGGTCAAGATATTTATACGCAAGTTTCTGATCCCCTAGGCCACTACAACCACTTGGATACCCTTAATGCCATAAGAAAAGTAGGATCTATAGATGAGTTTATCAAACGAGGAAATGTGCGTGATGGCTTTGTTAAAACTTTAAAAAGATTGAAAGTTCCAATAACTTTGGCAGGTTCAATAAGAGATGACGGACCTCTTCCTGAAGTTACGGGAAATGTCTATGAGTCTTTGGATAATGTAAAGAAAGTTACAGATGATTCAAACCTAATAATTTGCCTAGCTACAACCCTCCACTCAGCTTCAACAGCAGAAACAGCTTCAAGCTACAGGATAGATGAAAATGGCAATGTAGTCCCAGTATTTATCTTTACAGTAGATGTTACAGAAAATGCTGTAAGAAAAGTTTCTGCCTCAAGAGAGGGGATAGGTGTAAGAACTCTTGTAACTAACGTTCAAGATTTTGTGGTAAATCTCGAGAAAAACCTTGTTCCAGACTCTTACCTATCCTTTGATGAAAGACAAGCTCGTGGGCTAGAAGAAGCCAATTTGGCAGAAAAAAATGACCCTAACCAAGAATAAGAGGAGTAGACTATGGATTATAAATTTGAAATGCCTAAATTTTTCCCTAAGGAATTTGACGAAAAATTTGATAAGTTTCCTAATGCCAAACTTGTAGAGGTAGAAAAAGATGGGATAAGTCCTGAAGGCTACCACGCTCTTTCGGTTTTTCCTGAATATTTCAAGATAAATGACAAGTGGGTCTTAGCCCTCCAATCAAGGATGGATACTGTGGCAGTTGCCATAGATGAGCCTGGTAAGGAAAGAGTTGATATAGTAGAATTTAGAAATCTCAAAAAAGGAGACAAGGTCGTTGTTGGTCGTAAGGAAGACGGGTCTGAGGGAATTTATGTTTATACAGAAGGCTTTGTCGATAAGTCAACAAAACAAGAGGCAACTTTTGGTTTTAGGGAAGGTAGATCAAGGGAGACTGCCTTTTCTAAGGACTATGATGAACTCTATGAAATCCTAAAATATGAAAAGAATAACCATGGTTTTATTACTTGGGTATTAGGAACTGCTACTTCCCTAGATGAAGAAAGTGATCAAGCCCTAGCAAGGATTATTGAAAATGGTTACGCTAATGCGATTTTCTGCGGTACAGCTGCTGTTGCTTATGACCTTGAAAGAGCTAAGTTTAGGACAGTTGAAGGTCAAGAAGAATACCTAGCTAGCCAAAATACCAGAGAAAATTTTTATGAAATCATAAATAGGGTTAATGAATGTGGGTCAATCAAAGAGTATGTAGAGAAAGAAGGAATTGAAACAGGTTTCGTTGCAGCAGCAGTAAGAGCTGGGGTAAGGCTAGTAATAGCTGGAACCATCAGAGATAGGTACACTTTTAATGATGCCTATAATGATGTATATGAGGCGCAAGATGCCATGAGGGCAGTAGTCAAAAAGACTTCTACTCTCATAATGTCATCAGCGATTCTTTTTACAATAGCAACAGGAAATATGACTCCATCTTATAATGAAATTAACGGTCTTATAAGACCAGTGTTTATGTATACGGTAGATATCCAAGAATTTGCAGTTAATAAGCTATCAGATAGGGGGACTTTGACAGCCAAGAGCATGGTTACCAACTCCCAAGATTTTGTCAAAAACATAGATAGAAGTCTTAACAAAAACTAAGAGTCTTAGAGAATCCACCATGCTGGGTGGATTTTTTAGTTCGAAATTTTGTGCTATCCTGAAAGATAAAATATTTTCATGAACTTACCAAGCTAATTTAAGAGAAAACATAGTTTATTAGATCATTTTCATACTTGAAAATATGAGAAATTTACCTTGGTATCAATTAGCTATAAGGGTAAAATAAAATTTTTTAAATTAAGTAT
>NZ_CAMXYR010000012.1 GCF_947253225.1 uncultured Anaerococcus sp. | reverse complement strand
TGTTTACATTTTCTATATTTAAGGAAAAAAGTCTGATTAATCTGGGTAAGAAGTCTAGGCTAAATAAGATTTTAGCTCTAGTTATTGCGATTTTGTTAATCTTTGTTTTATCTGTTATCCAAGAAAAACTCGGCATCAGAGCCTATAGCTTTATAAATGACGAATATAAATTCAATAAAATTTATTTGGTGCTTGCATACTTTGTAATAAATTTCATTTTGGATGGGCTAAGTTACCTTAGAGAAAAATAAAAGACCTCTTGTGGCTAGGTTCTAAGCTAGTTTTTAGCCTAGCTTTGGACTTTTCACAAGGGTCTTTTCGTATCTTCATTTGTCTTTAATTTCTAACTTGCACAGGAATCACATTCCTCTACTTCGAGAGATTTACCTCTTACATAATAGATTGATTTAACTCCAGCTTCCCATGCTGTGAGATAGATGTTTAAGATTTGTCTCATGGTGTATTCTGTAGTTATATAAATATTTACAGATTGACCTTGGTCGATGTGTCTTTGTCTTACGCCCGCCATTCTCATAGATATATTTTGGTCTATGTCGTGGGCGTTTTCATACAACCAGAAGGTCTTTGTTGTAAGACCTGGAGCAACTCTTGGAACTATTGCTCCCTTTTTTTCTTCTAGGAAGTAACGACTCATGATTGGATCCACTCCAGCAGATGTTCCAGATATAATTGAAGTTGACCCTGTTGGTGCGATTGCCATTAGGTAGCCATTTCTTAGACCGTTTTCTTTGATTGCTTTTCTTAATTCTTCCCATCTTTGGCTCTTATAAGCTCTCATTTCGAAGTAGGATCCACTTTCCCAGTCACTTCCTTCAAAGCAAGAGTAAGCTCCCTTTTCCTTGGCTATCTCGCAAGATTCTTTGATGGCATAATAATTTATATCCTCATAGACCCTATCAACAAATTCTGCATGAGCCTTCTCGTCTTGCCATCTTATATCATTTTTGACAAGCATGTGATGGTAGCCACTTGTACCAAGACCTATAGCCCTGTATTTTTTGTTGGTTACCTTGGCATAAGGAGTTGGATAATAGTTTAGGTCGATTACATTGTCAAGAGCCCTTACTATTGTCCTAACAGTTTCTTCAAGCTCTTCGCTATTGTTTACATCGACTTTTCCCAAAGTAAGACTTGCTAGGTTACATTCTACAAAATCCCCTGGTTTCGTCTTGGTAACTATGATTGTATCACCATTTTTATCTACAATTTCTGTAGAAACTGATTCTGATGGACTCATGTTTTGGGCGATTTCTGTACAAAGGTTAGATGAATAAATCATGCCCTTGTGTTTGTTAGGGTTGGTTCTATTTACAGCATCTCTATTAAAGATGAACGGAGTTCCTGTTTCTGTCCATGATTTGATAAGGAGTCTTACCATATCCTTTACAGACATAGTTCTTCTTGAAATTTCCTTATCTTCAACAAGTTGTTTGTAAAATTCTTCAAACTCTTCTCCGTAGGTATCTTCAATTGATCTGCCATATTTTTTTTCAACTTCATGAGGGTCGAACATATGCCAATCAGCATTTATATCATCACGAGTTAGTTTCCAAAATAGGTCTGGCACACACACTCCAGGAAAGACATCGTGGGCTTTCATCCTGTCATCCCCGTTGTTAGTCCTTAGTCCCAAAAATTCTGGCATATCCTTATGCCAAATATCAAGATAGACTGCAACTGCTCCTTGCCTTACGCCAAGTTGGTCAACTGCAACAGCTGTATCGTTGGCAAGTCTTATCCAGCGAATAACCCCACCTGCTACTCCCTCAAAGCCTCTTATATCTGACCCATTGGCTCTAACTTTACCGAAATACAAGCCCATTCCCCCACCGTGCTTGGATACTTCGGCAAAATTGGTTATGGAACGGTAAATTCCTTTAAGGGTATCTGGTACTGTATCTATGAAGCAAGAGGATAATTGGTTAAAAGGCTTTCTGGCATTGGTCATTGTTGGTGTAGCCATTGTTGCCTTTAGGGTTGATAGGATATCATAGACTCTCTTAGCAAAGGCTACCCTGTTTATTTCTGGGATGGCAAGATGCATGGCAATACCCATAAACATTTCTTGAACTTTTTCTATCAAATCTCCCTTGTGGTTGGTGATTAGGTATCTCTTCTTTAGGAGGTCTAGACCTGAGTAGGTGAAGATATCATCCCTAGTAAAGTCCATATATCTCTCAAGCTCATCTAGGTCATCAGATGAGTAATTTTCTAGAATATAAGCTCCATAGAGTCCCTTTTCTGTAAGAAACTTTATCTTTGTCTTGAAGTCAAAAAGTTCGTATCTCTCTTCGCTTTTTTCAATCTCTAAGTTTATCTGATACATCAAGAACCTGGCTGCTATTATCTCCCAATCAGGTGCTTCCTTGCTTGTCAGCTCACTTGCAGCCCTTGTTAGGGCCTTTAACAAATCTTCTTCTGTCATGTTAGGTTTTAGGAAGGATTCAAACTTAAAGAGGAGTGAGTCGATTGGGTATCTTTGATTGTCAAACTCTGCCTGAACCTTGCTAACAATCTCTAAGACTTTCTTATCTTCAATATATCTCGAAAAATCCGCTAATACTTTTCTATCCATGTTGTGCTTAGCCCTATAAAGAATAAAAGACTTAACTTCCCTATAATAGTTTTCATCAATCAAGGTAAGCTCAACTAGGTCTTGGACTTCTTCGACTGTAGGAATATGGTCTTTGGGATATTTTTCTTGGATGGTAGTTTCTATCCTATCCGACATTTTTTTTAGCTCTTCTGCCTTAATACTACTATCGACAGAAGAAAACGCCTTAGCTATAGCTATTTCTATCTTAGCCTTCTCAAAGTCCACCTTGGTTCCGTCTCTTTTTATAATTTGCATGGGCTCTCCTTATATTTTTATATGATAATTGCTTAGTCTCACTTAATTATTTATTAACTATAAACCACTATTATGGCAAGGATTAAGCGGATTTTCTCTAATCCGTGTCCACTACATATAGTGCTTTTAATTATTAACCGAATATTATCATACCATATCTTGTGGTTTTTAAAAGTAGAAAAAAATAGCACAAATTCGCCATTCGCTAAAATTAGTGCTATTTTCCTTAAATATTTTTGAATTTTATTTTTAATTTTTGTAAAGGTGGTTATAGATATCTTCCTTAACTACAGTTGTATCCAAAAGAACATCAAAGAGTCCTTGTTTTTTGGGAGTAAGCCCAACTATTATATATAAAATAGTAAACTTATTAGAAACATACCTACCAGCTAGCTCTCTCAACAGCACTTGACCAAGGCTTAGTTTGTCGGAGGTCAGGGATACCGTCCTAAGTCCTAAAATCATCTTGCCCAAAGTTCTTCCATTTGTAAAATAAGTCATTAGTGAAAAATAGGCTAAGGTTAGGATGGTCTTTATTATTTCTCCTAGGCTAAAATATAGGATTTGCCTATCCATATCTAGGGGCAAGAAAATTTTGACTATGGTATAAATTGCTCCTGCAACTAGCATATCAATAATAAAGGCGACAAGTCTTATATAAAAACCCGCATAGGCAAAGCTATAATCTCTTTCCCCAAGGTCTACTTTTAGGTCAGTCATTGTAAGCTCCAAACAAATACATTGGTCTAATATCATTTTCTTTCATCAATTTTTCCAAAACTGCAAGGTCGGATGAATTTTTCCTCAAATCAATAGCCTTGGAGAAAAGTGAGGTGAAAGGAGTCATAAGGTCTTTATTCCTTGTTACCATAGGATCGGTCAGCTTATTCTCCTTAGTCATATCAGCTATAGCTTGGTCTATATCTCCTATCTTATCGACAAGACCCAAGCTAAGGGCTTGACTACCATCATAAACTCTACCGTCGGCTATTTTTCTTACTTCTCTTTCAGAAAGTCCCCTACCTTCTGAAACAATTTTTACAAACCTGTCGAAAGCAGAATCGACTAGACCTTGGAAGTATTCTTTTTCTTCCTTGCTCATATCTCGTCCCATTGTTCCAGCATCTTTCATCTTACCTGTTGTTATATTTTGCTCTTTTACTCCATACTTATCAAAAAGGCCTTGGAAAGACTTTGATTGGATGATTACTCCAATTGAGCCTGTCCATGTTTCATTTGATGCATAAATCCTATTAGTAGGTGCTGATATATAGTAGCCACCACTGGCTGCCATCTCTCCCATTACTGTATAAACTGGTTTTTTAGCTTCCTTTAGATCTTTGATTTCCTTGGCTATTCTTTCAGAAGCATAAACAGACCCACCAGGTGAATTGACATTTAGGATTACTCCCTTGACAAGAGAATCTTCCTTGGCTTTTTTTAGCTCTTCAACTGCAAAGTCATTGGCCTCATCAGACTTTATAACTCCCGTTACATCTACAATTTTTATCTTCTCTTTTTCGTTACTTCCTTGGTAGACTTCCTCTGTATAGTTAGAAAAATCAGTTAAGTCTTTGAAATATTTATTCTTAAAAGTTTCCTCGCCCTCAGCTTCTTTGTCTTTGGCAAATACCGATACTACAAATACAAGCAGGGTTATGGCGATGGCTATCCATCTTTTTGCGTTATTTTTCATAAATTCTCCTTTCATTTATCTTAAAAATATAACATAATCTAAGATTTGATGCAATTATTAAATTGCTTTTTACTTCTTTATTAAGTACAATATTAGTGCATTACAATTATCGTTAACACTAAGATACATTGTTTATGTATAGCTCCTTTAGGAGCTATCTACATATATCGGGACTAGCTAGTCCCTTTTTTTGTTCTATATTTTCTAAAAGTCTCTCAACAGCCTTGCCTAAAAGCTCTTCTATGGAGGATTTTTCTGTGCTAACTATATGGGTCCTGCAACAATCGAAGGGGATTAGGATTCTTGTGGCATAGGATTTGCCAATAGCCACTGCCATTTTTTCGCTAATTTCTCCATGAAGGGAGTTTGTTATGACAATTCCTGTCGTTCCTAGTATGTAATCTGCATCACTTGCATTTACAATAGCCGCATTTTCACCTGTAGCAATTATATCAGCTCCCGCCTTCTTCATGGCCTTACTGGAAAAATAATTTGTTCCGATTCCATAAACTATTGCATCAAGATTTTTGTTTTTTATCTTGCTAACTAGGCTTGCCCCAAGAGAGCCTCCCTGCCCATCTATTATTACAATTTTCATATACACTTCTCCTTGGTATTTATTTTATCATAAACTGCCAAATTTGACCTTGTTTTTTTTATATGCTATGATGAAACTACTAGTACGAAGCTAGTTTGTTAGTATAAGCTAAGGTATAACCATGAGGGTTTAGGGATTCCTATACCCTTTTTTATTAGTTAGGAATATATATGGAAAATGATAAAAGAGAAAAACTAAATGAAAGAATAAAAGAGCTTCTTTCTGATAAATTTGTTCTTGCCTTTTCTGGAGGAGTAGACTCAGCTCTAATTCTTAAACTCGCAAGTCTTTTTAGGAAAAGAGAAAACGATGTAGTAGCTATTATGTATAATACAAATACTACACCAGATGGGGACTTGGAAAATGCAGAAAAGTTGGCAAAAGAAATGGGAGTTAGGCTAGAAGTTGTAAGCATTGATGTTTTTGATAATGACCACATCAAAACCAATACCATAGATAGGTGCTACCATTGCAAGAGCTTTCTCTTCGATAAAGCCTTCAAGCTTAAAGATAAGCTGGGCTATGCCCATGTTGTCGATGGGTCTAACCTAGATGATAGCAAGGTTTTTAGGCCAGGAGTAAAGGCTTTGAATGATAAGGGGGTTATAAGTCCCCTCAAGGAATGTTCTTTTACCAAAGAGATGGTCAGAGCCTATGCCAAAGAGCTCGGACTTTCTGTCTACAAAAGACCATCCGCCCCTTGTCTTGCTACAAGGTTTCCCTACAACGAACTTATTGATACCACTAAATTTGACTCCATAAATAAGGCAGAAGCTTACCTAAAGAATTTGGGGCTTAGGAATGTCCGTGTGAGAGTCTATGGAGATAATACTAGGATAGAGGTTGATAAGTCTGATTTTGCTAAGGTTTTTGACAAAGCAGAGGAAATTAATAAGGAATTTAGAGAACTTGGCTTTAAGTATGTTAATCTCGACCTTGCTGGTTTTAGGTCGGGGTCAATGGATGAGGTCCTAAGAAAGGAAGATAAGCTAAAGCTTAATCCATGGTTAGATGATGAAAGATAGAGAATTTTTAGAAAAAATAAAAAGTGGGCAAATGTCGATTGAAGATGGGCTTACCTACCTAAAGGATTTTAATTTTAAAGATATAGATATAGCAAAACTTGATTTTCAAAGGAAAAATAGGAGGGGATTTCCTGAAACCATCTTCTGTCAAGGTAAAGAGGACTTCGCTCTTTTGGAGATTTTTAAGGCCTTTGACTATAGAAAACAATCCGTCCTAGGAACTAGGGCAAGCATCGAGCAATATGAGCTTATAAAAACCCACCTTCCCCAAGCAAAATACGATAAAACCGCTAGAATTATTTCCCTCAAATATGAAGATATTTCAAAGATAGGTAATATCGCCATTTGCACTGGTGGAACTGCCGACCTTTTTGTGGCAGAAGAGGCTGCTCTTACGGCAGAATTTTTCGGAGCAAGAGTAACTAGATTTTATGATGTAGGAGTTTCGGGACTTCACAGGTTACTTAGTAAAATCGACCAAATCAAGAAAGCTAATGTAATCATTGCCATAGCTGGTATGGAGGGAGCCCTTGCTACGGTTATTGCAGGACTTATCGATAAGCCAATCATAGCTGTACCAACCTCTATAGGCTACGGGGCAAGTTTTAAGGGCATATCCGCCCTCTTAACCATGCTTTCAACTTGTGCTGAGGGCATTTCGGTTGTAAATATTGATAATGGCTATGGAGCAGCCTACGCTGCCTGCCAAATAAATAAACTTATAGAGGAGAAATAAATGGACTTATATTTTGAAATGTATTCAGGAATTGCGGGAGATATGACCATAGGAGCCTTACTAGACCTTGGTGCAAGCCGAGAAAAACTTCTATCCGCTATCGACTCACTTGGTATCGAAGGTTATGACCTAGTTTTTGAGAGAGTTAAAAAAAGTGGGATTGATGCATATAACTTCGATGTTTTACTAAAAAATAATCATAACCATAAGCATGACCACGACCATCATGACCATAGCCATCATAGCCACACCCACAGAAACTTAGCCGATATAGAAAAAATCATCTCATCTTCAGAGAGACTTTCAGACAAGGTAAAAAAGGATGCCTTGGGAATTTTTGATATCCTAGCCCAAGCAGAGGCTCTCGCTCATGGAATCAACAAAAATGAGGTTCATTTTCATGAGGTTGGAGCAGTAGACTCTATCATAGATATAGTTGGAGTTTGCGTTCTTATGGAAGATTTAGCTGTGGATAATATTTATTTTTCCAAACTCTATGAAGGAGTCGGCAGACAAAAATGTGCCCACGGTTTTATGCCCATCCCTGTTCCAGCAGTTGTCAATATTCTAAAGGATACTGATATAAGTCTTAATATTATAAACGAAGATGGAGAACATATAACTCCAACTGGAGCAGCTATTGTCAAATATTTCAATAAATCCCTAAGTCTTGATGAGTTTAATATCAAAAAAATCGGCCTAGGAGCTGGCAACAAGGACTTTGAAAAGTCAACCAATATTCTAAGGATTATGGAAATTACAAATCCTAAAAAAAAAGCCTAATCTTAGCTGAAACAAATATAGATGATTCGACAGGCGAAGTCTTGGGCTTTGTCATGGATGAACTAATGAAGGTAGCTAGAGATTGTTTCTACACTCCAATTTATATGAAGAAAAACCGTCCAGCCTACAAGCTTTCTGTCCTATGTGATAGCGATAAAATAGAGCTTGTAGAGGATATAATCTTTGCTAACACAAGCTCTATCGGTATAAGAAAAACGCAAGTTGAAAGAACTATCCTAGAAAGAGAAAGTGTAACTATCCCTTACCAGGGGCTTAGTCTTTCCTACAAGAAAGTTTTTCACAAGGATAATTCCTATATCTATCCTGAATACCAGTCCGCCCTCGAATTTTCTAGGAAATACTGTCTTCCAATTAAGGAAGCCTTTGATAGCTTAAAATTTATTTATGGAGAAAAATATGAAAAATAAACTGAGAAATTTTAGCCTTATGGCAATCTTATTGCTTATCCTTACCGCCTGTGGTTCAGGGGAGAAAAAGGCCACAGATGATACTAAATCAAGCAAGCAAGTCGCTGAAACAAGCAAAAACGTTGATGGGAAAATAGAAATAGAAGATGTCCTCGGCAGGAAGATAACCCTCGATAAACCTATGGAGAAGGTTATAATCCAAGGCTCAGGTTCAGGCGGTCCTTTTATGACCATGATGTATCTCGATAAGGACAATTTCTACAAGAAGATTGGTGGCATGGACGATGGAATCAGAAAGCATAGAAACGACCTCTACAAAAGACTTGTAGAGAAAATACCCGAGCTTGAAAATGTCAAAAGAGTAAGCAATTTTTCCGACAACGACTTTTCTGTAGAAGAGTTGCTTGCAATTGATGCTGATGGAATTATAGCCCCAGTATCCTACAAGGCTCAACTTGATTCTATAGAAGATAAGCTCGGAATTCCAATCCTCTATGTCGATTACCACAACCAAGAATTTGATGACCACCTAAAGTCTACCGAAATAATAGCCAAGGCTACTGGTCTTGATAAAAATCTCGACAAACTAAATGGTTTCTACAAAGAAAAGATTGATAATATGAAAGATAGAATAAAGGATGTCAAAACCAAGCCAAATGTGTTCCTAGAACATGGCTATGAAGGTGAACACGCCCTTGGCAACTCCTATGGTAACAAGATGATGTGGGGCAAGATTATATGTGATGCTGGTGGCCACAACCTAGCTGGAGATATCCTAGGTGAAAAGGAAGCAACACCTGTGTCTGAAGAATTTGTCCTATCCTCAAACCCTGATATGATTTTCATTACTGGTGCTGAATGGGTTGAAAAGCCCGAATCTATGAAGATGGGCTTTGGAATAAATCCAAAAGACGTAAGTGCAAAAATTGAAAAATATAAGAGCAGAAATGGTTGGGCCGACCTAAAGGCTATGAAGGATAAGAAGGTCTATGTTATAGGTCAAAACTTAGCCCGTGATATGAGCGATTTTTATGCCTACGAAGCTCTCGCAAAGGCCTTCCACCCAGACCTCTTTAGGGATGTGGATCCTGATGCCGATATGAAAGAATTTTATCAAAACTTCATGCCTATAGAATATCAAGGATGTTGGTTTACTAAGTATGAGTAAGAATAAGAAAATTTTTATCCTTATTATGATGGTTGCCCTTGTTGGACTTTGCGACTTATTTATTGGGGTTGGAGACCTAAAACCTTCTGACCTCATAAGCCTTACAAACTTACAAAAAACCATCCTCTTTAAAATAAGGCTTCCAGAGATGACCACAGCCCTAGTCCTTGGTATGATTTTGGGGCTTGCTGGTGCTTGTATGCAGACAATTCTTGATAACCCACTCGCCTCTCCATTTACCCTAGGAGTTTCATCAGCGGCTGGTTTTGGAGCGTCTTTTTTCCTCATATTAGGCTTTTCAATAAACTTTATCTCTATTGGAGCGATTGGATTTGCCTTAATAGCTATTGCCTTTGTCTACATAATATCTAGGAGAAACTTCGCCAATACTAGTTCTATGATTCTTGCTGGAATTGCTGTGAAGTTCTTCTTTGATTCGCTCACAAGCCTTATGCAATATATTTCCACCGATGAAACCCTATCATCCATAGTTTTTTGGCTTTTTGGTTCTGTCTCAAACACCAAGCCAGAAGGAATATTGATCCTATTCATAGCCTTCATAATCTCCTTCATAATTATAATAAGGGATTCTCACAAGCTAACTGCCCTTAGGTTTGGAGAGGATAGGGCAAGGAGCTTGGGGATAAATGTCAAGGTACTCAAGATAAGGACTTTCATAATAGTATCCGTCCTTTCATCAATTGGCGTAAGCTTTGCTGGAGTTATAGGATTTATCGGGGTTATTGCCCCACATTTATCAAGGAAGTTCCTAGGGGAAGACCAAAGATATTACATCACAGCATCAAGCCTAATAGGGGCTTTTTTGCTAGTCCTTTCTTCAGGTCTATCAAAGCTTGTAAAACCAGGATCAATTCTTCCGATAGGCATCATGGCAAGCCTTGTCGGACTTCCTTTAATCTTTATATTTTTATTTGGAGGCAAGCATGATTGAAGCAAGAAACTTATCCATCTCCTACGACAGGCTAATCATAGACGATATTTCCTTTAAGCTTGAAGAAGGCAATGTAAATATATTGATGGGAAGAAATGGTTCTGGAAAATCGACCATTCTAAATGCTATTAGTGGTATCAAAGCCCACCGTGGAGAAATAAAAACATCTGGCAAGGTCTCCTACCTCAACCAAAACATTAATTCCAAGATAAGATTTACAGTCTTTGAGACTATCTTGCTTGGCAAGGTAGAGGACTTATCTCTTAGAATAAGCAAGGAAGATAAGAAAGAGGCAGAAAAAATCCTAGATATCTTGGATATAAGGTCTTATAGGGACAGATACATCAATAGACTGTCAGGAGGGGAGGTTCAAAAAGTTTTCATAGGTCAAGCCCTAGTTGCAAACCCAAAAGTCCTCCTCCTAGATGAGCCAGTAAGTGCTCTAGATCTTAAAAACCAATATGAGATAATGAGGATAATTACCGATTTAACAAGAAAGCTTAACCTCACAACCCTTATAAGCCTCCACCAAATAGGTCTAATAGAGAAATTTGCCGACCATATTATTTTAATCAATGACAAAAAAATATATAGAGAAGGAACGTCCAGAGAAGTTATGGATGAAAAAATGTTTAGAGAAGTCTTTGATATGGAAACAGATATTAGGGATTTTGATGGAAATAGATATATTTATTTCAAATAAAAACCAGAAGCGAAAATCACACCCCATCTTTGAGGACGAGGTGGGTCGACGCTTCTGGTCTTAGTATCTTAACTTTTCTATAGGGAGAATCAATTCTGTTATAAACTTATCTTCATCAAAGCTTGTCCAATAATCATAGTCCTTAGCTACTTTTTATTCTTTATCCTTTAGCTAGCAATAGAATTTTTCTAAACAATCAATTACCCTATTCGGATCTTGCTCTTAAAGTACTAGAGCAAGACCAAGGCAAAGATGTGGGCTGCAAAGCCTGCACAAAGTCCTCCTATGGTGTGAGCAAGGATTGCTGAGCTCGTCATCTCTTTGGTACCCAGAGCATCCATCATGGCTATGTGAGTTGAAAGATATCCCGACCAGCACATACACATGGCTGTAAATACTGCTATATCATTTCCTGAAACTGTTCCACTGCTTGCAAATTCTTTTACTACGCCAAGGGCTGCCCCAGCAGAGCCTAAGGCTGTGATTGGAACGGCTATAAAGGAATCATTGGTAAAGCCAAAGATTGGACTTAGTATAAAGGAAAGTTTTTCTCCAAGCCAAGGAAGAAAGGCAACTCCTTCGCCTATTGCTCCTGTATATCCACCAGCTGGCATCTTATTTGTCAAAATCATTACCACTGTACAAATAGTTATTACTCCAGGAATTATCGCAACTCCCATGTCTACTCCACGCTTGCCACCATGAAGGATTGCTTCAATAGCCCTAGAGCCTGCCGAGCCAGTTCTTATTATCCTATATCCCTTTGGTACATCGGCTACATTCGCCACCTTAACCATTTCACTCGTTCCATAATGCTTTTTGGTAAAGCTCAACATAACCCTAACTGAAACAATTGATCCTACAATAGCCCCCAAATTTCCTATAAAAGCTGCCTTTACTGCACCTTCAACATGAAGAGCAAACATTGTTGTAGTAACTATTAGCCCCATACCGAATGATGTTCCCAAGTTACATAGGGCTGGCATTTGGTACTTCTTAAAATATTTTTTGAAATTATCTTCATCAGCTAGGGTCAAGATGGCAGGATTATCTGATAGATAACAATTTAATATTCCCAAGGAGGATGCGCCTGGAAGGTTGTAGATTGGTTTCATTACTTTTGATAAAACTACATCAACTAGGGCTATAAAGCCAAACTCAGAGAAAAGACCAGAAAGAGCTCCAGCAACCACAGATATCCCCATTATGTAAAAACAAGTATCCATTAGGAGTCTGTAGCCTGTATTCATTATTGTTGCGAGCATATTTGTAGGTCCCATTATCTTTCCTATCCACCCAAACATCCCAAAAAACATACCGATAAATACAAAATTTTCGATGCTAATATTCTTTTTATAACTACTTTGCATATCCCCTCCTCTTAAGCTATTTATCTTAAAAATCACCAAGGTTTCCATCCTTGGTTTTTGTAATCTTATATTTCTTAATAAATCATATCTTTTTCACAAAGTTAAGTCAATATCACCCTTTACTTATCTGGCTTAGAAGTTTTAGAGATAGAAAAAGTCCCAAGCCCTTTGACTTGGAACTCGTCTTATTCTTTTATATTATCTTCGCCATTTTCTTGGTCTTCATCCTTCGATTTATCACCTTCATCACTGGCTTCATTATTTGCTTGTGAATTTTCTTCCTTAGCAAGGTCATCGCTAACTGGTTCAGAGTTTTTTTCTTCGAGGACTTTCTTGTTGTTTAGGATATCCATAAATTGTTCACCAGTTATTGTCTCTTCCCTAAGTAGGAAGTCTGAAATCTCGTGAAGTTTTTCTAGGTTATCCTTTAGGATTTCTATGGCTCTCATGTGAGCTTGGGCGATTATTTTGGCAACTTTTTCGTCAATCTTATCTCCCGTTCCATTAGATACAATCATAGCTCTTTGACCACCTAAGTATCTACCTTGGATTTGTTCCAGTTGCATAAAGTCAAAGTCATCATCCATACCATAGATTGTTACCATATTTCTTGCTATTGCTGTAGCTCTTTCGATATCGTTACTTGCACCAGTAGTCTTGGTATTAAAGATTAACTCTTCTGCTGACCTACCACCTGCGAAGGTTACTATTTCATCAAATAGCTCCTGTTTGGTCATGATGTATTTTTCATCCTTATCGACTGTCATGGTGTAACCTAGAGATCCACCTGTCCTTGGCACTATGGTAATCTTGGTTACTGGGGTCTTTTGAGTTTGGATGGCTGCTACAAGAGCATGGCCAACTTCATGGTAGGCGATAATTTTCTTCTGGTCATCGCTTATTACTGCATTTTTCTTTTGAGCTCCTGCTATTACAGTTTCAATTGATTCTTCTAGGTCCTCTTGGGTAAGCTTGTTTCTTCCTTCTCTTACGGCACGAAGAGCACCCTCATTTATGATATTGGCAAGGTCAGCACCACTTGTTCCAGCAGTTCTTTTTGCAATTTCTTCATAGTCTATATTATCTTCACGCTTGATATTTTTAGCGTGAACTTTTAGGATATCTTCACGACCCTTGAGGTCTGGAAGCTCAACTTGAACTTGTCTATCAAAACGTCCTGGCCTTGTTAGGGCAGGATCTAGAATTTCTGGTCTGTTGGTAGCTGCAAGAAGGACAACCCCTTCTGTGGCATCAAAACCGTCCATCTCATTTAAAAGTTGGTTTAGGGTTTGTTCACGCTCATCATTTCCAGAATATCCAGAAACATCACGTTTCTTACCAATAGCATCTATCTCATCAATGAAAACTATACAAGGGGCTTTTTCCTTGGCTTGTTTAAAAAGGTCACGAACCTTGCTAGCTCCCATACCTACGAACATCTCTACAAATTCAGAACCTGAAATTGAGAAAAATGGAACATTGGCTTCACCAGCTACGGCTTGAGCCATAAGGGTCTTACCAGTTCCTGGAGGTCCTACAAGCAAAACTCCCTTAGGAACTTTTGCTCCGATTTCCTTGTATTTTCCAGGATTGTGGAGGAAATCAACTATTTCACTTAGGGAATCCTTGGCCTCTTCTTGACCTGCCACATCCTTAAAGGTCTTGCCTGTTTTATTTTCCACATAAATTTTAGCATTTGACTTGCCAAAATTCATAAAGTCTGCCCCACCACGGCCACCCATGGTTTTGGTTAAAGACCTTGATGCAAAGTAGAAAATAACCCATATGAAAAGCAAAGGCAAGATGCTTGTCAAAAATAGGGATAGGTAAGGATTCATCCTTGTTTCTATTTCTTGGCTAAAAACTAGCTTGTCATTTCTTTTCTTGGCTTGTAAAAGTCTCTCAGTAAGGTCAGTATCTTGCCAAAGTCCTGTCTCATAGACTTTCTCTTCCTTGCCGACCTTGGCCTTGAAGGTATACTTTTGGTCATTTTTAGATACTTCCGTTACCTGATTTTTATCTATCATGTCTACAAATTGTGAGTAGCTCACTTCCTTTACACTTTCATCCTTGGATATAGGATTTAATGCGAAATGCACTACCACAAAAATCACTATGGCAACCAACCAATAATATAATAAAGGTCTCTTGCCCTTACTTGGGTTTGTCATTATAAACCACTCCTAGCTATATACTTATCGAGAAGACTTTCTAGGGCACAAAGTTCATCAATAATAGTTTGTACATTCACATCTACTCCACCTTCTGGGATCTCTTCCCTAAGCTTTTGGAAGTAATCGTCAACCATACAAGCTGCCTCGTTTCCCTTATCTGTCAACCTAACATTGACAACACGCTCGTCTTCTTCACTCCTAACTCTATTTACAAAGCCTTGTTTTTCAAGTCTTTTACAGATATTTGAAATATTTCCTCCAGTAATACCTATAGCCTTGCCGAGGCTTCCTATAGAAACATATTTCTCCCTGTTAGCATAAAGAGTTATTATCATTTTTAATTGCAAGGGAGTTATATGTAACTCATTTGCAGTTTCTTGCAACAATAAATCAATTTTATGTGAAATCTCTCTAATCATCGAGAATATGGAATTATTGAATTCAAAAAAATCAATATGTTTTTTGGTCATAAACCCTCCTAGAATATACTATATTATTATCTTACATATAAGTTAAATTTTTTCAATAAAAGTTAAATATGTTTTACATATATTTCCTACATATTTTAACTTTATTGATAAGTAAGACTTAACTATAGTACTTTCTCACCGATATATGGTCAATTCACCAATCCCAAAAACTTTTCCCTCTTTGAACATATAAAGAGAAAAATATACTCCTTATTTATCTAATCTTTTGGAAAACAACGCCTATATAGATTACTTTTCCAAAAGTTATAAGAATTTTTGTATAGTTCTTAGTAGCTTAGACCAGCTATCCCTATGATTTTTATTTTGACTTTATTTTTGTAATATACCTTACTGCATTAAGGCTTGCAATTTGCCCCTGGCCAACTGCCTTCATAAGTTGGTAAGGTAGACCTGTTATATCTCCTGCTGCATAAAGCCCCCTTATATTGGTCGCCATTTTAGCATCTACTTCTATGTGGTTATCGGAAATCTTAACTGACGGAACGAGCCTTTGAGGTTTTGACGAATCTTTTATGATAAAAAAACCATCAGCCTGTATTTTTTTACCCGACTTAAATTCTAAAGACTCGGCTCTAGTTTCACCGACAAAGCCATAAGGAATTTCACCTTCTATAACTTCTATGCAAGGATTTAATTTGATCCCCTTCTTATACATATTCACAAAGGTTAGTTTTTCTACGATTTCTGCTGTAAAATTAGCTTCTTCTATGCTTTCTTCATTATAGCCAAGTACAACAACTTCCTTGCCCCTATAAAGGGCTGCATCACAGGTAGCGCAATAGTTTACGCCCTTGGCGAAAAACTTTTCTTCATTGACCAAATCTTTCTTTAAGTCTATGCCGGTGGCGACAATTACTGCACTCGCTTCGACCATTTCATTATTTTTAAGGCTTAGAGCAAAATAATCTCCCATAGCATAGACAGTTTGAACTCGCTCCTTAGAATATTTTACATCATAGCTTCTTAAACTTGTCTTAAATTTTTCATTAAGGTCTTTGCCACTAATATCAGTAAAACCTAGGTAGTTTTTTATTGACCTTGATTTGACCAAAGCCTTTGAATCTTCCCCAAAAATTATTACCGACTTGTTTCTAATTTTTGCATTTAAAGCGGCGCTAAGCCCTGCTGGACCTGCGCCGATTATTGCTAGATCATATCTCATTATTTGAATTTCGCCATTTTTTCTTCTAAGGCTTCTCTTGAATGAAAACCTACTAGGGTATCTTTTAGGACGCCATCCTTAAAAATCATTAGGGAAGGAACAGCATTTACATTATATTGACTAGCTATATCTTGAGATTCATCAACATCTATATTAAATATTTGATAATTAACTTCTCCTGAAAGTTCTTCTAGGATTGGTCCTTGCATCTTGCATGGTCCACACCAAGTTGCTGAGAAATCCACTAGGGCAAGACCCTTACCATTTTCTACTTCTTGTCTAAATTCGTTTGAGTTTAATTTTTTCATAATATCTCCTACTTATTTTGTTCTACTAATCCAGAAACTTCACTAACTGGAAGGGTATAGATTATTCCCTTACCCTCCTTGACTAATTCCATCTCTTCATATATTTTACCCTTTATAGTATCTTCAAGTTCTTTTTTTATTAACATTATTACTATATCTTTTTCAGGCTCAATATTCATATTCAAAAATATTGGAGATTTCACATTTTCTGCTGATCCTCTTCCATGGATTAGAGTTGCCCCAAAAGCTCCATTGGCTTGGGCTATATGAATGGCTCTTTGTCCAAGATGCCTATCAACTATTACATACATGCAAACATAGTCCATTGAATAATCCTTTCTGTCTAGGGATGTAGCAAAGGCAATTCCTGTGTTTACACCCGCAAGTTTTTCCTTAATTTTGTCAAATAATATAAGTGTTAGCTCCTATCAAAAAGAGCCATTACAATCTCTTTTTTTCTCTTATCTATATGAAGTCTTGCCAAAATTTCGCTTGGAGCTTACCCTTCTCCATAAAAACAGGATATTGCGTAGGCTCCGTGGTCTTTTAGGAGCTTCATAAAGTCGCTCCCCTTTCCTCTCGGCAAGATTATTCTTATATATTGCTTTAACTCCTCCCCTTGTAAAGACTTACTAAAATCATTATCGTTATTACTGGCATCATGGCTACAAAGGCTATTACTCCAAAACCATCAGCCACATTTCCTGCAACCCCTTAACAAAAGGCTAGGATAAAGGTTGCAGTCATTGGTCCTGAGGCAACTCCACCAGAATCGAAAGCTATGCCCACAAAAATTTGTGGAACTTTTCTTGATAGAATAAGAGAAATTAGAAATCCTGGTACTATAACCATCCAAAGAGCAAAGTCTTCTATTTTTATTCTAAAGATAGCGAGCATAACTGCAAAGGCTACTCCTATGGATAGGGCTCTTAGGATTAGTTTTCTTGGGATTGAACCACCTGTAACATCCTCAACTTGTTCTGATAAAACAGCAACTGCTGGTTCTGCCAACACCACCAAAAGACCCAAAACAAAACCAATTATAGGTAAAAATTTAGATTCTCTTAGGGCATCTCCCATAACTCTTGCAAGCTCCATAAAGCCACCCTCAACTGAACTTAGAAATATGATTAGTCCCACATAAGTATATATTAATCCTATAGATATTTCTTTTAATTTTTCCTTAGATAATTTAAAAAATAGAAAGTTCATTACAAAAAATACCAAGGTGATTGGAACTATAGCGAAACTTGCATTTGTTAATCCAGAAATCAGAGCATGGCTATGGCTAGCTTCTACAATCTCAACCTTGCTAGGATTTATTGGCATACTCATCAAAAGTCCAGCAAGAATTGGACCTGCCGATGCGATTCCTACAAGTTCGAAAGAATCATCATCGGATAAGTCCCCTTTAAGGGAGGCAACTCCAAGGCCAAGAGCTATAATAAATGGAGTTGTCATAGCCCCAGTTGTCGCTCCAGATGCGTCAAAGGCTATGGCATGACCAATATCTTCTGCGAATATCATTAGAATGAATACAAGGGCATATACTGCAAACATGAAATTAGATATTTTTATTTCCTTAAATATCCTGTAAAGGCCCATAGAAATCATAATTCCAACACCCAAGGATATTATCATAACAATCACTTGTGCCGAGAGTCCTACTGCACTTGTTAATTCATTGGCAAGAATCAAGAGGTCTGGCTCTGCAATTGAAATTACAAAACCTATAAAAACTCCAAACACAATTACAGAAATAATTGACTTAAACCTACCCAGAAACTCCCCCATGATAGTTCCGATTCTTGAAATAGACATATCCACCCCTACAAAGAAATTGAGGATAAGAACAAGAATTGCTATTGGGACAACTGCCTTAGCGTTGTTTTTAACTTCATCAAAAAAATATTAATCACCTCATTTTTTGTTATAGAAAAAGAGGCAATCCTAAGACTGTCTCTTTCATATTTATTTCTAGTTCAATGCTTGTGAAGCTGTTATTATAGCTATTTCGTAAACATCTTCCTTTGTACAACCTCTTGAAAGGTCGTTAACTGGTGCATTCAAGCCTTGAAGGATTGGTCCTAAAGCCTTATAGCCACCAAGTCTTTGAGCTATTTTGTAGCCAATGTTTCCTGCTTGGAGGTCTGGGAAAATAAATACATTACATTTTCCAGCTACTTTAGACTCTGGCGCTTTTTGTTTAGCAGTAATTGGGTCAATCGCTGCGTCAAATTGGATTTCTCCTTCAACCTTTAGGTTAGGGTCTAATTCCAATGCTCTAACCTTTGCCTTAGCAACTTTGGTTGCAAGATCGTGGTGAGCAGAACCGTGAGTTGAGAAGGAAAGTAGTGCTACATAAGGATCCATACCAAAAGATTGAGCACTCTTAGCAGTTTCTACTGCAACTTCTGCAAGTTCATCAGATTCTAGGGTGATATTTACAGCTGTATCTGCAAATACTAATTGGTTGCCATCAGGGCCTATCATTACCATAACTCCTGAAACCCTATTAACACCTGGTTTAGTTCTTATAATTTGTAGGGCTGGTCTAATTGTATCTCCAGTGGTGTGTACGGCACCTGATACCATACCATCAGCATATCCAGCCTTAACTAGCATAACACCGAAGTAGTTTACATTAGTCTTTAGTAGGAATTCTGCTTCTTCTCTGCTAGTCTTTCCACGTCTAGCTTCAACGAATTTTTCTACAAGTTCATCGAAGTATTCTGAATATTGTGGATTTATTATTTTTAGGTCTCCTAATTTTAGGCCTTCCCTATTAGCTGTTTTTTGAATTTCTCCTTGATCTCCCAAAACAATTGGAGTTAGAAGTCCTTCTTCTTTATGTCTTAGCGCAGCAGCTAGAACTCTGGCATCACTTCCTTCTGGAAGTACAATCTTCAGATTCTTTCCTGCTATTTTATTTCTCGCATTTTCTAATATACCTTTTGGCATTTAATCCTCCTTGTGGACATTTATCTATACTAATATTATACCCAATAATTTTCAAAGTTAAGCTTAGTTATTTTATTAACCTTTTGCTTTATTTAACGCTTCTAACTCGCTTATTGACAGGTCTTTTTCTGAAGAACCATTTACAATTTCCTTAGCATATATTGTTGAGCCTTCGTTTGCATAAAGGTTGGTTAAAATTATCCCATTGTGGAAATTATCCAAAAGACACAAGCTAAATGATAAGCCATTTGTCTGACCTTCAAAGGCATCGAAATGAACGATTGCTATATTGCTTATGGCTCCCATAGTTGTATCCTTAGCATCAATAGCCCTTTGGTCGATAGTCCTAATCTCCTTGCTAGACTTTTCTAACTGGTCATTTATTGATGCTAAAACTTCCTCTAAATTTAGGTCTTGATTATTGCCCCTTAGGAGATGGTCGTACCTTTGTTTTTGTCTTCTAATCTTGTTATTCATTGATTTAAGAAGTGCGTATTCAACAATTATTAAAATAGCAAAAATTACTAATATGATATAAACAACCTTCATACCTGTTTCCTTCTTTCTATTATTTGTGTATTTTTGAGGTGTAGTTGGCTAGCTAAGCTGACCTTCCCTTCATAATCATATTCTTTTGATGTATTAATAAGATTTACTTCTATGGTAGGCATAGCATCCTTTATAATCTCTAGGAGCAGGTTATTTGCTATTATCCCATCAGATAAGGTCTCTTTCCTGCCTTTTTCAATAATTTCACTTATTTGCTCAAGTGCCTTAATGCACAAATCCACCAATTCTATCTGAGGGTCTGCAGCTTTTAAAAATATTTCTTCATCAGCAACCCCTTGCTTATAAGCTCTTAGGAGATCATTTGTTACATCAACATCTTCTTGGATCAACTCTTCCAACCTCTGAGAAATAACATCCAATGTTTCATGTGAAACTCTATCCATCATCCTTATTAGGTTGACTGCAAGAGCACCTATAAGTATCACAACCGCTCCACCACCAGGATTTGCTGTAGGCTTTCTAGTTTCTTTAAGGAGCCTTGTAACCTCCATATCAATTATTTTCATCTTTTAGTCTCCAATATATGTTTTCTATATCTTCAACTGTAAAACAATCTATAATTAATTTGTAAGTTGAGCCTGTCTTGTCAATTTTAACCTTAGACCCCACCTTATCCATAAACTTTTCTTCATAGTCCTCTAATAGAATTTTATCTATATCACTTAGACCACTTTTTTTCTTTTTGGTATTTTTCCTTGTGATTTTTTCAGCTTGCCTTATATTAAGTTCCTTATTTATAAAACCATCAAGGGCTTGCTTTCTTTCATCATCTTCCTTTATAGAAAGAAGAGTCCTAGCTTGAGATGATGTTATTTTTTTGTTTTCAAGAGCCTCTAGCTCTTCTTTGCTTAAATTTAAAAGTCTGATTGTATTTGCTATATAGGACCTAGACTTTGCCATTGTTTTTGCGATTTCATCTTGGGTCATAGAAAAATCATCTATAAGCTTTTTGTAGGCCTTGGCCTCTTCTATTGGACTTAAATCCTCTCTTTGGATATTTTCTATAAGTGATAGGATATCTACATCCTTTTTGGAATATTGCCTTATTATAGCATCTATTTTATCAAGTCCCAGATGTTTGCTTGCTCTGAACCTTCTTTCTCCTGCAAGGATTTCATACCTTTCACCATTCGGAGTTAACACTATTGGGTTTAGTAGACCATACTCCTTGATTGACTGGGAAAGACTCTCTATCGATTCTTGGTCGAAAGTTTTTCTTGGTTGATCATTTCTTGGGTCTATCAAATTAATAGCAACACTTTTAACTTCTTCTCCATTGACTGGTTTATCTGTACTTGTTGGAATCAGCGCCGATAGCCCCTTTCCCAAAGTTTTTCTTCCTGTCATTTATAACCTACCTATCAATAATTTCTTGAGCTAGCATTTCATATGCTCTAGCTCCCTTAGAATTTTCCTCATATTCAATAACCGACTTTCCATAAGAAGGAGCTTCTGCTAATCGAACATTTCTTGGAATCATCGTCTTAAAAACCTGACCTTTGAAGTAAGCCTTAACTTCTTCGACAACCTCGTAGGAAAGACTTGCCCCCTTGTCAAACATTGTCAATAAAACTCCCTCTATTTCTAAGTTTGTATTAAGCGATTCTTTAACTAGTTCGTAAGTTTTCATAAGTTCACTTACCCCTTCTAGGGCATAATACTCAGTTTGAATTGGTATTATGATAGAATCACTCGCTACCAAGGCATTAATTGACAAAAGACCCAAACTTGGTGGACAATCAATAAAGATGAAATCATAAACACTAGTGATTTTCTCCACTATCTTCTTTAAGACCTTGCATCTTTCTATGGGATCGAGACTTACAAGTTCAACCTCAAGCCCTGAAAGGGATGATTCTGACTTTATTAAATCAACTCCAGACTCTGTTTCTGTAATATAGTCCTTGATTTTTTCACCTAAGTCTACTTCATCTTTCTTTTCTTCTGTGACATCTTCTTTTTTTTCTTCAGTATCTTCCTGTTCCTCTATTTTATCTCCAAGTTCATCTGGGTTTTCTTGATTAGTAAAGTTATTATCTACTTCATAGAATAAATCATAAACAGACTTGCCTTCATACTTATCAACCCCTAGTCCAGTTGTAGTATTAGCTTGGGGATCCATATCAATCACCAAGACTTTTTTATCTAGTCTTTTAAGGGCTACTGCGAGATTTACAACGCTCGTTGTTTTTCCTACTCCACCCTTTTGGTTAAATATCGAAATTATCATAGTCACCTCTCATAAACATAATAGCTAAGTCAATAGCCCTGTTTTTCGCTCTCAATCTTACCCTATTTCTATCGCCATTGAATTGGAATTCTTTAAGCAAATACTTTCCCTTGTATAGAATGCCAACGAATACATGGCCAATATCAGCATAACCAGTTGTCGCCAATGCTAAGTCTGTATCTGTTTTTCTATACAAACCATCAAGCATCTCCTTTAAAACTTCCTTACTCACCACATCATACTTAGAAATTGTTTCATGTGAAACTCCTAGTATTTTTTCTTTGCTCTCATTGGCATAGGTTATGTAAGCTTCTTTTAGCACATGACTTGCCCCTGGTATATCAACTATTGAACTTGCAATCAATCCTCCTGTGAAGGACTCTGCACATGAAATATACTCACCTCTTGCCCTCAAAAGATCAATTAAAATTTCCTCTTTTCTCTTATCCTCAAAGGTTATCAGGTACTTGCCAAGTGAATTTTTAACCTTAGTCATCCCTTGACTTAATAGGTCATCGACTTCTTGGTTCGTGGTAGCTCTCGCTGTTATTCTTAAAATACAGCCATAATCTGTTACATAGGGGCTAATGGTTGGGTTTGTGCTAGTTAGATCTACCCTACTTGCCATATCCCATTCTCCTAGTAAGGCAGTTTTTGCAGTAACAGATTTAATAATCGCATCCTTAACCAGAATCTTACTAACTTCTCTTTCAAACATATAGGTCATCTCGTGAGGAGGACCAGGTAATAGAATGAACTTTGTCGACTTTTTTGATGTTAGAATACAGCCTGGGGCAGTTCCCTTAGGATTTTTTAGGATATGGGCAGATTTTGGAAATATTGCTTGTTTCTTATTAATCTCTACTGCCCTTTTATTATTTTCAAAATAATTCCTAATCATTCCTAAAGAATTTCCATCAACTTCAACTTCATCTTCAAGACCACAAACTTCTATAGCGACTTCCTTACTAATATCATCTTCAGTAGGTCCTAAACCACCTGTCATAAATATATAGTCATAAGCACCGTCAGCTTGTTCTAATACTTCTCTTAATCTATCGTGATTGTCTCCGACAGTAATCATCTTATAAACATTAAGTCCTAGTTCTTTTAAGTGATTTGCCAAATATTGGGAATTTGTATCTGTTATATTTCCTAAAAGAATTTCTGTTCCTATTGATATAATTAAAGCTTGCATATCACACTCCTTAAAATAGTATAACACAAATCATGAAAAATATTACAAAAAAACTTGTGAAAAAATCATCTTCTCACAAGTTTTAATTTTAATCTTTGGTAAGTCTAAATTCCAGCAGAAATTTTAGACCCAAAAATATCGCAAAGAAACACACAATCCCCATAGCAAGTGCCAAATAATAATTAGTCTCCATAACCATTGCCATTAAATTATTAAGCATGTGTACCAAAATCACTTCTTTTATACTTTTTCTGTAATAATATATATAAGCTAAAACCATCCCCATAAAGAAAGTATTAATCCCTTGAATCAAATTCATATGGTAGATGGCAAAGGCTAAGCCATTTATTACAATTGCTGATTTTTTGCCGAGATATTTTTTTGTCTCCGAAAACAATATCCCTCTAAAGAGTATTTCTTCTAATATTGGTGCAAGAACCACAACACTTATAAAGAGGAGAGCGTATTCGAATCTTGTATTATATGAAAGGATTTCTTCAAGATTTTGAAGGGTTTCTCTTATATAGCTATTATTTTCAAAAACTTTCAAAAATAACGAAAGAAGGATATTTCCAAAGCCTGCAACCCCTAAGCCTATTATAAAAATCTTATAGGAATCAGGCCTTAAATTCCTAGTCTTTATATATACCTTGCCATATTTTTCTCTGTAAGCTTTCCCCCTATACTTTAAAAAAACAACTAGTAAACCGAGCTTAAATAGCTGATTTAATATGATTAAGTACAGATTTAAGTTATAGGTCCCAGAAAAAAAGTATGCCAACAAGACAGCTAGGCCACTTCCGACTGCTAGGTCAAATAAAATATTTATTAGTAAAAAACAGCTTACTATCTTAATTGTCTTTCTTATCATTATATCTCCTGTTTCACGCGAAACATTATAGGGGATCTTTTTTAGGTAGGTTTTTCCCCCTTGGGTATTTCTTTTTAGTATTTCTAACTTTTTTTATAACAATATTTACCCTATCATTTCCGTCTAAATCCAGTTCTTGGACTTCTATCACTTCTCCACCTAAGACTTCTATAGCATTTTTTGCCCTAGTAAGTTCTTCTTGAGCTTTTGGTCCCTTTAAGGCTATGAATAAACCACCTACCTTGAGGAAAGGTAAGCAATACTCTGCGAGGGTAGACATATTCGCAACAGCTCTTGAAACTACCACATCGAATTTTTCTCTTTCATCCTTGGCAAAATCTTCTGCCCTAGTATGAATAGCTCTTGCCTTTGTAAGTCCAAGTTTTTCTATAACTTCATTCATGAAAGTTACTTTTTTGTTAACTGAGTCAATTAGGGTTAGGTCAAAGTCTTTTTCTATTCTGAGTGGTATTCCAGGAAAACCTGCTCCAGCTCCTAGATCCAAAACCCTATCTCCTTCTTTAATATAGTCAAGAACTGTAAGAGAATCTTTAAAGTGTTTAGTTTCTATTTCCTCTGGATCTGTGATTGCAGTGAGGTTTGTGTGCCTATTGACCTCTAGGAGGTAGTCCATATAAATTTTGTAGGCCTTATCCATCCAATTCTCCAGTCTTTAATCTAATCAACAATACATTTATGTCTGCAGGTGATACTCCTGAAATTCTTGAAGCCTGACCTAGAGTTTCTGGTTGGATCTTATTAAGCTTTTCTGCTGATTCCTTCTTTAGACCGAATATCTTTGAATAGTCAAAATTCTTTGGTAAAATCCTTGCCTCAAGCTTCTTGAACTTATCTATATCAGCCATTTGTTTTTTGATATATCCTTCATACTTAATTTCTGTTTGTGCTTGAATTTGTTGGAATTTTGGCAGGCTTGGTCTGTCTGGATCCAAAATTGCTAGCTTTTCATAATCAAGTTCTGGTCTTTTTAGAAGGTCATATAGGGATAGGCCGTTTTTGAGAGGCATTGTACCCAAACTTTCGAGTTTTCTATTTATTTCTTCTTTTGGGGTGAGAACTACTGTTTTTAATCTCATTATTTCCTCATCAATAGCTCTTCTTTTTTCTTTCATCTTCTGATATCTCTCTTCACTTACAAGACCGATATCATAGCCTTTTTGAGTTAACCTCTGGTCAGCATTATCTTGACGCATAGTTAGTCTATACTCACATCTTGAGGTCATCATCCTATAAGGCTCTTCTGTTCCCTCTGTTACAAGATCATCTATCAAAACTCCTATATAGGCATCTGACCTATCTAGGATGAGGGGCTCCTTACCTTTAATCTTTAATGCGGCATTTATACCAGCCATAAGCCCTTGACCAGCAGCTTCTTCATATCCGCTCGAGCCATTTATTTGACCCGCAAAGTATAATCCATCGTAATCCTTAGACTCCAAAGTTCTGTATAAGTTTCTAGTATCAATCATGTCGTATTCAATTGCATAAGCTGGTCTCATTATCTTTACATCTTCAAGACCGATAATTGTCTTATAAAATTCAAATTGAACTTCTTGGGGAAGAGAAGATGAAACTCCTTGCACATACATTTCATCAGTTGATAAGCTTTCTGGCTCTATAAATACTTGATGGATATCCCTATCTGGAAATCTAACCATCTTATCTTCTATAGAAGGACAATACCTTGGACCAACTCCCTTGATATGACCCCCATAAATTGGGGACCTGTCAAGGTTATTCATGATTATTTCCTTGGTTTCTTCTCTAGTATATGTTAGATAGCAATCCTCTTGGTGCCTATTAGAAAAATCTTTGCCCTCGTTTATAAAGGAAAAAGGAATTACTTCCTTATCTCCCTTTTGAACTTCGGTTTTTTCAAGGTGTAGAGATTTTCTGTGAACCCTTGCTGGTGTTCCTGTTTTAAACCTTCTCAATTTAAAACCCATTTCTTCTAAGCAAGATGAAAGAAATGTTGCGGCTGACAGACCATGAGGTCCAGAAACTTTTTCATAGTCTCCAATAAGAATTTTTCCATTAAGATAAGTTCCTGTGCAAATTATTATAGCCTTCGTTTCATAGATCGCCCCTTGCACTGTTTCACATGAAATAATTTTCCCATTTTCATAATTTATCTTGTCTACCTCTTGTTGAAAAAGGTCAACCTCAGCTTCCAAGGTTTTTTTCATCTCTTCGTGGTAAAGTCTCTTATCTGCTTGCACACGAAGGGAATGAACCGCAGGTCCCTTACTTGTATTTAACATCCTGGATTGGATAAAGGTCTTATCTATATTGATAGCCATTTCTCCACCCAAGGCGTCAATTTCTCTAACTATGTGTCCCTTGCCCGTACCTCCAATGTTGGGATTACATGGCATATCCGCTATTGATTCAAGACTTGTTGTAAGAACCAAAGTTTTAAGACCCAACCTAGCTGATGCAAGGGCTGCCTCACATCCTGCATGTCCTGCTCCTACTACTACAACGTCATAGGTTCCTGCCTTATATTTATTTTCCAACGCAAAACTCCTTAAATACTTTATCCATTATCTCATCAGAAACAGCTTCACCAATTATTAGACCCAAATCGTCATAGGCTCCCCTCAGGTCAACCTCGCAAGCATCAAGAGGAATTCCTCGCTTGATATCTCTCAGTGACTCAGAAAGCTTCTTTCCTGCCTGACTAAGCAATCTTTCATGACGAGTATTGGTTATAAGCACTGATTCTCTTTTCAAATCCTTGGTATTGAACATTTCAGTTATTGTTTCTTCTAGCCTATCAATTCCTTCTTCGTTGACCATAGAGGTTTTGATGATAGGTTTATCTATAGAAAATTTTGACTCATCAAACTTAGGACTTAAATCGCCCTTATTTAAAATTATTATGGCATTTTTTTCTTCTATTAAAGAAATGATTTTCTCATCCTCATGATCAAAATCCCTAGATGAGTCAAAAATAGCAATAATTAAATCAGATTGATCAACTAGCTCTATGGACTTATCAACTCCAATCTTTTCTACAAGATCTTCTGTATCTCTAATCCCAGCTGTATCATTAATCTTTAGAGTAAAATCTCCAAAGGAGATATACTCTGTAATCAAATCTCTTGTTGTACCAGGTATATCAGTTACTATTGCACGATTTTCATTTAAAAGCTTATTAAGCAAAGACGACTTCCCTACATTAGGCTTACCAATTATACTTGTATTTATTCCATCTCTAAGGATTTTCCCCTTGTTTGAAGTCTTCAAGAGTTTATCTATAGCAATTTTTGCCTCCTCCATGAACTTGATAATCTCATCTGGAGAAAGGTCTTGCCCATCTTCTGTAAAATTTATGGAATACTCAAGCCTAGATAAGGCCTCTAGTAGCTCTTTTCTTATGGAATTAATCTTCTCCCCCAAAGCTCCATTTAACTGATTGATTCCTTCTTTCTGGCTTAGTTCATTAGTTGCATTGATTATATCAAGAACCGATTCAGCTTGGGAAAGGTCAATTCTTCCATTGAGAAAAGCTCTTTTGGTAAACTCACCAGCTTCCGCCAAATCACATCCTTTATCCAGTAGAAGATTAAGAATTTTTTTGACAGAAACAAAGGATCCGTGGCAGTTAATCTCACAAATATCTTCTCTTGTATAGGTATAAGGACCTTTCATAAAACAAACCATAACCTCATCTATGATTTGTCCATCAGGATTGACGATGTTTCCATAACGCATCCTCCTATTGTCCCTTTCCTTATCAATAGCACTGCCTACTATTGGTTTAAATATTTTATTGATGATTTCATATGCCTTGCTACCACTCATCCTGACAATGGAAATCCCACCAGTACCGGATGGAGTAGATATCGCAGCAATCGTTCTTTCTTCCATGTTTACTCCTTAGTATATTCACTACTTTGACTAGTGGTTTGTAACATAAGAATTATAGTAGAAAATATTTATTTGTCAATATTTAACAAGATAATGATAATTAATTTCTATGCAAATTTTATAGAAAAAAATTGGTGTATTTTAATAATTATGATATATTAGATGTAGTAATCAAAAAAATTTGGAGGGATTATGCAACTACAATCATTAGGCTCTCTGCAATGGAACCTAATTGCTGGAGGTCTTGCCATATTCTTGTTTGGAATTTCCCTAATGGGAGATGCCCTAACAAACTTCGCAGGCCCTAAGCTTAGGGGATATGTAGAGAAATACACTTCCAACCCGATTATGGGAGTGTTGGTTGGTGTAGTTATAACAGGACTTATCCAATCTTCATCAGCAACCACAGTTATAGCCATAAGCTTTGTTAGAGCTGGAGTAATGAGCCTCGAACAAGCTATAGGGGTAATTATGGGAGCAAACATTGGTACAACTGTTACATCTATATTAATCGGTTTTAACCTAGGATACTTATCATATTTTATAGCTCTTATAGGTGTTGTACTAACAATGTTTGCATCTAAAAGGAAAAACAAATATATCGGAGAAATCTTAGTAGGTTTTGGCCTACTTTTCATAGGATTAGAGATGATGGGAGGCTCTCTTGCAGAACTTAAAAACATAGACGGTTTTGACAAGGTTGTTGCAAATATGGCACAAACACCAATCTTTGCCGTACTAATAGGTGCAGGACTTACTGCCCTAATCCAATCATCATCCGCCTTCATAGGTATCACCCAATCGCTCTATGCATCTGGTGCAATCGAATTAAATGTTGCTCTTGGACTTATGTTTGGAGCTAATATAGGAACTTGTATTACAGCAGTACTCGCATCTATAGGTGGATCTCTTTCTGCTAAGAGAACTTCAACTTTTCACGTCCTCTTTAACATTATAATATCCTTGATATTCGTTATCTTCCTAGGACCTTATGAAAGCCTAGTAAGGACTATTGCCACAGGACTTGGAACAAACAAATTGATGACTATAGCAGTTGGGCACTTTATCTTTAACTTCGTAGGAATGGTAATATTCTTACCAATAATTAAATATGTAGCTAGAATGCTAAGAAAGATAATTCCAGGAAAAGACTCAATATTTTCTGATCTTGGGAATATAGAACTTGATGATAGGCTCATTGAAGCCTTTCCTGCAGCAGCCCTTGATCAAATAAGAACTGCTATCCATAAAGAATCTAAGGTTGCCCTTGAAACAATCAAGCAAACCAAATCCTACCTCTTAGAAAAAGATAAAAAGTTTCTTGAAACAGCCAACCAAGCTGAATCTATAGTAAATGATATGGACACAAAGATCCAAGCCTATCTCTTGGCTATAGCCCAAGGCTCCGGTTCATCTGAACTTGAAGCAGAAGTTCAAAACTACCTACAAATTCAAATCAATGTAGAAAGAATTTCAGATCTCGCCCAAAACCTAGGAGAATATTACGAAGAAATTTATGAATCAGGAGCAAGCTACAACAAGGAAGCTCTAGCTGATCTTGAAGATATCTACAACTTGGTGATAAACAACTTTGTTGGAGCTATTGAAGTCTTTGACGCCAAAGATCAAGCTCTATTTTCAAAACTTAGTGAAGATGAAGCTTCCCTTGATATGATGGAAACAACCCTAAGAAAGGCTCACTACAAGAGACTTGCCAATGGCGAGGATATGACAAGCATAGCTTCATACGTCTTTAACGACATCCTATCAACCATGGAAAGAATCGGAGACCACGCCTACAACGTAGCTAGACTTACTATGGAACCTGTCAAGGTTCACTCAGCAAGTCATGGAAAATTTGATGATGATAGTGAAATGAAAAAAGCTTACAATAAATTAGGTAAGCATATAGAAATATAGTTTCACATGAAACACCTCCTCTTGGAGGTGTTTTTTATAATCTCAATAAAGATTTGCATCAAAAAAGCTTGTGGCAATTCACAAGCTCTTTATTTATTCTTCTATATAGTCTACAACCACATATCTTCTAGGTTCAACGCCTTCTGAGTGGCTAGTAACATTTTTATGTTTGGATATTTCCTCATGAGCAAGCCTTCTTTCATAGGAATTCATATATCTTAAATTCCATGATTTTTTGCTCTTGTATACCTTGTTTGCTGTGTCTGCCGCAAGGTCAACTATCTTTTCATCCCTACGTTTTTTGTAGTTATTTATATCAATATTAAGTCTGACGTTGCTTCTTCTTGAGTCGATTGCTTTTCTTACAATCATCTCAATTGCCTCGAGAGTTGAACCATTCTTGCCGATTGCTATTCCTGTATCTCTTTCATCCACTTTTGCATCAAGCTTAATTATATTATCTTCAAGATTTCCTATAACACTTACATTATCAAAGTGCATAGCCTTTAGAATGTTTTCTAGGAGGTCTTTTGCTTCATAAAACTTGTCGATATCAGCTTTTTGTTTGGCCTTGCCATAATCTATAGTTTTCTCTAAGGCCTCATCTTTACCTTCATCTTGGCTTTCCTCTGCCTCATGTAAATTTTCATCTTCGACAGGTTCTTCAACTTCTTCTTTTGCTTCTTCAACCTCAATATAATTTATATCTTCATCATCTAATTGACCTACAAAAGACTCTGTGTTTTCTATTTCTTTTTCTAGGTTTGATAGAGCCTCTTTGATATCTTCTTCATAGCTTACCTTAACCACAGCATCTCTGCTGCCAATTATTCCTAAAAATCCACTAGATTCTTCTTCCAAGATTTCAACTTCTACTTCGTCCCTAGTTTTTCCAATCTCGTTAAGAGCTAGCTCTATAGCCGCCTGTCTTGTCTTGGCACTCTTAATTATTGACTTTTTCATTTTCTTGATCCCCTTTTTTAGCTATCATATAAAAATGCATAATCACCATGATTACAAGTCTAAACACAGAACTTAGGGTGTAATATAATGGCAAACCTGCTGGTAGTCCTCTAAATAAGAAGAAATACATCAAAGGCATAACCAAAAACATGTTGTTCATGCTTCCCATAGCACCACCTTGTTGCATTTGTGGGTTAGTTTTCATTGAAAAAAGTTGTACTGCAAACTGTGATAAACTTGTTAGAAGTGGAAGACCAAACCAAAGTGGATCTTTAACCAATAGATTTGGAACCCAATAAAAATTTGTTCTTATATTATCAAGTCCTTCTGGGAAAACATACTTAGTTGTGTTATTCATCATTCTGAATAGTCCAAAAAGAACTAAAACTTGAATAATCATTACTAGACAACCTGAAAGACCAGGAGTAACTCCCTCTTCCTTATAAAGTTGTTGCATTTTCTGTTGCATGATTTGTTGGTCATAGCCATATTTCTTTTTAATTTCTTCCATTTTTGGCTTGAAAATTTTGGTTCTTTCTGCTTGTTTTTGTTGACTTACGGTCATTGGTATGATCATAAGACTTACAAGCAAGGTCATCAATATTATCGCTATGGCATAAAAACTAATATTTGTAGGCTCTGTAAAATTTGCCGATAGACTCTCATAAGTCCACCTCATAAGCTTGCCTAAAATACTGGCTATAAAATTTAACATATAAACTCCATCTATTATTAATCTGTAGGTACTAATCTACAGGGTCATATCCACCCTTAGAAAATGGATTACATCGTAAAATTCTCCACAAAGACATATAAAATGCCTTGAAAAATCCATACTTGCTAAAGGCCTCTAGGGCATATTGAGAACAAGTTGGATAGTACTTGCACTTTGCATATCCTAATTGTGGAGAAATAAATCTTTGATAAAACTTTATTATACTAATGAACATTTTATTTAACATAAAAAATCATCTTCTTTTTAAAAGCCTTACTAAGAACATGACCCAAAGATTTTTTTAATTCATCATAAGTAAAATCTGTCGTATGTTTTTTAGGTATGATTACGATATCCACCTTGTTAAGGGTCGCATAATTTAACCTAACTATGTCTCTAAGCTTTCTTTTAAGTGAGTTTCTCACGTTAGCCTTGCCTAGCTTTTTACTAATAGTAAAGCCAAACCTAGGATGGTCAAGGTTATTTTTTTTAATAAGAATTGTAAAATCCCTATTATAGAAAGCTTGGTTTTTTCTGTATACTCTTTGAAAGTCTGTGTCTTTTCTTAAACTAATTCTTTTTTCCATTAAATACTTCTTAAATCTTCTAGAAAAAGGCTAAATCATATAAACAAGAGCCTTAAAAAAGGCCCTCTTCTTAATCTATATATAATTCTTCTAGCCTAAGCAGATAATCTTTTTCTGTTTTTTCTTCTTCTAGCTTTAAGTACTCTTCTTCCGCCTGGGCTTGACATTCTTTTTCTAAAGCCGTGATCTTTAGATCTCTTTCTTCTATTTGGTTGATAAGTTCTCTTCATGCTTACACCTCCTACTCTTTTTTTGACTCATATTATTATATTGAAATAAAGCTAATCTGTCAAGATAAAAGATGAAAAATAATAAAATAATAGAAAAAACTAAGCAAACCGAAATTATTTGTATATTATTCAAAATCAACCGGAATATATATTCATGTTTTCTCATAAGTTTTGTATATTATTACCTTATGGA
>NZ_CAMXYR010000011.1 GCF_947253225.1 uncultured Anaerococcus sp. | reverse complement strand
TTTAAGTATATTATAATAGTTATTGAAAACGATAATAATGAAATTTTTTAGAATATCTGTTATAATATAAGTGTAAGTATTAAATAAATATATAAAAGGAGATTTATATGACTAACGAAAACAAAGTAACTAATGCAAACCAATACAGAGGAAATGCTGAACTTGACAAAAAAATAAGAGAAGAAAATAAGGAATCTGGCGGTGAATCTTTAGATAAAAAATTAGGTCCAGACCAAGAAAATCTTAGAAACATAACTGATGAAGCTGATGAAAATTCTAATGTAGGTGTAGAAGGACGTAGAACAAGAGCAGATTTTTCTGAAAACCCTTCAGAAGATTAATGTTTACACAAAGCCCAAGAATTGCTTGGGCTTTTATAGTACTAATTTTCTATTTTTCTTCTAAACATATCTCCTTTTTCAAGTGGAAGATTGATCTTTATAAATATTTCTTCTTTAGGAACATTCGCTACTTCGATATCTTCTCCTTTTTTATTTTTCATATTGTCGATTTTAAATTCATAAAAATCTGGAGAATTTGAAAATATTTCTACTTCATCACCTAGGAAAAACCTATTTCTCTGTCCTATAGTTGCGATTTTTGTGTCCTTATCGTAATCTAAAACTGTTCCTATAAAATCATAATTCCTAATATATGAAGAATTTTCATAAATTTGATCGTTTGCGTCAGGTTTTTTATAGAAAAATCCCTTAGTAAAATGTCTATGACTTGCTTTGGTTATTTCATCATAGTATTTACTAGCTACTTCCTTATCAAAAGTACCTTCATAATAAGCGTCAATTGCTTGTCTATAGCTTCTAATAACAGTTGCTACATAAAAGGCTGTTTTCATTCTTCCTTCTATTTTAAAGCTATCTACGCCTGCTTCTATCAATTTATCTATTTCATCAATTAAACATAAATCCTTAGAGTTCATGATAAAAGTGCCACCTTTGCCATCTTCTTCTATAGGATAGTATTCACCTGGTCTAGTTTCTTCTTGGATAGAGTATTTCCACCTACATGATTGGGCACAATCTCCCCTATTTGCATCTCTGCCTGTCATATAATTAGATAATAGGCATCTTCCAGAATATGAAATACACATAGCCCCATGGATAAAACACTCAATTTCCATATCTTTTGGAGCATTTTTCTTAACTTCTTTGATTTCTTCAAGGGACAATTCTCTTGCAAGTATTACTCTTTTAGCTCCCATATCATGCCAAAACTTTACTGTTGCTGAATTTGTAACAGATGCTTGAGTGCTTATATGAAGATCTATATTTGTATGCTCTTTGGCTAGAGAAAAAATTCCTGGATCCGAAATTATTAGAGCATCAACTTTTATAGAATTTAAAAACTCTAAGTACTCAATAAGACCAGTCATGTCTTCATCGTGTGGTAGGATATTCATAGTTACATGAACCCTGACCTTATTCTTATGAGCAAGCTCTACAGCCTTTGTTAATTCTTCCTTGTTAAAGTTTTTAGCATTAGCTCTTAGACCAAAGCTATCTCCTGCCAAAAATACTGCATCTGCACCAAATTTGATAGCAGTTTCTAATCTTTCCATATCTCCTGCAGGAGCTAACAATTCAACTTTATTTTTATTCATCAATTCTCCTTATAACTTATACTTAAACCATCACCTATGGGGACGATACTAGTATTATAATCTTCTCTTTTTGTGATATATGCCAAAAAATTCCTCAATCTTTTAACTATAGTTATTTTTCTTTTTTCAATAAGGTCATCTTTACAGACTTCACCTCTAAACAAAATATTGTCAGCTACTATGATTCCACCCTTATTAAGCAAATGCTTATCTACATAATCAAAGTAAAACTTGTAATTAGCCTTATTAGCATCTATGAAAACAAAATCAAAGCCTTGATTAATCTTAGTCAAGGCTTTTTCTGCATCATCATTTATTAAATTGATATTTGCTTGATATTTTTTAAAATTACCCCTAGCAATTTTTGCCATATCCTCAGAAAGCTCGATACTTGTAATTTGAGCATTTGTATATTTATTAAAAACTAAAGATGAATATCCAATAGCAGTTCCAATTTCAAGTATAGACTTAGGTTTTGCTATAAGAACCAAGCTTTTAAGAAATTCCTTTGTCTCAGTTTTCATAATAGGAACATGGTTTTTTTCTGCAAATTTTCTTATCTCAAGAAAATCCATATCCTCTGATAAAAATTCAATAAATGACGTAATATATTCATTATTTATATGACTCATTTGTTTCTAATTCCGAGATTACAGGTAGAATCATAGGATCACGACCTAACTCATTGTATATATATGATTTAAGATCTTCTCTAATTTTATATTTGATTTGGCTAAGGGCTCTAATATCTTTATCAGAGCATTTTTTGATAGATCTTAATACAATATCTTTAGCATTTTCTATAATATCTTGATTTTCTTTTACATAAACAAAACCACGAGATACAATTTCTGGACCTGCTAAGAGTTGTTGGGTATGCTTGTCAAAGGTAATTGAAACAACCATCAACCCGTCTTCTGATAAGTGTTTTCTATCTTTCAATACAATGTTTCCAACATCACCTATTCCTGAACCATCTACAAGTATGTTGCCAGCTTGAACTCTGCCATTTATAGCTCCATATTTCTTGGTAAATTCATATACATCACCATTTTTACCAATCAATATATTTTCCTTTGGTTGTCCCATATCTTCAGCTATTTCTGCGTGCTTTTGAAGCTGTCTTATCTCACCGTGCGCAGGCAAGAGGTACTTAGGAGTAACCAATTGATACATTAATTTAATTTCTTCTTGGCAGGCATGTCCTGAAGCGTGGACCTTAGCAAGTGATGAGTATATTATTTTACATCCAATCTTTGTGAGATTGTTTATGGTATTATTTATAGCCATTTCATTGCCTGGAATAGCAGATGAAGATAGGATTACTGTATCTGTTTCATTCAAGTTAATTTGCTTGTGTTCCTTATTTGCCATTCTTGTTAGAGCAGAAAGTGGCTCTCCTTGAGTTCCTGTTGAAAGGACAACAATTTCATCATCTGGGTGATTTTTGATATTTTTCATATCAATTAATGTATTTTTCTTAACCTTTAGGTATCCTAACTCGCTAGCAATTCTAACGTTATTGATCATTGACCTACCAGATAAGGCTACTTTTTTGTTGTATCTTTCTGCAGCATAGATTATTTGTTGGACTCTGTGTAAATTTGAAGCAAAAGTTGCTACAATAATTCTTGATTTAGCTCTACCAAATATTTGGATAAAGGTATCCCCAACTGTTTTTTCACTAATTGAGTATCCTTCTCTCTCGACATTTGTACTATCAGCAAATAAAGCTAGTACTCCTTTTTTCCCTAATTCTGCAAGTCTTTGGATATCAGTGGGATCATTATCAATTGGTGTAAAGTCCATCTTGAAATCTCCTGTAAAAATAACTGTTCCTATTGGTGATTTTACAGCTATAGCACAAGCATCTGGTATAGAGTGACTTACCCTAATAAATTCACATGATAAACTGCCAACTTTTACAGTATTATTTACATTAACCATCTTGATTTTATTAGGATTTAGACCATGTTCCTTGAATTTATTTTCAAGTAGACCTTTAGTTAACTTAGAACAATAAACATTAGTGTCAATGTTCTTGAGGAAATAAGGGATTGCTCCTATGTGGTCTTCATGGCCATGGGTAACAAAAATCCCTTTCAATTTCTTTTTATTTTCTTCTACATAAGTAAAGTCAGGAATTACTATATCGACTCCTAGCATCTCTGCGTCAGGGAAAGTCAACCCACAGTCGATCATAATCATATCACTGCCATATTCTACGACGGTACAGTTCTTTCCTACTTCTTGTAATCCCCCTAGTGGGATTATTCTTAGTTTTTTTTCATTTTGCATTTTTACTCCTTTTTATTTTTGCAATCGGAGCAAGTGCCAAAGATTCTTAAAGAATAATAATCTAAATCAAAATCATACTTGTCTTTAAGAGAATCTCTTATTTCTTCTTTTGACAAAAATTCATCCTCAATGATTTTCCCACATGTAGTACAAATAATATGATCATGATGATCATTTTTCGGATCAATTAGTTCATAAGTATAGGCTTGGTCAGTAAATTCTTGTTTATTAACAATCCCAAGCTCATCAAAGATATTGAGAGTCCTATAGACAGTCGCTATACCTACTTGCTTATGCTCCTGGTGTACATATGCGAATAATTCTTCAGGCGTAATATGCTTAGCTTCTGAATTTTTTAAGGCATTAAAGATAATTTCTCTTTGTTTAGTAAATTTTTGATTATTTTCTTCAAAAATCTTTCTAATCTGATCAGTATTCATCTAAATCTTCTTTCATTTCTTCATATAGGTCGATAATCTCATCTAATAAGTTTTGGTCTTCTATTGTTTTAAAGGTTACTTCCTTACCTTCCTCAACAATCTCTACCATAAGAATGAAATCATCATCCACTTGTTTTAAGGCAGCATAATTTGCCTCATCTACTCCGAATGTATCCAATAGTTCAAATTCGACTTCATTATTTTCTTGATCAAGTAAAATGATTTTATCCATTTTTTCTCCTATCCAAATAAGTTTGTAATATAAAGGATGCAGCAATTTTATCAATATATTCTTTACGATTTTCTCGCCTTACCTTCATATCGATTAGTACTGACTCTGATTGAATAGTAGTCATTCTCTCGTCTTGATATACAATTTCGATATCAGTTTGTTTTTTTAATAAATCAACAAAACTCATAACCTTCATTGATTGAGGTCCAATAGTATTGTTCATATTCTTGGGAAGTCCAACAACAATAAGGTTCACATCATTTTCGTTGATAAGTTCAACTAATCTTTGTATATCTGCACTTGCTTTTTTTCTTTTTATAGTTTCTTTAGCTTGTGCCAGCAAAAACATAGGGTCACTTAGAGCAACCCCAATTGTTTTGTCACCGACATCAAGTCCCATTATTCTACTCATTAATGTATGCTTCTAGCAGTTCTTCTAAAATTCTATCTCTATCAACGGTTCTAATAAGTTTTCTAGCACCACTGTGAGCTGTGATATAAGTTGGATCTCCTGATAATAAATATCCTACGATTTGACCACTTGGTTTGTACCCCTTATCATCTAGTGCCTTGTAAACAGTCGTAAGTATCTCTCTAATGTTTTTTTCTTGGTCGTCATCTCTTTTAAAGAGCATGGTCTCATTGAAGTTATTCTTATCAGTCATAATATCTCCTTAAATCATTTCATTGATTTTTTCTAAGGCTAAATCCAGCTTAGAAATATCTTTTCCTCCAGCTTGGGCAAAGTTCTTCTTGCCACCACCGTTTCCACCAGTAATTTGAGCAATCTCTCTAACAATTTTCCCAGCATTATACATATCAGTTAAATTATCATCAACAGATACAGTAAATACAATCTTATCACTTACTGATGCGAACACTATTATTAAATTATCAAATGAGTTTTTGATTCTATTTTCGTAATCTCTTAACTCATCCATTGAAACATTTTCAAATTTCTTTACCAAGAGATTTATACCCTTTACATTTTTGACACTATCTTTTAATTCTCCAATTATATCAGAAGCGTTTGTAGATTTTAATCTTGATATTTCTTTTTTGTAGTTATCAATTTCCTTATCAAGACTATCTAGTTTACTAGAAATTGTATTTACATTTGTGTTAAGCTTACTTGCAATTGCTTTTAAGGTGTTTTCAGAATTTACTAATAAGTCGTAGGCTTTTCTACCTGTTATGGCTTCAATCCTTCTTACGCCGGCAGACACTGATGATTCTTGGGTTATTTTAAACATCAAAATATCGCTTGTGTAGTTTACATGACATCCACCACACAATTCTATAGAGTAATCTCCCATAGAAACTACCCTTACCTTATCCTTGTACTTATCTTCAAATAGTCCAATAGCTCCCATTTTTTCGGATTCTTTATAATCCACAATCTCTTTTTTAACAAATTCTTGTTTAGCTATTTCTCTATTAACAATATCTTCAAGAGACCTAAGTTCTTCTTTAGTTAAGGCTTTATTATGGGTAAAGTCAAATCTTAACTTGTTTTCATCTACTAAAGATCCAGCTTGTTTAATTCCTTCACCAAGTATATCTCTAAGTGCTTGATCTAACAAGTGAGTAGCTGAGTGATTTCTTTGGATATCCAATCTTCTGGATCTATCAACACTAAATCTCGCTATATCACCTACATTAATCTTTCCGCTCACAACTTCAACATAATGGAAATAAATATCCTTCAACTTTTGGACATCTATAACTTCTGCTTTGAAACTATCAGAAGAAATAAGCCCTGTATCAGCAACTTCTCCACCACCTTCAGCATAAAATGAAGTCTTATCACTAATAATTATACCCTTAAATCCTTCACTAATCGAAGTTACTTCGCTATTTTCTTCAAATATATTTAAAATCTTTGCATCAATTGATAAATCATCATAACCAATAAATTCAGTTTTAGCAATACCATCAGTATTTATATTATCAAGAGACCAACCTGCATCTTTCTTTCTAGCTTCTCTAGCTGTTTGCTTTTGGATTTGCATTTGGTCGTTAAAAGTTTTTTCATCTATATCAAGGTTTTTCTCTTCAAGAATCTCTTTGGTTAAGTCCAATGGGAATCCGTAAGTATCATACAATTTAAAGGCTTCTTCACCACTAAGAACTTTTTCGTTGGATTTTTCCATATCAGCTATTAGACCTTCTAGTCTATCAAGACCTTGGTCAATTGTTTTTTGGAATCTATCTTCTTCATCCTTAATAGTATCTTTTATTCTTTTTGCATTAGTAACAAGCTCATCGTACTCAACCTTATAGGTGTCAATAACCTTATCAACTATAGCTGTTAGAAATTCACCGTCAATGCCTAAAAGTTTACCGTGTCTGTAAGCTCTTCTAATAAGTCTTCTTAATACATAGCCTCTTTTTTCATTTGAAGGAACAACTCCATCGCAAACTAAGAATGTCATTGCCTTAGTGTGGTCAGCTATAACTCTGATTGAAACATCATCCTTTTTATTTTCCTTGTATTTCTTACCAGCGAGTTTTTCAATTTCAGAAATAATTGCTGCCATCACGTCAACTTCAAAAATATTGTCCTTATTTTGAAGCACCATAGCTATTCTTTCAAGTCCCATTCCTGTATCTATATTAGGATGAGCAAGTGGAGTGTAATTTCCATTAGCGTCTTTGTTAAATTGGGTGAATACTAGATTCCAAACTTCCATGAACCTATCTGAATCATCATTACCTGGTCTATTGTCATTTTCATCTATAGCCCTACTAGGTCCCCTGTCAACAAAAATTTCAGAACAAGGTCCGCATGGTCCAACTTCTAGTTCCCAGAAGTTATCTTCTTTTCCAGATTTTAAAATCCTGTCTGCGTCAATTCCTATTTTATCATGCCAAATATTATAGGCTTCCTCATCTTCTTCAAAAACAGTTACCCATAGGTCGTCTTTACTAATTTCTAACTCTTTAGTCAAAAATCTATAGGCCCAAGTAATAGCTTCTTTTTTGAAATAATCTCCAAAAGAAAAATTTCCAAGCATTTCAAAAAAAGTACCATGACGTTCAGTTTTACCGACTCTCTCAATATCAGCAGTTCTTACACATTTTTGTGAAGAAGTTGCCCTATTATTTTTCATTTTTTTCTCACCAGTAAAATACTTCTTTAGTGGCGCCATTCCAGCATTTATTAACAAAAGCGAATCGTCATCTATTGGTATCAATGGAAAGGACTTTAATAAAGTGTGTCCATTTTCATTCGCAAAAAATTTCAAATATTTACTTCTTAACTCATTCATTCCTAAGTTTTTCATCTTATTACCTCAAACTTCCTGATTTATCATATTTTTCAAACTAATTGAGTCTACTGCTTCATTTATAACTTGGTCTATTCTAGTAAAAACATAATAAGCATCACACTTATCATCACAAAAATGATCACCACTTACGCAATCGCTCATGGTTATATTCCCCTCAAGGACTCTTAAAATTTCACCGACAGATATATCATCTATATCCCTTGTAATTTTATAACCTCCCTTAGGACCTCTAGCGGACTTTATCAGTCCGTTATTTTTTAATAGTCTAATTAATTGCTCCAAGTAATTTTCTGAAAGGTTTAATTTTTCACTCATTTCTGCCACAGAAATGTATCTTCTTTCTCCATTACTCGCCAAGTAGCACATAGCCCTTAGTCCATACCTTCCTCTTGTAGATAATTTCATTATTCTCACCTATATCGTAATCAAATCTTTTAAAGCTTCAAAAAATTTATCGCCTATTCCTTTAACATTCTTTATATCTTCAATATTTTCGAATCTACTAGCATTTCTGTATTCAATGATAGCATCCGCTCGCTTTTCTCCAATATTTGGCAGAGTCATTAGCTCCTCCTTACTAGCAGTATTAATGTTAATAAGTCCAGAGGATGAATCCTTTACAGGAGTTACTGGCTCATTAGTTTGATTAGGATTGTTAGTATTTAATGACTTTTCATCATTTTTATTCGGTATGTAAATTTTCATTTGATCTTCTAATCTTTGGGCAAGATTTATATTGACATCATCTGCCTCATCTGTTAAACCACCAGCAACCTTTATTAGGTCCTCTAGCCTATCCCCTTCTTTAATTTCATAGACACCCGGTTTCTTAATCTCTCCAGCTATGTGGACTTTCATAACCGATGTTTTTGGGGATTTTTCCTCTAAGTTTTTAATTTCGTCCTCATCCTTTTGTTTATCAATGTTTCCTTCATCTAGGAGTGATACCTGTTCTTCCTTATCGAAAATCCCTCCTATATTATTCGAATATATGTAGTTAGCAAATAAGATAACGACAGCAACTATAAGTCCATAAATAATCTTATCCTTTTTATCATAAGACATATAATACTCCTAGAAACTTATGAGAGATTAGCTCTCCCATAAATTATCTAAATCATAAAACTCACGTTGTTTTTGTGTAAAAATGTGGACAATAACATCTCCAACATCAAGGAGTATCCACTCCCCTTCTCTAAGTCCTTCCTTAGAGATAAGTTTATATCCTTCTTTTTCTAAATCATCTTCTATATAATCAGCAAGAGCTCTGGTTTGATTAATGCTACCACCACTTGCTAGTATAAATGTATCTGCTATCGAAGAATTATCTAGGTTTATTACCTTAACATCCTCAGCCAATTTATCGTCTAATGTCTTTAAAACAGTTTTTACTTTATCCATTTTTCTCCCTTATCAAATAATTTCTTGCATTTAGAGTAAGAGGATCTATAAAAGCACCAATATCAATCAGAAATTTAATATTGTGGTCTAAGCACATTAGAACGCCTTCGTCTAAGTCTTCGAAGGCTTTTTTTCTAATTTCTTCAACACCAGGGTAGGATCTTCCTTCTTCTATAGCATCTGCCATAAATACAATCTTTTCAAGAATAGTCATATCTTCTTTGCCTGTAGTATGATATTTGATAGCTTCCAAAATCTCTTTATCTCTTATATTATACACTTTTTTTGCTAGTTCTGCTCCTAAAAAAGAATGAATTACAGGTTTAGATAAATTTACATCGATTTCATCAAACTTATTTATTCCTAGTTCTTTCATATACTTTGCTTCATTATATTTTGCACAATCATGAAGAAAAGAGGCGATTTTAACCTTATCTAAATCAACCTCTTTTCCTTCACTTAATTTTATAGCACAATCCATAACCCTAAGACAATGCTTATAACGTTTTATACCTATATCTGATATTAATCTTTCCTCATATTTTTTGTAATCAAACATATAAACCCCTATTTTCAATAATGTATTTTACAGTATCTCTTACTAGATATTTTATACTTTTCCCTTCTTTGACAAGTTGTCTTATCAAAGTTGACGAAATATTAATATTCAGATTGTTTATTAGATAAATATCTGGATTAGCTTTTTTAATCTCTTCAAATTTTTTGACCAAGATACTGTCTTTATCAATATTACTTCTTGCAAAGACTATAATCTTTTCATTCAATATTTCCTTATAATTTTTCCAAGTATCTATAGTTAAGAAAGAATCTTCACCAAGTATATAGAAAACTTCATCATAAGGAAATTTTTCTTTGAAATATCCTATCGTTTCGTGAGTATATCTGACAGTTTGGTCAGTTGATTCAAAAGTAGATAGGACAATATTATCATTATCCTTTATAGCCTCAAACACCATCTCAACTCTAATATTTGTCGCAGTTTTTTTCTTGTGTTTTTTGTGTGGCGGATTTGAGCTAGGAAGAATTATGACCTTATCTAAATTCATAAAATTAATTGCATTTTCAATTACTATTAGATGCCCTGTATGAATAGGGTCAAAAGTACCACCATATAGTCCGATTCTCATTATATTTCAAATTTATTTTCTTTATTTTTTCTATAAAGTGTAATAATAGAGCCTAGGTGAGATATAAATTCTGACTTTGTTTTTTCCATAATTGTATCTATTATCTCATCCTGATCATCCATATTATTGTTTAAAATCTTAATCTTAATAAGTTCACGAGCTTCTAAAGCTTCATCTATTGCCCTTATAAGTTCATCGGTTACTGAGAACTTACCTATATTGATAATAGGTTTAAAGTCATGCGCTTCTTGCTTTAGACGAGCTCTTTGTTTACCAGTTAACATATTTCCTCCTATTCATAGTATTCAAAAACAAGATCCCCGAAAGCAACGCTATCTCCTTCTTGAATACCCATTTCTTTCAATTTATCGAAAACTTCCATCTCTCGTAGAGTTTTTTCAAAATACATCTTTCCATCATAATCTTCAAGATCAACTTTATCAAGTAGGTTGTCTACTCTCCTACCATCCACAACATAAATATCATTTTCTTTTCTGAAGTTTAAGTCAAATTCAATTTCCTTGTCGTAGAAGTTTTCCAAAAAGTTGGAATCAACTTCTTCCATTGGATCAAATTCCTTTATATTACTTGTTGCTAGTAGCTCTGAAATCGCATCTACAAGCTCTTTTATGCCTGAAGTTGTAGCTGCGGAAATCTTAAATATTTGATACTTGTCCGAAAACTTATTTATAAAATCCTCAGTGTTATTGTTAAAATCTAAGTCCGACTTGTTTAAAGCGATAATCATTGGCTTTTGACTTAGCTTTTCATTATATAACTTCAATTCTTCATTAATGAGGTTAAAGTCTTCTATTGGATTTCTACCCTCAATTCCTGAAATATCTACAAGGTGAACCAAGACTCTGCATCTCTCAATATGTTTTAAGAAATCATGACCTAGCCCATTTCCTTCGTTGGCACCTTCTATAAGCCCTGGTATATCAGCAACTATAAATGATCTTTCGCTGTCTATATTTACAACACCTAGGTTAGGGTCAATTGTAGTAAAATGATAATTGGCAATTTTAGGTTTTGCCTTGGTTATAACTGAAATTAAGGTTGATTTTCCTACATTTGGTAGGCCGACTAGACCAACATCTGCAAGAATTTTTAACTCGAAAATAACATCAATCTCTTGGCCAGATCTACCATTTTCTGCAAAACGAGGAGCCTGTCTGATAGAGTTTTTGAAGTGGACATTACCTCTACCCCCACGTCCTCCCTTAGCTATAAGAAATTCCTCCCCATCTTCGTTTAAATCTTTTATTATTACCTTGCTTTCAGCTTCTCTTACCAAAGTTCCAACAGGAACTTTAATAACTAAATCTTCGCCCTTTTTGCCAAACTTTTTGCTCTTGCCACCAGCTTCACCATTTTCTGCCTTGTACTTTGTCTTGTACCTAAATTCATCAAGAGTAGATAGGTTTCTTGTTGCCTTTATAATAATTGAGCCACCATTTCCACCATCTCCACCAGCAGGACCACCACTTGGTTCATATTTTTCACGTCTCCAAGCAACAGCGCCGTTTCCACCATCTCCTGCCTTTAGACTTACTTTTGCATAATCTATCATAATTATATCCTCTCATAAAAAAAGGCTTGCCAATTGGCAAGCTTTGACTTCTTAAGCGATATCTGCTTTAGCATAAACAGAAACTTGTTTTCTGCTTCTTCCTTTTCTTTCGAATTTAACAACACCTTCACATGAAGCGTAAAGAGTATCATCAGCACCCTTTTTAACATTGTTACCTGGGTGAATTTTTGTTCCTCTTTGTCTAACTATTATAGTTCCAGCATTAACAAATTGTCCATCGCTTCTTTTAACACCTAGTCTCTTAGCTTGAGAATCTCTACCGTTCTTTGATGAAGAAACTCCCTTCTTGCTTGACAATCTTTGTAAATTAATATTCAATATCATTATTTGTCTCCTTATATTTTAATTTTACATAATTGCTATAGTTACCTAGCAAAGTTTGTATACCAGTTTCAAAATAAGCGAATACCGCATCTATTTCAAGACTACTATCTGGAGTGAATAGATGAAGAATATCTCCATCGTCAATAAAGTCAACCCCATCAGCGTATTTATCGAGAGTATTGACACAAGCATAGGCTAATATTGTAACTGCAGAACATACTATATCGCTACCATGCTCAGCAAAGTCCGCATGGCCTGTAATATCGTAACCTACTGTTTTCCCGTCTTTGATTAATAAATTAACATTAATCATTAAAGACTTATGCTGTTAATTTTTACTAAAGTATAAGGTTGTCTGTGACCGTGTTTTTTTCTATATTTCTTTTTTGGTTTGTATTTGAATACAACAATTTTCTTATCCTTATTTTGATCTTCAACTGTTGCTGTTACTTTTGCGTTTGCTACTACTGGAGAACCAACTTTTACTTCATCTCCAGCAACTAAAAGAACTTCATCAAATTCAACGGTGTCACCAACTTCGTAAGGAAGTTTTTCAACTCTTACTAAGTCACCTTCTGATACTTTATATTGTTTTCCACCTGTTTTAATTATTGCGTACATGGAAACCTCCTATTACTAAAATTCTCGCCAGTGTTGGGGATCAGAGCCCGGACTGAGCGGTTTACTTGATTATAATACTATTGCTGACATAACTTGTCAAGCTATTTCAATAATTTTCATACTTTCTATAGCATGAGTTTCTAGTGTTTCTATAGCTAAATTTTCTTCTGATTTTTCTATATACTTTAATTTTGGCTTTGTAACAGGTGAATCTGGAGCAAAAATTGAGCAACAATCATCGTATGGTTCTATAGCTTTATCATAAGAACCGATTTTTTCTGAAATTTCTATTATGTCTTTCTTGTCCATAGCTATCAAGGGTCTTAGAATAGGTAACATGGAAGATTCATTTATTACAGACATTGACTCAACTGTCTGGCTAGCAACTTGGCCCAAACTTTCTCCTGTAATTAAAGCTTGATACCCATATTTTTCAGATATTTTTGATGCTATTCTCATCATGAATCTCCTAGATAAAATAGTTGTTTCTCTTCTAGGGCAATTTTTGCTAATGGACTTGTATATTTCTGCAAGATTGACAGAATAAACTCTCATTTTCCCTGTATAAGCAGATAATATTTGTGCAAGATCCATAGCCTTTTGGTGGGCTCTTTTCGAGGTGAATGGATAGGAGTGGAAATGGATAGCGTTAATGTTCATTCCTCTTTTTGCCATCATAAATCCTGCTACAGGTGAATCAATACCTCCAGATAAGAGGAGAAGTCCTTCTCCACTAGAACCAAGTGGAAGTCCTCCAAGTCCCTTTGTCCTTTTTATATAAATGTAAGCCGAACTTTTTATATCTATAAAAACTGTAAAGTCTGGTTTATGGATATCCACTTTTAAATTACCAAAAGATTCTAGGATATTCCCACCTATTTTAGCATTCAATTCTGGTGATGTTAGAGGGAAAGATTTGTCGGTTCTCTTACTATCTACCTTAAAAGTCAAATTCTTATCATTTTCATAATAGTTTATGAGATCTACTGAGGTTTGTCTAATTGTTTCCATATCCTTGTCGCATCTTACAACCTCTGAAATATAGACAATCCCAAAAACTTTTTGTATTTCTCTAGTCAAACTTTCAAACTTATCCCTATCAGCTTTGATATATAGTTTAGATGACTCTGAGTACATATCATCATAGCCAATATCTCTAATGTTTCTTTTTATATTGTTGGTAGCAGTTTTATAGAAAACATTCCTGTTCCTTCCTTTTAGGAATATTTCTCCAAAACTGACAGCTAGTAACCACTGCATTAAAATACCTCCCTAATCATTTCAATTCCTTCTTTTAGCACTTCGACAACTTCATCCAAGTCTTCCTCACTTATAAATGACGAAAATGAGAACCTAATCGCTCCATCAATATAATCATCACTCACGCCTAAGGCCTTCAACACCCTGTTATCCTCACCCTTTGAACAAGCCGAACCTGATGATACATATATTCCCCTATCTTCAAGAAAGTGAACCAAAACCTCACTTTTAATATTTTTAAAGGCTATGTCCAAAATGTATGGAGATGCCTTAAATTCAGGTGAAATTATATATGTATCTTTTATATTTGCCGCTATCTTATCACGAAGATGTTCGTTGAGTTTTTTGATATAAGCATATTCATTTTCTGAAATTTGCATTTGTAGGGCAAGACCAGTTGCGTAAATTGCAGGATGGTTGTCTGTTCCAGATGATATAATTTGTTGTCTACCCCCAAATAGAAGTGGTCTTATTTTAGATAAAAATTTCTTCCTTACATATAACCCACCAACTCCTTTAGGTCCATGGAACTTGTGTCCACTAAAGCTCATAAGATCCACACCAAGTTTTCCAACATCGCAAGAAATTTTTCCTAAAGCTTGGGTGGCATCAATGTGGATGCAAATATTTTCGTTATATTTTTTTACAATTTTACGAATTTCTTCTATATCTTGAATAACACCTATTTCATTATTTACATAAATAATTGAAACTAATTTAATATTAGCATCCAATTTACTTTTCAAGTCATCCAAATCAACAAGCCCATCCCTATCATTGTTTAGGAAAATAACTTCATCATAGTTTGCGTTTACAAAAGTATCATAAATAGAAGGATGTTCTATACTTGTCGTAATAGCCTTCGCCCCATAGCTTGCAAAGGATGAAACAACAATGTTGTTTGATTCAGTAGCACCTTTTGTAAAGTAAATTTCATTAGGATTTGCATTAATTACCTTAGCTATGATAGACTTAGCTTCTTTTATCAGATTTTCTGCTTTCATACCGAAAGAATGAATTGCTGAGGAATTACCATAGCAATTCTCCAAAATTTCTATCTCTTTTTCTATTACTTCGCTATACATCTTGGTTGTCGCTGCATTATCTAAATATATCATCACTTACTCCTTAACTTCTATATTATATTATATCCCCATTATTTTACAAACTATAGTATAATTATCTCATGATAACAGTAAAGAAAAAACATTTATGCAAAAATTTAAAAGAAAATCAAATTGTTTTAGATATAGAAACAACTGGTCTTGACTCTTCTGTTGATAAGCTTGTCCTCTTAGGTTTGGTTGAAATTATTAATGGCAAGGCTTATACAATTCAATATTTCGCTGAAGATGATAGTGAAGAGGATAGGCTACTTGATATTTATATCAAAAAAATAAAAAATCACGAGCTTATAACTTATAATGGAGAAATTTTCGATATACCTTTTCTTAATAGCAGACTCATTAAACATAATAGATTTCCTATCCTCCCGATAAACTTGGATTTACTGAAACTCATTAGACCTTATAGGTTCTATTTTGATTTTGAATCATTAAAATTAAGTTATATAGAAAAAATCTTAGGTTTCTATAGAGATGACCCCTCTAGGTACAAAACTATAAGTAAACTTAGTAAAGAAATAAAAACTAGGCAAAATCCTTATCCAATTTTAAAACACAATGAAAATGACTTAATAGCGACAGAACTATTAATACATCTGCCTATTTACTTTGATGAAATAATGAGCATTGAAACTAAACTTGGTAAGCTTACTCTAAAATCTACATCAATTAATAATGATATAGCTAATATAACCTTTTCTATAAATAATTACCAAAATGAAGCCTATTTTGCAAGTTCTACCTATGACTTACACGTTGATACTTATAAGATTAAGATTAATCTCCAAGTCCTATATGGCAAATTGGATAAACAAACCAAGGGATTTGTATGTTTAAATAACTTTATGATAAAAAACGAATCCTCTGTAAAAGTTGATGAACATTTTTTAATTTTAAAGGAAGATAATATTTATAATTACATAAATATCTTGGCTCTTGGCAAAAAAATAATAGAGAATCACCTCTGATTCTCTATCTGCCAATCAATCTCTTTCATATTGTTTTCTTTCAAAAATTTATTAGTTTTAGAAAAAACTTTAGATCCAAAAAAACCCCTATAAGCTGATAAAGGTGATGGATGCACAGACTTTAGGATTAAGTGGTTCTTATTAGTTATAAGCTTTTCCTTAGCCTTAGCATTTGCTCCCCAAAGTATGAATACCATAGGTTTTTCTCTAGAATTTAAAATTTCTATTATCCTATCTGTAAGAATTTCCCACCCAATTCCCTTATGTGAATTTGGACTTTTTTCTCTCACAGTAAGAACTGTATTTAGGAGTAGAACTCCCTGCTCAGCCCATTTTATTAAATTACCATTATCTGGTATGTAACAGTTCAAATCCTCTTGTAATTCTTTGTATATATTTAAGAGGGATGGAGGAATTTCTACACCTTTTTGAACCGAAAAAGAAAATCCGTGAGCCTGTCCCCTCCCATGGTAGGGATCTTGTCCTAAAATCACAACCTTAGTGTCTTCATAGCTAACATATTTCAAGGCATTAAACAAATCATACATGTCAGGATAAACTCTATAATGACTATATTCTTCTAATAAGATTTTTCTTAATTTTTGATAGTAAGGTTTTGACCATTCTTCACTCAAAAGTTTATCCCAATCATTTCCAATTTCAACTGTCAATTAAACCCTCTTTTCTCCATAAAAAAGTATATAAATTACCATCAAAGCACAACCAATAGTTACGAAAATATCCGCTACATTAAATACTGGGAAGTTTATGAAGGCAAATTCTATAAAATCAACAACATACCCCTGTAAAAGTCTATCATAAAAATTACCAATAGCACCTGAAATTATCATAGCAAAGGCAAAATTGAGGATAAAAGGACTTTTCTTTATATTCCTTATAAAATAATATAGAAGATAGAGAACTATTGCTGTTGTAAGAAGAATAAATAAAACTCTCTTATCCTGAAGAATACCAAAGGCAGCTCCCCTATTTTCTAGGTAAGTCAAATTTATTATCGGACTCTTTATTGGATTTTCTATAAAATTATTTACAGCATAGATTTTTGTGAGTCTATCTACTACAATTCCAAATATTATAATTATTATATATATCATATTACCTTCCTATATTCTATATGGTAATTTCCCTTCTTGCTTTGTCCAGTTACTTGGTCAAAAATAAATCTTCCTTCTCGTCTAACAGATACCATCGAACCTTCTTCTACAACAAGGCTTGGATCAGTTATAATTTGAAAATTAACCTTTATTAGCCTTGATGAAATCAAATCTTTTACCTTAGACCTTGACAGATTTAACATCACAGTAAGAATATTGTCAAGTCTTAAAGAAGATACAAATCCACTCAAGTTTTCATAATCAAGCTCGGTTAGATTTAAGTGGTTATCACTTTTGATTTCTAGGTTTATTCCTTCTCTTTTTATCTTAGTCAAGTTGTATTTTATAAAACTTGAATCAGCTTCTAAGACAGCAAATTCTATACATCCATCCAAAATAGATATATCCCCTATTGAATTTCTATCAATCCCAAGATGAAGCAAAGCCCCCAAAACATCAGGATGACCTATGGAAAAGCTATTAAAACTTAGAATCTTAATATAATTTCCTTCAACAAGAGGTTCATAGTAATAATTTGCTACAAATATCTTTCTTTCGCTTTTTTCATTGCCACCAATAAAGAGTATATCTATGCTATTTTTTCTTGCAATTGTTTCTATCACTCTTTGTTCAAATGGATCTAAGAAAAAACTTGATGTTTCTATATGGGTATAATAAGCTTTTTCTAAAATTGCTATAGCCTTTTTAATATTTGATTTTTTTGCCTTATCACTGATAAAATCTAAATTATATACTAAACTCATAAAAAATAAAGATCGATTTAGTAATCGATCTATAGTTGGTTATAATTTCCTTCTGAAATTTGCTTAGTTACTGAGGAGTCAACTTGAACACCCTTAGGACTTATTACAAAAATTCCTTTAGTAACTTTTTCTACAGTCCCATCAAGGGCATAAACCGCACCACTTACAAAATCAAATATTTGTCTTCTTAAATCAGAATCAACCATTTCAAGATTTAAAACAACAACCTTGTTGTCAAGTATATCATCAATTATCTTTGGACCATCTGTTTCATAGTCTAATGGTTCTTGGATAGAAATTCTCATTGAACTTGTATTTGCAAAATTTTTGTTACTCATACTAACCACATTATCTCCTCTTCTTGATGGTTTACTTGTTTTGAATATTGAAGAATCATCACTTTTAAAGCTTTCTGTAAATGAAGGCTTATAGGTGGTTGTGGTGTCTTTCTCCTTGTAGCTACTATCAGCAAAGAACGACCCATAAGTTTGATTTTTTTCTTCTTTCTTAGGTTCAACATCCTCAGTTTTTTCATCTACATCATCATAGTACATTTGATCTTCATCATAGTCGTCGTACTTGTCATCAATACCTATAAATTCTTTAAACCTATCTAGCATAATTACTTCCTTTATATTTTTTATACGTCTTTATAATATTATATCGTAAATGGGAAATTTTTCGAATTAAAATTCATTTTTTAAATCTCTGTTCATTAAATCTTTTACAGATTGACTAGTCTTTTTATTTTCAAACAAAACCTTGTAAAGTTCATTGGTAATAGGCATATCTATATTCTTCTCTTTGGCGATCTCATAAACGGCCCTAGTTGTTGGAATTCCTTCAACAACCATATTGATTTTACTACTTAAATCATCCAAGCTTAATCCTTGACCGATGAGCCTTCCTGCTCTGTTGTTTCTAGAATGCTTACTAGTTGCCGTTACTATTAAATCTCCAATCCCCGCAAGTCCATTTATTGTTCTTGCTTTTGCACCAAACTCATTAGCAAATCTTTCCATTTCATGAATACCTCTTGTAATCATGGCTGCCTTAGAGTTATCTCCATAACCAAGCCCATCTACCATACCAATTCCAAAAGCGAGTATATTTTTAATACTTCCACCTATCTCTACACCAACAACATCTTCGGATGTATATACTCTGAAATATTCTCTTGTAAATATTTCCTGAACAGCTCTGGCGAGTGAAATATCTTTAGAAGCGGCTACAATAGTAGTTGGCATTTTATCAATAACTTCTTCTGCATGGGAAGGTCCACTTAGAATAATGTAAGAAATTTCTCCATAAATATCTTCAAATATTTGAGAAATCCTAAAATGTGTATTTAGCTCTAAGCCCTTAGATAAATTAATAAGAACATGATCCTTAATTATTCTTTTATCTAGTTTTTCATAAAGACTTCTGATATTTTGTGTTGGTATAGCATTAACTATATATTTATTTGCGAACATGGCTTTTAGGTCAGATGTAGCTTTAATACTTTTGCTAAGTTTTTTGTTAGGAAAATACTTTTGATTGATGTGGTTATTGTTTATAGAAGCAACTTGTTCCATATCCCTCGCATAAAGTAAAACATCATACTTATCTGATAGAAGACAAGCTATAGCACTTGCCCAACTGCCAGCACCTATAATTGATATCTGCATAATTATCCTTAAAAAATCCTCTTTTCTTCACCTTTTTTAAGTCTTACAATATTTGACTTGTGCTTGTAGACAATCAGACTTGCAACCAAAATGATTGCAAACGAAATATATGAAATCCCAAACCAAAACAAACCAATAAGTGCACCTAAAATAGAAACAATAACAGATGCAAGGGAGACAATCCTGAAGACTGCTACAATTCCAATAAATATAACAAGTAGAATCAAAGCAAATCTAAAATCGATAGCTAAAAGTGATCCAAAGGCTGTAGCAACTCCCTTACCCGCCTTGAATTTTAGGATAAAGCTATACATATGGCCGATTACCACAAAAAAGAAAGCGAGAGCTTGACCAAGGTCTGCTCCAATTTTCCTTCCAAGATAACAGGCAATAGCTCCCTTTAGGAAGTCAAAAACGAAGGTTATAAAACCAGTAGTTTTTCCAAAATTTCTAAAAGCGTTAGTGGCTCCAACATTTCCAGACCCTAAAGTCCTAATGTCAGTCTTATAGAAAACTTTTCCAATAATGAAACCCGCTGGTATTGACCCCAATAAATAAGAAATTATCGCTATCAAAAGAATCATTTTTTCTCACCCTTTTGTTTAAAGATGAAACTAAAAGGTACGCCTGTTAATGCATAATTTTGCCTGATTTGATTTTCTAAATATCTAGTATATGAAAAATGAACTAATTCTCTGTCGTTTATAGAAAGCAAAAACTTTGGTGGAGCTGTAGCAACTTGGGACATATAGTATATTTTAAGCCTTTTGCCTTTATCATGAGGTGGTGGATTTAATAACATAGCATCTTGAAGGATGTTATTTAATACTCCAGTCTTGATTCTTGTATGGTAATTATTAGATACAACTTCAAAGAGGTCTAAAAGCTTATCAATTCTCTTATTTTCTAAAACTGAAATAAAGACAATCGGAGCGTAAGATGCAAAAGAAAGTGTCTTTCTTATATCTGCCTCTAGGTTTCTCATTGTATTTGTATCCTTGTCTACCAAGTCCCATTTATTAACTGCAATAATTATCGCCTTTTTATTATTGTGAGCATATCCAGCAATTTTAGCATCTTGCTCTGTTACTCCAACATTAGCATCTATTAAGAATAAGCAAATTTCCGAACTATCAACAGCATCGAAAGTCCTTTGGTTGGCATAGTATTCAACATTCTCTTTGACTTTTGACTTTCTCCTAAGACCAGCAGTATCTGTTAATACATAATTATTCCCATTGTAGGTCCAATAGCTATCTACGGCATCTCTTGTAGTTCCAGCGATATCTGTAACAATCATCCTCTCTTCGTTTAATAAAAGGTTTACCAAAGAGGACTTTCCAGCATTAGGCTTTCCTATAATAGCTATCCTAGTCTCATCCTCAATAGCCTCATAAGCAGCAAAATCAATATATGAAACAACCTTATCTAGCAGATCACCAAGACCCTTGCTTTGTTCAGCAGATATCATTGATAGGTCATCAAAACCAAATTGATAAAATTCATATATTTCATCTGGAACCTTAAAGGAATCGAGTTTATTAGCAACAATTAAAACTGGTTTGTTATATTTTCTAACTTCATTAGCTATGTCTATGTCATAAGGGTTAAGCCCTTCCTTACCATCAACTACGAACAAGACAAGGTCTGTTTCTAGGAGGGCCTTTTCTACTTGGGACTTAACTTCCGTATTCATTATTTCCTTGTTAGAAATATCAAGGCCTCCTGTATCTACAAGAAGAAACTCCTTGTTTTGCCACTCGACCTTATCCACAATCCTATCTCTAGTTACACCAGAAATATCTTCAGTGATTGATTTTTTCTTTCCAACAAGCCTATTAAAGAGGGTACTCTTACCCACATTGGTTCTACCGACCAAAGTTACTATTGGCATTGCCATAATTACTCTCCATATCTTAGGAAAAGCAAGGAATACTACCTTTAATGTAGATTATTTCCTAAACTTTTTCCATATCTTAATAATAAACAAAAGTTATCTATTAACAATTAATTAATTTTTCTAACCTTCATTATATTTCTATTTTTCACTTTGTTATCAAGACGTTTTACAAAGACGAGTGAAATCGACAAGAAAACTATAACTGAGAGAAGGGTCAGTAAGTTCATATCTATAGATGTATTTTTTAAAAATACATTAGGCAAAACAGCTCCTATTAATATCATAACTACAGGAAAGATATAAACAAAAGCAGTAAGCTTAGTAACTTCATTATATGAGCCTTCAATCACAACTCTATCTCCCTTTTTAATATCTTCATAGGAGAATAGCTCAATTTCGGTAGTCTTACTTTCTGCACAAGACCCACTTGCAGCACAAGAACCACAAGCTCCATTTCTAAAAATTTGTATGGTTAATTTTCCCTTATTGTTGTCAACTACAATTCCCTCTTTTGTAACTTTGTCCATAATTTCCTACTTTAGCTTAATATTAAGCTCATTTAATGCCTTTTCGTCAACCAAGCTTGGTGCCTCTGTGAGTGGACATGTAGCTGATTGAGTTTTAGGAAAGGCAATAATATCTTTAATATTATCTGTCTTTGCAAATAACATCAACAACCTATCAAGACCATAAGCAAGACCAGCATGTGGTGGTGTACCATATTTAAGCGCTTCAATAAAGAATCCAAACTTATTTTTGATATCTTCTTCTGATAGTTTTAAAGCTTCAAATACTTTTTCTTGGAGGTCAGAATTATTAATTCTTACTGAACCACCACCCATTTCGTCACCATTAATTACGATATCGTAAGCTTGAGTCCTGACTTTTTCTGGTTGAGTCATAAGTAAATCTATATCTTCTTCATTAGGCATAGTGAATGGATGGTGTTGAGCTACATACCTGTCTTCTTCTTCGCTATATTCGAACATAGGGAAGTTTACAACCCAACATAAAGCGTATTCTTTTTCAACCAGGTCATTGTCTTTAGCAACTTTTCTCCTCAAAGCCCCCATAGCCTCAAGAACTGTTCTATCCTTATCAGCTCCCAATAAAATCAAATCTCCATCTTCCATACCAAGTTTTTCTTTGAGTTTTTCGATTATTTCATCTGTTAAGAACTTCTTGATTGAAGATTGAGGGTCAAGAGAATATTTTATATATGAAAGACCTTTTAATCCATAATCTTTGACAAAATCTGTCAACTTAGCAAGTTGCTTTCTTGAATACTTATCTGCTAGATTCTTAAAATTAATGGCTCTTACTGACTTTCCATCACTTGTATTATCAGCGAAAACCTTGAAGTCACTACCAATAAATACTTCACTAACGTCTTCTATCTTATAACCATATCTGAGGTCAGGTTTATCTGAACCGTAGGAATTCATTGCTTCACTATAATCCATTCTAGGAATAGGTAGTTTAAGATCATAGTCTGTATACTTGTCAAAAAGTTCCTTTAGAAGTCCCTCATTCATAGCAATAACATCATCTTGGTTAGAAAAACTCATCTCCAAATCCATTTGAGTGAACTCTGGTTGTCTATTTGCCCTCAAGTCCTCATCTCTAAAACATCTGACAACTTGGAAGTACCTATCAAGTGAGCCAATCATCAAAATTTGTTTTAATAGTTGTGGTGATTGTGGAAGTGCATAAAACTTACCAGAATTTATTCTTGATGGAACTAGATAGTCCCTTGCTCCTTCTGGAGTTGGTTTTGTAAGAAATGGAGTTTCAACTTCTGTGAAGTCGTGATTGTACATATATTCTCTAATAGTCCTTACAATATCACTTCTTAATTTAAGATTTCTTTGAACGGATGGTTTTCTCATATCCAAGTATCTGTATTTTAGCCTTAGATTTTCGCTTACATCATCATCATCTTTTATATAGATAGGTGGAGTCTTTGCCTTATCTAGGATATTGATTTTTTCAGCTATAATTTCAATATCTCCTGTTGGTATTTCTCCATTTTTTGACTCTCTCTCGCTAACCTTTCCCTTAACTTCTAGGACATATTCTTGAGATATACCCCTTGTTCTCTCATAGTTTTCGCTATCTTCTTCTCTTACAACTATTTGAGTAATTCCTGTCTTATCCCTAAGGTCTACAAAAACTAATGAGCCTAGATTTCTTTTTTTTGCAACCCAGCCCATTAGAACTACAGAATCACCAACATTCTCAATCCTCAAGTCGCCACACATATTTGTTCTTTTAAATTCCATACTTCCTCCTACTATACTAAAAATGGATTGTTAGCTAACTCATAAGCCAAGCTAGTTTCTTCTCCATGACCAGGATAAATCTTAGTATCTCCATCATAGCATCCAAGTTTATTTGTTATTGAATTAATTATTTGACTGTAATTACCACCAGGAAAATCAGTCCTACCAATTGAAAGCCTAAATAATGTGTCTCCTGAAAAGATAACATCTCCAAGCTTAAAAGACATAGAATCAATAGTATGCCCTGGGGTTTTTATCGCCTTTATATTATACTCGCTAAATACCTCACCATCTCCTAAATATTTATCTATAGGAACATTTACATCATAAGAATAAGAAAGATTGTAGGCAACATCATTGGCTATATCCTTACTATCTTCTGAAGCATAGACGTCAACTCCATACAGATTTTTAAAATATTCAAGACCCAAAACATGGTCAAAGTGCGTGTGAGTCTGAATGATAAATTTGATTTTTATATTATTATCTTCAACATATTGGCAAAGTCTCTTGCTTGGATAGGCACAGTCAACAATAAATCCCTCATTTTTTTCATCACTTACTACATACATATTTGTCATAACAGGACCTTCAACAAATTTCTTTATTTTCACTAGACTATCCTTTCGCTATCTAAGATTATGGTAACTGGTCCGTCGTTAACAAGGCTTACCTGCATATGGGTTTGAAATTTACCAGATAAAACATCAAAACCTTCTTTTTTTAGGTCATCTATTAGTATTTTATAATATTTTTCAGCCTTACTAGCCTTAGCAGATTCACTAAAAGAAGGTCGATTTCCCTTCCTTGCATCTCCATATAAGGTGAATTGAGAAACTAGAAGTATTTTCCCACAAACATCCTTTAAAGACAAGTTCATCTTTCCATCTTCATCTTCGAAAATTCTTAGATTCGTTATTTTCCTTTTTATATATTCGATATCGCTAACATCATCTGTTTCTTTGACAGCTACTAGAACCATAAAACCATTGCCTATTTCAGATATTAGTTTACCCTCAACTTCAACTTTAGCCCTAGTTACTTTTTGTATTATTGCTCTCATTAATTTTTAATCCTATATACATTATCAACCGTCTTTAATGATTTAAGCTTAGTTATCACATCTGATAGTTGATCCATATTATTTACTTCAATTACCAAATCTACAGTTCCCTGATCTTGATCAGTTCTAGCATTGATTCCCAAAATATTGACATTTACAGTCGACATCATCTTAGTTATATCATAAAGGATTGATGGTGCATTTGATGTAAGAATCTGAATCTTTACTGGGAATTTATCATCCTTAGAGTTTTGCCAATAAACATCTATAAGTCTTTCTGGCGATCTAAGATTTATTATATTGGGACACGTTTTAACATGAACCGATATTCCATTTCCCTTAGTTATGAAACCTATTATAGGATCCCCTGGAACTGGAGTACAGCACTTGGCAAACTTAACTTCAACATTCTCATCAAGGTCACTTACCCTTATTTCACTTGACCCATTATTGGTAATTTGTCTTTTGCTAAAGTCAGATGGTTTACTAACTTCCTCCTGCTTTTTCTCATCAGAGTCGAATTTAAGTAACTTTTGAGTAACTTGTTCAACATTAGTCTTGCCATAACCAATTGAAGCATACATTTCATCTTCACTTGGATATCCCAAGTCTTTACAGATTATATCAAGCCATTCATCTCTCAATATAGCCTTATATCCTTGGCGGAATTTTTTTATATCCTTGATAACAGCATTCTTGCCAAGTTCGACGTTTTCTTCTTTATCATTTCTCTTAAAAAATTGCTTGATTTTATTTTTAGCCTGATTACTCTTTACAATACCAAGCCAATCTCTGGAAGGACCATGGGAATTTTTACTTGTAATAATTTCAACCAAATCCCCTGTTTTAAGTTTATGGGTAAGGGGTACCATCCTACCATTTACCTTAGCTCCCACACACTTATTACCAACTTCTGTATGGATTTTATAGGCAAAATCTATTGAACATGAATCCATTGGAAGTGAGTATACCTCACCAGCAGGTGAATAAACGTAAATCTCTCTTGAGAAGAAATCTTTCTTGAGAGTTTCCATAAACTCATGATTATCCTCATCCTTACCACCTTCTTGTTGCCATTCAACAATCCTTCTTAGAAAACTCATGGCGTCATCAAAGTCTGACTTAGTATTATTATTTTCCTTATATCTCCAGTGGGCTGCTACACCATATTCACATTCTTTGTGCATAGTTCTAGTTCTAATTTGAACTTCAAAAGGTCTAGAATCTTCTCCAAAAACTGTAGTATGCAAGGACCTATATCCATTTGGTTTTGGTTGACCTATGTAGTCCTTAATTCTATTAGGTATCGGTCTCCAAAGAGAATGTACCTTTCCCAAAACAGCATAGCATTCAGCAATAGTATCCACCAGAACCCTAACAGCTGTTAAGTCATAAATCTCATCAAAAGCTATCCCATTTCTCTCCATCTTTTTATTGATAGAATAAAGAGATTTAGGTCTACCAGTGATTTCGAAGTTAATATCTGTTCCTTCAAGAGACTTACTTAGTGATGCAATTATTTCATTGATATAAGCTTCTCTTTCACGTCTTTTGACATTGACCATTTCTGCTAGTTCGTAGTACTTTTCAGGTTCTTGATACCTAAAGCAAAGATCCTCAAGCTCCCACTTGAGAGAATAAATCCCTAACCTATGAGCTAAAGGAACGTATATTTCGATGGTTTCATCCGCGATTTGAATTTGCTTTTTCCTTGTCATGTATTCAAGGGTTCTCATATTATGGAGCCTGTCTGAAAGTTTTATTAGGACTACCCTAACATCATTTGACATAGCCATTACCATTTTCCTGATATTTTCAGCTTGTTTTTCTTCTCTTGATGTATAATTTAGATTTTTAAGCTTGGTAACTCCGTCAACAAGGAAGGTTATTTCCTCACCAAAGATTTCAGCCATCTGTTGCCTAGTAACATCTGTATCTTCCAAAACATCGTGCATAAGCCCTGCACAAATAGTCTGATCATCAAGTTTCATTTCAGAGAGTTTTTTAGCTACAGCAATAGGATGAATATAATAATCTTCTCCAGAATTTCTTTTCTGCCCCCTATGGTGAAGCTCACCAAAATCATAGGCCTTTTTTATTAATTCTATATCAGCCTTTGGGTTATTTTTTAGAATATAATCTTTAAATATCTCATATTCTTTGTTAAAATCAGTCGCCATACAATCACCTTATATCTACTAACCTTATCTGTAAGGTTCTTTTTCCGTTGAATTCATTGATGTCAGGATAATAAACTATATCAATTTTATTGCCCTTAATGGTATTATTAAACTTTAGATTAAGATAATCCAAGTCAGCTACTGCATTAAACTTGATTGCAGTAAAGTATCTTCCATTTTGGTAAAGACTAAGCCTCATAGTATTCTTGTTTTTGCCAATCATTTGGATATCAGCTATATCTACCCCCTTATTAGCAAAAATAGGCCTAGGGTTATCTTTCCCAAATGGTCTTAGTTTATCTAAACTTTCAGCAAATTCCAAAGATAACTTGCTAATATTTATTTGCGTATCAATATTAATCACTTCTTCCAAGTCATCCTTAGTTAGCTTAGATTCTCTATTCAAAAATTCCCTAAAATCACCAACTAATTCTTTTTTTATGGACAAACCACAAGCCATCGGGTGCCCGCCAAATGATTTCAACTTATCATCATATGGAAGAATGGCTCCATGCATATTATAAGTACTTATTGACCTTCCCGACCCTTTTAGTATCCCATCTTCAGATGAATCAGTCAAAACTATAGTCGGCCTGTAATACTTTTCTTTAATTCTTCCAGCAACTATTCCGCAGATACTCTCATCAATCGAAGGTTCATATACTACAATTACATCGTTTTTATCATAGGAATTTTCTTTAACAATATCATCACACTTTTCAAGTCCTTCTTGAGTTAACTTTTTTCTCGTATTATTTAACTCAACAAGGTCTTTGGCAAGCTCGTGAATTCTGTCCATATCCTCTTCCACAAGGAGGTCAATAGCAAGTTTTGCAGTAGATAATCTCCCCGTTGCATTCATCAACGGTCCTATTATAAAGCCTAAGGTGTACTCATCAATCTCCTTCTGCCAACCAGCTTCTTTAAGCAACGCTTTTATAGCATATTTTTCAGTATAATTTAGTCTTTTGAGACCTTCAATTACAAAAATTCTATTTTCATCAGTAAGAGATACTATATCACAAACCGTCCCCATAGCTACATACTCTAAAAGTGAAGCTAAGTAGTCAAAATCCCCATCAAGGTTAGTGTACAAAGCCTGCATCAACTTAAAGGAAACCCCAGCACCACACAAGTCTCTAAAAGGATACTTACTGTCTAACCTATGAGGGTTTATAACACAATCAGCTTCTGGGAGTATTTGGTCAACCCATCCATCCTTATCCTCTTTTTCTATTTGGTGGTGGTCTGTTACAATTACCCTAACTCCATTTGCTTTGAGCTTTTTGACTTGGTCAAAACCAGTAATACCATTATCACAAGTAATTACTAAGCTTACCTTATCTTCTATAGCTTTCTCACTCATACCTTCAGAAATTCCATACCCTTCATCAACCCTATGAGGAATGTCATAGCTTATATTGTCATAATAAAAAAGCATTCCATCAAGAAGGGTCATCACTGAAGCTATACCGTCTTGATCATAGTCCCCGAAGATTCTAATCTCGCCATTATTTTGGATGGTTTCAACTATAAGGTCAACTGCCTTGGCCATATCTGGCAGGCTAAAGGGGTCATGAAGCTTATCTAGGCTCGGATTGATATACATATCTACAAGATTGGGATCTACTATATCTCTATTAGCAAGTACAAGTGCCTGAAGTTTAGTAATCCCTTCTATTTTTAAGTTATTTATGTAATTTTCTTTCTTGTTATATATAAACCAGTTCGCCATAGACCATCCTTTCTTACTATAAACTATACTACTTTAATCTGTCTTATAAAGAAGGGAGGCGACTGCCTCCCTAGATTTTATTCGTCTATTATTGCCTTTACATATTCTCTGCTAATCTTTAAGTAGGAAAATTTTTCATAAGTCCCAGTGGCTACTAGTAGAAAACTTTCTTCAATTTCTATAACTTCACCTATTATACCTGAATTAGTGATAATTTTAGAACCAATTTCAAGGTTATCTTTAATAAATTTTTCATTTTTCCTATCTTCCAAATATTCCTTTATAGAAGTTTCATAAAAATAATATAAAAGAATAAAGATGATTATATATTCAAATTTCATTAATACCCATACTTACTATAAAATTCTTTCTTGTAGTCTAAGAACCTATCTTCCATTATAGCCTGTCTAATATTTTCACACATTTTTAGGAGGAAGTATAGGTTGTGATATGATAAAAGTCTTGCTCCAAGAATTTCATTAACATTCATCAGGTGTCTAATATAAGCTCTTGAATAGTTCTTACAAGTATAACAATCACATTCATGATCTAGGGATGTAAAATCTTCCTTGAATGTTGCGTTTTTAACAACTAGCCTACCATGAGATGTAAGTGCTGTACCATTTCTTGCAATTCTTGTTGGTAATACACAATCTGCCATATCAATTCCTGCCTGAAAGGACTCGAATAAATAATCTGGAGTTCCAACTCCCATGTTGTATCTTGGTTTATCTTCTGGTAGGAAAGGTGTTGTGAAATTTAAAATATCTATCATCTCTTCCTTAGTTTCGCCAACAGATAAACCACCAATGGAATAACCATCAAAGTTCATTGCAGTAGTCTCTTTTGCTGAAATTTCTCTCAAATCTTTAAACATACCGCCTTGAACAATCCCAAAAAGAGATTGGTCAGGATGGGAATTTGCCTTGTGATAGTCCAGACCTCGTTTTGCCCACCTTAAAGTCCTATGCATAGAATGATTTACATAATCATAATCAGCCCTAGCGTCTACGCATTCATCAAAACTCATCATTATATCAGAATGAATATCGTTCTGAATACTTATTGATTTTTCTGGTGTGAAAAGATGTTTGGAACCATCTATATGAGATCTAAATGTTACTCCTTCTTCAGTAATTTTTCTATTATCAGATAGAGAAAAAACTTGAAAACCACCAGAATCTGTAAGAATAGGTCTATCCCAATTCATGAATTTATGGAGACCTCCAGCCTTCATCATAATTTCCATACCTGGTTTAAGATAGAGGTGGTAAGTATTTCCAAGGATTATTTTCGCTCCCATTTCTTTCAAGTCTTCTGGGGTCATTGTCTTTACAGTTCCTAGAGTACCTACTGGCATAAAAATAGGTGTTGGGATATCTCCATGGGCAGTATGGATTACACCAACTCTAGCATTAGTATATTTATCTTTTTTGATTAACTCATATTTTAAAGCCATAATTCTCCTTAATTAATGAACATACAATCACCAAAGCTAAAGAATCTATATTCCTCTTTGACCGCATAATTGTATGCATTTAAAATAATTTCTCTACTAGTAAAAGCTGCAACTAACATTATTAATGTAGATTTTGGCAAGTGGAAGTTGGTTATTACAGAATCAACAACCTTATACTCAAATCCTGGGTAGATAAAAATATCCGTCCAACCTGAATCTTTTGTAATTTCTCCGCATTTTTTGTAAACAGATTCTAGAGTTCTTATACTTGTTGTGCCAACAGCTATGATTTTCTTATGAGCTTTTCTTGCCTCATTAATCATATCGGCAGTTTCTTGGCTAAGAGTGTAAAACTCAGAGTGCATCTTATGATCTGTTATCTCGTCTTCATTCACAGGTCTAAAAGTTCCAAGTCCTACATTTAGGGTCAGAAAGGCAAGCTTAACTCCTTTTTCCTCAATTCTTTTTAGTAGGTCTTTGGTGAAATGAAGTCCTGCTGTAGGAGCAGCTACAGAACCAGGATTTCTTGAATATACGGTTTGATATTCTTCAGGATCCTTTAATTTTTCCTTGATATAAGGAGGAAGGGGCATATTTCCTAGTTTATCTAATATTTCATTAAAAATCCCCTCATAGGAAAATTCAACTATCCTATTTCCATCTTCTTTAATATCAATTACTTTAGCTGAAAGTTCATCTGAAAAAATAACCTCAGTGCCTACTTTCATTTTCTTACCAGGCCTTACCAAAACTTCCCAAGTCTTACCTTCTATGTTGTGTAACAAGAATACCTCAATAGACTCATCCTTATCTTCCCTATGACCAAATAACCTTGCAGGAATTACCCTAGTATCATTCATAACCAGGACATCTCCTGGATTTAGGTAGTCTATCACATCATAAAAATATTTATTTGAAATTTCCCCAGTTTTCTTGTCCAAAACCATCATTCTTGCACCATCTCTTTTGTCTGATGGATGTTGAGCTATAAGCTTTTCTGGCAAATAATAATCAAAATCTTCTGTTCTCATCTTACTCCTCTATCTTCAAACCATAATGTTCGTAAGCCTTCCTAGTTAGAACCCTTCCCCTAGGTGTTCGTGTCAAAAATCCTATTTGCAGGAGATAAGGCTCATATACATCTTCTATAGTTACATTCTCAATTCCTGTCGAAGCTGCTATTGTATCAACTCCTACTGGACCTCCTCCAAAATTATCGTACATAGTCATGATAATTTTCTTATCCATTGTATCAAGTCCCATAGGGTCGATCTCAAGTAGTTCAAGTCCCTTTCTACTCGTTTCGTAATCAATCTTCTCATCGGCTTTAACAATAGCAAAATCTCTTACCCTTTTAAGGAGCCTGTTGGCAATTCTTGGCGTTCCCCTAGATCTTCTAGCTATTTCTATAGCTCCCTTATCATCTATTGGAATATCAAGAATTTGCGCCGATCTTTTTACTATTGTAGTTAAATCCCTAGTATCATAAAGATTTAAAGCAAGCAAAACCCCAAACCTATCCCTCAATGGAGCTGAGAGCATGCCTGCCCTTGTAGTAGCTCCTATTAGAGTAAATTTTTCGAGGTCAATCCTTATAGATTGAGCATTTGGCCCTTTTCCAACTATTATATCTAGGACAAAGTCTTCCATAGCAGAATACAAAATTTCTTCAACCGAGCGATTAATCCTATGTATTTCATCAATAAAAAGCACATCTCCATTGGAGAGATTTGTAAGGATACTCGCAAGGTCTGATGGTCTTTCTATGGCAGGACCACTTGTTACCCTAAGATTTACTCCAAGTTCATTGGCTATGATTGTCGAAAGTGTTGTCTTACCTAAGCCAGGAGGTCCTTGGAGGAGAACATGATCAAGCGGTTCATTTCTTGATAATGAAGACTTGATAAAGATATCGAGTTTCTCCTTAACCTTATCCTGTCCTATATAATCTTTAAGCCACTTAGGTCTTATACTATTTTCAGCAAATAAGTCTTCTACTTGCTCATTACTTCCCACTATCCTGTCGTTTATATCATACATTTAATCACCTAAATCAATCTCTTTAAACTCTCTTTAATAAGTCCTTCAAGACTTAACTCAGAATCCTTCAACTCAAGCAAGACCCTATCAATGTCATTTTTCTGATAGCCTAGGTTTATTAAAGCTTCCTTAGCAACATCAATTTCTTCATTCACCACACTTGTTTGCGAAGCTTTCTTAACTTCAACAAAGTCCATCTTCTTAACCTTGTCAACTAGCTCAAGGATAATTCTTGAAGCTGATTTTCTACCAATTCCTTTTGCTACTGTCAACTTATCAATATCATTATTTAAAATAGCTGTTTTTATTTCATTGACGCTAATTGAAGATAAAATCCCAAGAGCTGTCTTAGGACCAATTGTGGATACACTTGTAAGCAGAGTGAACATTTCAAGCTCATCCTTTGTGTAAAATCCAAAGAGGGATATATCATCCTCCCTAACTTGCATAGAAGTATAAATCTTGTACTCACTATTTATCTCGACATTAGAAAGTGTTGAAAGAGATGAAAATACCTCATAACCCATATTATTATTTTCAATTACAAAACTTTCCTCACCTATAGCACGAATATGCCCAATTATATATGAAATCATTAATTTAACCTGAAACTTTCTTTAAATCTTTGACTAAGAGCATGACAGAGTGCAACAGATAAGGCATCAGCTGCATCATCAGGCTTTGGTATTTCCTTCAAGTTCAATAACTTAGTTATAGTAAGTTGCATCTGCTTTTTGTCTGCCCTCCCATAACCTGTTATAGCCTGCTTAATCTGTAAGGGTGTATACTCATAAATAGGTAGATTGTTCTGTTGAGCACACAAAACCTGAACCCCCCTAGCATGACCTACTGTTATTGCTGTCTTTACATTAGCATTAAAAAACAGTTCCTCAATAGCAAACTCATCTGGATTGAACTCCTTAATTATTTCATGTAAGTTATCATACAGAAGTTCTAATCTCTTACCTGTCTTAGTCTTAGATGAAGTTGTAACCACTCCATTTTCTAATACTTTAACCTTATTATTTTTAAATTCAATAACCCCGTATCCCATAATAGCTATACCTGGGTCGATTCCTAATATTATCATAATCACCAAAATAAAAAGGGCTATAAGCCCTATTGATATCTCTTAAACACTTCTCTAATCAAACCTCTGAAGTAATACTCTGCGTAAGTGTCAACTATGGATTTGTACAAGTATGTAAGTGTTTTTTCATACATTTTTTTCGATTGTTGACTTGTAATATCTTCAGTAAATATTGAGTCTGTATCAAAGCTTAACTGTTTGTGAGTAGTAGTATCTATATTATAAATTTTTTTCATAAGCATCAAGTCTGCATAGACTTTAATGTCTTTATTTAACTCTTTAACAAGGCCCCTATCTTCATATATTTTATCCTTAAAAATCTTACTTATGGCGATAATTTGTGGATCGAATCTATTGTAATAAAAGTTAGTTGACTCTATTAAATAATTAACACCTAGTTCTTCAAGGAGGGTATATTCCAACTTATCTACTGCCTTTTTATCCCTAAATGCTCTAAACTGAGCCTTTATAGATATCACATATTCGTACCTGTATATATCTGAAGATATAAGTCTATCTAAAGAATCGATAACCTGATCAATATCTCTAAGGTTCCAAAAATACTTTTTCAGATTTTTTAAAACATAATCTTTTACATAAAAGCTATGCTTTGAAAAATAGATAAAGTTCTTATCTTGTAACAAAGACATAAGTGTATTTAATGAGTATATATCTTCATTTACTAAAAAATTATATTCAAGTTTTTCAATTATTGGATATTGTTCACTTAAATTTGCCTTCATTACCTATTTACCTCTTATACT